>JAGKWS010000063.1 GCA_021151685.1 Chitinophagaceae bacterium
CGTAGGGGTTTTTACCAACCCTTACCGTCTTTTCCGGCTCGGCAGTCTGGCTGATGTTGGTGCCTGGTACAAACTTTTCGGCATTGGTGCGGCTGATAACTGCTTCGCGGAAGGGGGGCACAGTACCACTGTTTTCTATAATTTTATGAGGTGCCCCTATGGCGCGAGGTGCCTGTATCACCTTGGGCGGTATGGCCTTGCGCCCATCGGCCGATGATGGTATTTCATCGGGTTTGAACAGGCGAATCTCATCGGCATGATACCGTGTATTATGATTGCTGGAACTGCGCACACGGTATATCTCGGGTGCTTTGCCCGTAGCTTGTTTCACCTGTGTGGCCGATGGCCCTGTAATGTGTACAGCCTTCTCCCGCTCGCTTACATTGGTTATCGCATTGCCTGCCTTTACCAGTTTTTTATTATCGCGCGGGCCATACCAAAACCGGTAATAGTTGCCCGAATACAGATAGCGGGCAGGAATAAATATCCACCAGTCCGACGGGCATTTGTAGGTAGCAACCATTTGCGCATCTTCGATGCCCGGCGACAGCGGTGCCCAGCCATAGAAACCATCGGTATACCGCCAGGACACCCATGCCGGCCCCCAATTGTGCCCCGGTATCCATAGCCATCCATAGTACTCGTCATACGTCCACCGGCCATAATGAAAACAGGCCCAGCCCCATGGGTAGTCCGATATCCATGTGTTGCCATAGTCGGTCATTTGCCAGTGGCCGTTGGTGTAATAGGGGCGAAAGTTGATGTCCTCTCCCGGCGACCATACATAGCCCAGTTGTGCATCCTCCAGCCATTGACCATAAGGTGCCAGAATTTCGTAAAAGTCGGTGTAAGAGATATAGTTGAGGTCGTACTGTGCCGATGCACGGTATGATGAGCCCAGTAACAATAGCAGTACCGATGCGATACCCGCTATGCGGCGAAAATGAGAAAACATCTTTGTATAGGTGCGCATAATACGCTTATTGACGGCATAAATATAGTGTTAATGTAGGGAACGGTGCCTTGCATGGTTTGTGGGTAAAAAAATAATGGCAATCGGGGTGGTTATTTTGATTTTTTGCCACTTGCGTATATCTTTGCCGTGTTTAAGGACACTAAATTTCACAACAATGCCAAAAAAGATAAAGCCAACATCTTCTCAAAAGTCAATGTTCTGGATACACACTATTGTGTTTATCATAGCAACTATACTTTCTTGTATGTTCTACGACAAGGGAGTAAAAGGTTGGGCCTATCCATGGCATGCATGGACAATTGCTGCATGGGCATTGTGTTTGTTGGGGCATGGCTGCATTGTATTTGCCAGCATAGAAGATCCTGGTTACGAGACTTACCGTCGTCAGCAGGGTAAATAGTACTTTATTTTTATGATATATAGAGTGCAGGCATGTCCTGCACTTTTTTTGTTTTTGACATCTTCACGTACATGCAGTTCCCGGCTGTTTGTTTGTTGGTTTGCCTGTTTGTAAATTAGCCTTCCGCTCACGGGGGCCTGTCTAAGATTTATTGCATGTGTTTATTACGAGGCGCATTTTGCAGCCATAGTCCTTCTTATGGCAAAAAAAATGTAACGAAGTGCCAACCAAAACAACCATAAGAATAGCAATGAATATATCTTAAACCGGCTCTAATTCTCTATATTCGCCATAGATGATATTAATACGCTTTTTCCTTCTGCTGTTGTTGTTACCCCTATGTACCCACGCCCAAACAGATAGTGTACATGTATGGAATAAATGGTGTGCCCGAAAAGATACTTTGCTCTTGTTCCGTTCTGGCAACAACCAGATAAGGGTATATTGTCAGGGAATGAAGCCCTCGGCATTCACGGTAAAAAGTCTCGACAAATGCCTGCGTATAGGTACGCCCGAGGTGGAAGGCGACACCCTTTCGGTACTGGCAATGCCCTTTATTACCAAAGAAAAGACTATGAGGTTGGCCATTGTAGATACCCGCACATCAAGGGTGTTCAAGACGGTGAACTTTACTCAGGACAGCCTACCCAAGCCGGTAGCCCGCATAGGCAATCTGGAAATGAAAGAAATAGCCCGGCACACATTACTGACACAAACCAAGCTACGGGTGGTATTTCCAAAGTCGTTGTACAGTTATCCGTACACGGTTACCGCCTACACCTTCAAAGACTCTACCGCCAAAGGTGCCGTGACACTGAATGTAAAAACATTCTTCATCACCAATGCAGTGCAAAAAGAGCTGGCAGAAGTACCTGAAAATACCGAAGTGACGTTTACCAACATCAAAGCCCTGTGCCCTGAATGTGCTACCCGCACCCTGCCCGACCTGAAGGTGAAAGTGAAACCGTAGCTTATTTTTTATGGTTAGGGCTGCGGCCCCATTTGTGCCTGTGTACCCGCTGTGCGCTGTATATGCCTTTGTGCCCGCTACAGTAGTAGGCAGCTACGCAGGCCGCTGCATAGTACAGCAGGTGCTGTGTGCCAAATAGTTCTGCCCCCATCAGCATACAAGCAAGAGGTGTATTGGCGGCACCGGCAAATACCGCAATAAAGCCCAGCCCGGCCAAAAGGTCGGTGGGGGCACCCATGTAGCCCGCCAGTACATTGCCCAGTGTTGCCCCCATAAAGAAAAGAGGGGTCACCTCGCCCCCTTTGAAGCCCGTACCCAGTGTGATGGCCGTAAACGCTAACTTCCACAACCAACTGAATGTATGGGCACCGCCAGTATCAAAAGCACCGACAATAGATACACCGCCAGTTTGTGCCGAATTTACTCCCAACCCCAGATAATCGGTATTGCCCGGTAGCAGCGATAGGGCAATGATAACTATACCACCAATTGCCGGAATAAGCCACTGGTGCCGGGGTATGGCTATTGTCATTTTTTCTTTGATGCTGTGTGTAGCTGCAACAAAAAGGCGACTACACCACCCAAATGCTATGCCCGCAACCGCAACTTTTATAAATAGCAACACATCGAAGTGTAGGGTAGGGAACCCTCCGTTTGCCGTTTGCCCGCCGGTTACAAAGTAGGCCGTGTGGTGTATGCCCCATTGGCTGCACACACGGTCGGCCATGTAGCTGGCCAGCAGGCAGGGTAGTAGTGCTTTGTAGGCCAATTGCCCTATGGCCAGTACCTCTATGGCAAATACTGCGCCCGCTACAGGCGTGCCAAACACAGCCCCAAAGCCCGCAGCTATACCCATCATCAGCAGGGTGCGCTTATCGGAGGGAGGTATCTTCAACCATTGGGCCAACTTACCGGCCACACTGCCGCCTATTTGCACGGCTGTGCCCTCGCGCCCGGCCGAGCCACCAAACAAGTGCGTGATGATGGTAGCAGCCAACACCAATGGTGCCATACGGCCGGGTACACCTGCGCCGGGTTCATGTATCTCGTCCAGTATCAGGTTGTTGCCTGCCCCTACGTTTTTGCCGGCAATCTTGTAAATGAAGTAGATGGCTATGCCCGCCAAAGGTAATAGCCACAAGAGCCATGGGTGCTGCCACCTGAAATGAGTAGCGGCATCCAGTAGCCATAAAAACAAGGCCACCAGTGTGCCCACCATGCCCGATAGCAATATGGCCCACGCCACCCATTGGGCAAGATGTTTGAAAATAGAAAAATACCACTTGTTTTTGTTGTTATTGGTCATGGCACTACACATTTACCAGCCTGTATGCAGGCTGCACTGTAGGCGCCATCAGCCCTGCCGGGCGGTTGATGAGGAAGACACCATTTCCTTGGTGTGGTAAAAATAAGAGGTTTTCTGTTTTGTAGTTTAACCAGCCATATTGAATAGTTTTTGTGTTTTGTCCTGTCAAGTCTGTTTTATTTTGTGAACGTTCTCTACTATTGTTTTGATGATGTCGCCAAGTTTGTCATTAGGCAATTGAAACCACATTGGATGTCCGTTTGATGTAGGAAATCCCTTCTCAGTTTCACTTTTGCCATTCCACCTTACCGCAAATCGTGGCGCAGCGTTTTCGTAAGCATTTCCACCATCTCCAGTTCCAATAGCTATCGAGAAATGTTCATCTTTAGAGGTGTAAACCACTTGGTCTAATATGATTTTTTTTGAATTTACGTCAGCAGGATTTGTCGTATTGTTTTTATTTGTTATATTAAAATGGCAGATCGTCATATACGATTTCTGCTTTTGAGTTGTGTTCGTTTTCTTCTATTTCAGAAATGGAATCAATATCATTCTTTGAAAAGTAGCCATTGGCTGATATTTTTATTGATGATATGTCTGGCTGCATGTCTGCTTTGTAAAAATTGACATCATTATCATACAATAACTTGAAAAATGGGTCATTTTGAATAATTTGCCTTTGTGTTGATAGCCAGTTCTTCTTTAAAGATTCATAAACAAATAACCAATTTTCTTGGTATAAATTCTCTTGTTTAAGCATCGATTCCCAAAGTGAAGTATCTATATTATGAGAAATGAGTCCTGCGGAACGAAGGTCTAATGCTGTCAATATAACAACTGAATTATTGCTTTGGGAAATTATGTCTGATATGTCTTTTTGAACATTTATGTTGAGTTGTTTGTATAGCCACAAAGTCCACGATATTTCGAAGTGGTTATCAAGATTTAGGTTATTCAACAAGAATGAATTTAGAGCATTTTCGATATTTGTAATATTGAGGATGTATCCTTTAGATTTATATGCTATTAAAAGTTTTACAACATGTACTATTGATTTAGGCTCAATAAGTACAATTTTAAGCAGCAATGATTCGAATATTCTCCAACTGTCTTTGTTTATTATCGTAGAGTATATCTTCGTTATCCCAAATGAGATAATGTTATCATCTGGGAACGTAGCTGCATAGTGAAAGAGCATGTCGAAGTATGCTATGATTTCTCTTTCTTGTCTTTGACGTTTATTATTGAAACGAAAGGCCTTGATTGTGTAATACCATTGACTTTCCATTTCTTCGGGCAAATTAATAATGCTCTCTTTCGATGGATTCAGTTCAAGTTCAAAGTTCTTAAGTATGGTTATTATTACAGATCGGGCTTTTTCCAAATCGCCAAGATTTTTGAAGTATAACCAAATGTCGTCAACCGCTCTGATGCCTGCTATACTGGGTATTTCCTTTTTTAGATCCATGTCTATGCGCGTGGCAATCATTTCTGAGATAACTCTACTCGTATCCGGGCCAATCGGAATCCCAATTGTTTGACCGTCTTGTAGATTTCTTGCATCTTCATCTATGGCGTTACCAATCAAATCATTTCTTTTTCTTTTGGATTTAGATAACTCTTTTCCGTGGTACGCCCATGGTATACTATGAGTGTATATTGTACCATAAAAGTTGAGAATGTCAATTTTTAGCGCATGCTTATATCCGATTGATTTAATAATTCGCGCATTAGTTGTTTCTTGAAAATTGGGAACAAAAAGTGCTCGTGTACTATTTACGTCTGATTGTAAACGAGAGGTCGAGAATGTAGAGCTATTTGTAAAAGTTGTAATGTTAGCCCAGTTGTCGGCAATAGTTTTGGAAAGTCTAAAATAGGATACCGGGTTAGGTATTCCCAAACGGCGACGGTATGCTTTTATTTTTGGAATGGAGTAAGGTGTGCATTTTTTAGGTGTGTTTTTTTGTGGCATAGCTTTTTCTATGTCAGCAATATTTAGCTTGGCAAAGTCTAGAGTATCAAAAGATGGAGGTAATTCTTCTGGGAAGTACCCTCTTGTCATGAAATCTAGTACAGTCATTTGATGTGTTTTGAAGTGATAATGCGGGCATATTATTGCACAATAATAATTCTTTTGTTTTTCTTCTTATATCTCAAAGGCTGTTTTTTTCGTGCACTGCGATGTATAATTGTTTGGGAGCTTAATTATATGCATTCTACCCTGCTTCCATTACTTTTACCAAAAAATAAACAACCATTATGCCAATACAAGACTATGCGCACACCGTTGCAGAGCGTTTTATGCGTTATGTACAGATAGATACACAAAGCGACCCCACATCGGCGGCGCAGCCCTCTACCGAAAAACAAAAGGACCTTAGCCGCATACTGGCCGAAGAACTACAGGCAATGGGGCTTACCGATGCGCATCTGGACGAACATGGCTACGTATATGCTACCATACCCGCCACCAGTGGCAAAGAAAATGTGCCGGTTATTTGTTTCTGCTCGCATGTAGATACTGCGCCCGACTGTAGCGGTGCCGATGTAAAACCAATTCTGCACCGCAACTACGATGGTAGCGATATTGTATTGCCAGATGATAATAGTGTAGTAATTACCACTACAGAGCATCCCTATCTTACACAACGCATAGGTGATGACATCATCACGGCATCGGGCAAAACACTTTTAGGTGCCGACGATAAGGCCGGGGTAGCCATCATTATGGACTTGGCCCGATACCTGACCACCCATCCCGAGGTGCCACATGGTGCTATCCGTATATTGTTTACCCCCGACGAGGAAATAGGCCGTGGCGTAGCCGCTGTAGACATGACTAAGTTGGGTGCCCACTACGGCTATACGCTGGATGGTGGCGAGCGTGGCCATTTGGAAGGCGAAACGTTCTCGGCCGATGCGGCTATTGTAACCTTCAACGGAATCAGCGCACATCCCGGTTATGCCAAAGACAAGTTGGTACATGCCATCAAAGTGGCCTCTTCCTTTGTAGATTCTTTGCCCAAAGACACTTGGTGCCCCGAGCGTACCGATGGTCGCGAGGGCTTTGTACACCCCGTATCTATACAGGGTGGGTTAGAACAAGCTACTGTGCAGTTCATTGTGCGCGATTTTGATACCGCCATGCTGGCCGCACACGAAGAGCGTTTGAAACAGTTGGCAGCGCAGGCTGTAGCGCAGTTCCCCGGTTCTTCCATGAGTTTTGTAGTAAAAGAGCAGTATCGCAATATGAAAGAGGTGCTGGATACCTGCCCGCAGGTGATGGACTATGCCGAAGATGCTTACCGCCGTGCCGGTATAGATGTAGAGCGTATGAGCATACGCGGTGGTACCGATGGCTCTCGCCTGTCTTTCATGGGGCTGCCTTGCCCCAACATCTTTACCGGCGAAATGGGCATACACTCCAAACAAGAATATGTAAGCGTTCAGGATATGGAGAAAGCCGTAGAAATACTGGTACACCTTGCTCGCATATGGGAAGAAAAAGCGTAATGATTATCAATTTCCGGACGCTCGTAAATGTTCGTAGAGCGTAACGGTTTCTTTAGCTTCTTTTACATCATGTACTCTCAGTATGGCGGCTCCGTTTTGCAGGGCCACCATATTGAGGGCCGTGGTACCATTCAGTGCCTCTGCCGGGCTTATGTGCAGTGGCTTGCACACCATAGATTTGCGCGATAGCCCCGCCAGTACCGGTACCCCCAGTGTCTGAAATAAATTGAGATTTTTTAACAACTCAAAATTGTGTGGCACGGTTTTGCCAAAACCAAAGCCGGGGTCAACAATTATATCATGAATGCCTTCATTCCGGCATCGCTTCAAGGCATCGGCAAGGTATTGCAACACTTCGGCAATTACATGTTCGTATTGCGGGTTTAGCTGCATAGTGGCAGGCGTTCCCTGTATGTGCATTAGTATATATGGTGCTTTCATGGTGGCAACAGTGGGCAGCATTTGCTTGTCAAATTGGCCACCACTTATGTCATTAATAATATCAGCCCCTTCTTCAAATGTTCTATGGGCTACTATGCTGTTATAGGTGTCTACAGACAACCAAACGTCCGGATACGCATTGCGAATAGCCCGTACAATTGGTAATACCCTCGGCAGCTCATCTTCCGGTGGCATCAGTGGCTGGCCGGGGCGGGTGCTGGCCCCGCCTATATCCAGTATGGTAGCACCATCGGCTATCATTTTACCAGCCAGTTGCACCATGCCATCTACTGTGTTATGGCTACCCTTGGTATAAAAACTGTCGGGCGTGGCATTAAGTATACCCATAACCAATGGTGTGTGCCACGCAAGGGTGCGCCCCTTGCTGCTGATGCTGTATGTCTGATGCATATAACGGTGCTGAAACTGGTCAAAACTATGCGTCGGTATTGTAAATATTTGTTAATGACTTGCTATGAATGTAGGAACATGCAACTTGAGTGGGCAATCTATCATTTAGTAAGCATAAACAATTAATGATAAAGGTATAAATCACTAATTTCACGCCACAATACACAACAAACAGCTATGAAGTTTATTATCACAATTCTGAGGGTTGCCGTAGGTCTGCTTTTCATTTTTTCGGGTGTTGTAAAGGCCAACGACCCGCTGGGGCTTACTTACAAAATGAATGAATTTTTTGAAGTGTGGGACATGGCCTTCATGATCAAGTATACACTTCCCATGTCTGTCCTGATGATTGCTTTTGAAATCATATCGGGTGTGGCCATGATTGTGGGCAATGTGTTCCGTTTGTACGTAACACTGTTACTGTTGCTCAATATCTTTTTCACTTTCCTTACCTGGTATGCCCTCACATCGGGCAAGATAAAGGAGTGCGGCTGCTTTGGCGACTGTATCAAAATATCTAACACAGCTACCTTCTACAAAGATGTGGTATTGACAGTCATTGTACTGTTTCTCTTCATATTCAGGTATCGTGTGTTCCCATTGTTCAACAAGGCCGCCATCAATGCTATCGTAGTAGGTCTTGCAGCAGTGTTTGCATTTGGTTTCCAGTGGTGGACGCTGAACCACCTGCCTGTAGAAGATTGCCTGCCCTACAAAGTGGGTAACAACATATCTGAAAAAATGAAGCCCGGCCCCGATTACAAACCAGCCGAGTTCACCACCACCTTCATTTATGAAAAAAATGGTGTGAAACAGGAATTTACTATGGAGAACTATCCGTGGAAAGACCCAAGCTGGAAGTTTGTAAGCAAAAATCAAACAGAGATTTCGCCCGCATCAGGTGAGCCCGAAATTCATGATTTCAGTTTGATAGATGCCGATAATAATGATGTGACCGAAGACATTTTGTCGGTAGAAGGTGGTGTGTATCTATGGTTCCTCAGAGAGCCGGAGAAGGCCAATGTGAAGAAGATAGATGAGCTGAAAGCACTGATAGCCAAGGCGCAGGAGGCTAAAATTCCGTTCTACATGGTCAGTTCTGTTAGTCGCGATATAGCAGAAACCTATCAGGAAGCGTGGGGCTTGAAGCATGTGCCAGTGCTTACGCTCGATGGTACTGCCAGCAAAACAGCAGTACGCACCAACCCGGGTCTCATGCTGCTGCGCAAGGGTACTGTGGTTAAAAAATGGGGCTTCCTCGATTATCCGAAAGACCTTGTGTTATAGGCAGCAATACATACCGATTCTTTTGTTTATGGCCCTCCCTGAGAGGGCCATAAATTTTTGCTGAAGCATGACAACTTAACAAAGTATTGCAAATCTGTCAATTAGCTTTGCAATACGTTATGCGCAGACTGTTGGTTTGGCTGGTATTGTTGATGCATGTAAACACCTACATGTTCTTCCCCATGATAGATGAGGAAGATGTGTATGAATGCAATGGCAAGCAGCGCGACGATATCAACAGTGTGATAGAATTCGTCAATCAGATTCTTTTGGGCCATCGCGACAGCACGCCCGAAGACGAAGATGACGATCAGGCGCATTTCTACCATATCAAATCGGCCCACTACTATGCTACACCCTATGCAGCATACCCTCCGCAAGTAGCTATGGGCCAGTTCTCTTTTTATGCTGCAAAGCTGTATCACGTACCGGCCGATCAACGCTTGCTGGACGTTTTTTACGATATAGTAGCCCCTCCTCCCAAATCGCTTACTGTTTGCTAAGACACAGATGCATGCATCTGCTGTTGTGAACAACCATGCCCGTAGCGGTATGTGTTACATCATTTACGTTTCACCAAACAGTAAGAATTTTTTATGAAATTCATTATTCGTGTCGTTGGCATACTGATGCTGACGCTGGTATATGCCTCCGTGGCCTATACCCAGGATACGCTGCGGCTTACCATGAACGAGGCCGACCAGATATTCCTGAAAAATAATTTGGAATTATTAGCTGGCCAGTTGAATGTATCGGCACAAAAGGCAGCAGAAGTACAGGCTAAACTATATCCCAATCCCGTAATATCGGGCGAACTGAATGCATGGGATCCGCAAAACCAAAAGTGGCTTCATGCCGGGGCTACTGGCCAAAAAGTACTATCGGCCGAACAACTGATAGTAATGGGTGGCAAACGCCGCAACGAAATAGAGCTGGCCAGAAAGAACACCACTGTGGCATCGCTGGAGCTGGAAGATTTGCTGCGGTCGCTTACACAGCAGTTACACACCAGTCTTTATTCTGTGTATTTCGACAACCGTACATTGCACAAGTTCGATGCACAACTGCAACTGCTCGATACCATTATAGCCGGGTACGAGGTGCAGGCCGCCAAGGGCAATATTGCCGCCCGTGAGGTGGTACGCCTCAAGTCGGTATACCTGAACCTGAACAATGACAAGACATCGTTGCTGCGCGACTTGATTGCCGAACAGGAAAAACTGAAGCAATTGTTGCGTACCAATGCAACAGTAGTATTACGTTTTGATGCAGATAGTCTTACCTCGTTCAGTCGTTTGCCGGGGCGCGACTCTTTGATAGAAGCCGCATTGGCCAACCGGCCCGATCGCAAGATTGCCGGCATGAGTGCCGATATTGCTGCTTTGAACATCAAGTACCAGAAAAGCCTTGCCGTGCCAGACCTTACATTGGGTGGTGCCTACGACCAGGCGGGTGGTGCCTTCGCCAATCAGATAAACCTGACACTGAGTATGGGGTTGCCCTTGTGGCACCGCAACCAGGGCAATATTCGAATGGCCCGTGTACAGGCCGATAAAGCCACTGTTTTGCAAGACATCAGTAAAAATGCTGTTACTGCCGAGGTGGCCAGTGCCTACGACAACATGCAGCGTAGCCTTACAGAGTACCAGCAGTCGCAGCATATGTACAATTCCGATTTTCGGGAGGTACTTAACGGTATTACCGACAACTTTCTGAAAAGGAACATATCTATTGTAGAGTTTGTAGACTTTTTCGAGTCTTATAACGAGAGTATTGCAGCCCTCAACCGCATACGCAAACAACTGGCGTTGTGTGCCGAAGAGGTAAACTACGCTACCGCAGCACGCATATATCCGTAAGTAGCCTTCATGGTACATGCGGTTCTTCACCAAATTATCTGATAAATAAAATAATACTGATGTATAAGCAATTCATAATGGCCATAGTGGCCGTAACAATAATGGGCTCTATGGCATGCAAACCGCATGTGGTGGCCGAAAAACAAGCTCCATTTCAACTGTCTGACACCATGCTGGCACATACGCTGTTTGCCAAAGCCACGATGGGGCAGGTAACCAGCGCACTAAAGGTATATGGCAAAATAGCTGCCGACAATAGTCGTCAGGCGCAGGTTTTTCCGCTGGTAGGCGGTACTGTATCGCAAGTGTCGGCCGATCTTGGCGACTATGTACATCAGGGGCAGGTGCTGGCTGTAATACGCAGCAGCGAAATAGCCGACTACGAAAAGCAGCGGCTGGATGCCATTAATGATGTAGCCATTGCCGAGAAAAACCTACAGGTGGCACAAGATATGTATGCCGGAAAGCTGACATCGGAGCGCGATAAAATGCTGGCCGAAAAAGAACTGGATAAGGCAAAAGCATCGTTGCAACGCATCAATGAGGTGTTCAGGATATACAGCATAGGTAAGAATGCCACTTACAATGTGGTGGCACCCATCAGTGGCTTTATCATAGACCGCAACATTACGCAGAACATGCAATTAAGGTCTGATAAGGGCGAAAGCATGTTCTCTATAGCCCAGATAGACGAAGTGTGGGTAATGGCCAATGTGAATGAGTCCGACATTAGTCGTATCAGCGAGGGTATGGAGGCCGAAGTACGCACCATCAGCTATCCCGACAAAGTTTTTCATGGTCGGGTAGACCGCATCATCAATGTGCTGGACGATAATACCAAGTCTATGAAGGTGCGCATTACCATACCCAATAAGGAGATGCTGCTAAAGCCCGAGATGAGTGCCACCGTATCGTTGAAAATAAAGGAAGACAAAGAAATGATTGCAGTGCCAGCCTCTGCAATCATATTCGACAAGAGCCGTAACTGGGTGATGGTATACAAAGACCGCGAGCATATAGATACACGCCCGGTAGAGGTGTGTAGCCAATATGGCGATACTGCGTGGGTACGCAGTGGCATAGAGCCCGGCGAAACCGTGATTACGAAAAACCAATTGCTGATTTATGATGCGCTAAACGACTAAACCCTCACACGTATATGAACAAGCTCATCAGATCAGTGATATCATTCTCACTGAAAAATCGATTTTTTACGTTTTTCTGGGTCATACTATTGGTAATAGCAGGGGCATTCAGTTATGTAAACATACCATTGGAGGCATTCCCGGATGTGACCAATACGCAAATAATAATAGTTACCGAATGGAATGGCCGCAGTGCCGAAGAGGTAGAACGTTTTGTAACCACCCCCATAGAAATATCTATGAATGCGGTGCAGCGCAAAACCAATGTACGCTCTGTAACCATGTTTGGCCTGTCGGTTATCAAAATAATCTTTGAAGATGATGTGGATGATTTCTTTGCCCGTCAGCAGGTCAATAATCAGTTGCGAAATGTATCGCTGCCAGACGATGTGCGGCCCGATGTGCAGCCACCTTATGGCCCCACAGGCGAGATTTTCAGGTATACACTGGAGAGCAAAAACCGCGATACGCGCGACTTGCTTACCTTGCAAAATTGGGTGATAGACCGCCAGCTGCGTGCTGTGCCGGGTATAGCAGATGTTGTGGCCTTTGGTGGGCAGGAGAAGATATATGAAGTAAGTGTAGACCCCGCCCGGTTGCAGAAATACGATCTGACACCAGCCGAAGTATATGCTGCCGTATCGGCCAGCAACCTGAATGTAGGGGGCGATGTGATAGAAAAAAATGGACAGGCATATGTGGTGCGGGGTATAGGCTTGCTCAATAGTATAGACGATATCCGCAATACCATCATCCGCAACTATAATGGCAACCCGGTACTGGTGAGTAATGTAGCTACTGTAAGCGAGGGTAGTGCACCCCGTGTAGGGCAGGCCGGACTGGGCCACAAAGACGATGTGGTAGAAGGGGTAGTGGTAATGCGTAAGGGCGAGAACCCCAGCGAGGTGCTGGCCCGCCTGAAGGAAAAGGTAGAAGAGTTGAATACCCGCACCTTGCCAAAAGATGTGAAAATGGTAACCTTCTACGACCGCGACAATCTGATACATTTCTGTACCAAAACGGTGATACACAACCTGATAGAGGGCATATTGCTGGTTACGGTTATTGTATTTGTATTCATGGCCGACTGGCGCACTACAGTCATTGTTTCTGTCATCATTCCGCTGGCGTTGTTGTTTGCTTTCTTTTGCCTCAAACTCAAGGGTATGAGTGTCAATCTGCTATCGTTGGGGGCCGTCGATTTTGGTATCATTATAGATGGTGCTGTAGTAATGGTAGAGGGGCTTTTTGTGGCCTTAGACCATCTGGCGCACAAAAACGGCATGGAGAAGTTCAATAAGCTATCTAAAGCTGGTTTGATAAAAAAAGCCGGTACCGATATGGGGAAGGCTGTGTTTTTCTCCAAGCTCATTATCATTACCGCATTGCTTCCCATTTTCTCGTTTCAAAAGGTAGAGGGCAAAATGTTTGCACCACTGGCATGGACATTGGGTTTTGCCTTGTTGGGGGCACTTATCTTCACGCTTACGCTGGTGCCCTTGTTATGCTCATTGCTGCTGCGCAAAAACGTTACCGAAAAGAATAACCGTTTTGTGCTGTTTATCAATCGTGCAGTAGAGCGCGGCTTTAGCTATACGTTTGCACACAAGAAGTGGAGTATGGTTGCGGCAATAGGGTTGCTGGTAGCTACGCTGTTTTCGGCAAAATGGTTGGGAACAGAGTTTCTGCCCCCCCTTAACGAAGGTGCGCTTTGGGTCACAGCCGAGCTGCCTATGAGTTATTCGCAAAGTGAAAGCGCAAAGATGGCCAATACGCTGCGACAAAAACTGATGCATTTTGAAGGCGTGAAGCAGGTGCTTTCTCAGGAAGGCCGCTCTAATGACGGTACCGACCCCAATGGATTCAATTTTGTACAGTTTCAGGTAGATCTGTTGCCCAAGGAAGAGTTGCATGGCCGCACTGTAGACCAGATAATTGATGCGATGGACAAGGAATTGTCTAAATATCAGGGTATTACTTTCAACTATTCGCAGCCTATTATAGACAATGTAGCCGAGGCCGCTGCGGGCATCAAGGCTGCCAACGCAGTAAAGATATACGGCGACGACCTGAATGTACTGGACGACATGGCCAACAAAGTAATAGCCCGCATCAAAGACGTGCCGGGAATCAAAGATGTAGGTATCATTCGCAACATAGGGCAGCCCGAAATAAGTGTGCTGCTCGATGAGGAAAAGATGGCTATATATGGCATAACAAAGGCCGATGCTCAAGCCGTTATAGAAATGGCCATAGGTGGCAAAACGGCTACACAGAAGTATGAAGGAGAGCGCAAATTCGATGTTCGGGTGCGTTACCTGAAAGACTACCGCAAAGATGAGCAGGATATTGGCAATCTGATGGTACCTACCATCAGGGGCGAGAAGGTGCCACTCAGAGAAATTTCTACCATTACAAGTGCTACCGGACCAGCATTCATTTACCGCGACAATACCAAACGTTTCATAGGTGTCAAGTTTTCTATCCGCGACCGCGATTTGGGTAGCACCATTGCCGATGCACAGGCAAGAGTAAATAAGGGCATTCATCTGCCCGAGGGCTACTCGCTGGGTTGGACGGGCGAATTCGAAAATCAGGTGCGTGCATCTGCCCGGCTGGGGCAGGTGGTGCCTATCAGTCTTATCATGATTTTTGTATTGCTTTTCATCATGTTTGGCAATGTAAAAGATGCTGCATTGGTACTGGTCAATGTGCCATTTGCACTCATTGGTGGTATTCTGGCATTGCACCTTACGGGCATCAACTTTGGTATATCGGCGGGGGTGGGTTTCATTGCCCTGTTCGGTATTTGTGTACAGAATGGGGTGATATTGATTTCGGAGTTCGGAAAGGGCTTGAAGCAAAAACTATCGCTGGCCGATGCTGTATTCACTGCCGTTAGGGTGCGTACCCGCCCGGTGGTAATGACGGCACTGATGGCTATGTTGGGCCTGCTGCCTGCTGCTTTGTCCACCGGCATCGGGTCCGAGTCTCAGAAGCCACTGGCGGTGGTTATCATTGGTGGTTTGGTTACGGCTACCGTACTCACATTACTCATATTCCCGCTTATATATTGGTTCTTCAACCGGAAACAACATGCGTAAACCAGCGTGTTGAAAGTTTGTTTTTTGTGGATGACGGAGACAGCATTGGTGCCCTGCACCGTGCTGTTCTCTGTTTTAGGGTATTTGTATGCATCCCGGGTTTCCACAGGTTGCTGTCAGGGGCTATGTTTTATATACGTGGCTACTACCAGTCACAATATATCAGTCATGCGTACTACCTGATGTCACAGGTAGTTGGCCACTTTCCTGCATCTGTTTCAGTTGGGCAAGGCTGGTAGCCATATCGCCACCTATGTATTTGTCAAAATCTACTATTAGTAGCGCAAAGTTTGCCGGAAAGTCGAAGTGTTTGTGAAACATCCATGTTACTATGCTCTGTCCGGCACTGTCGCGGGTGTTTATGGTACCATCGGCGCACATCTCGCCCGGCCGTGTTACGGTAAATGTATAGTGCAGGGTAGTGCCCTCTACGCCGGTATTTCCTATCACCCCCGATCCTGTTTTGCTATCGTCGCCTACCCACGTCAGTGTGCTGCCTGCAGCACCTTCTGTGCCTGCATGGGTAAATCTTACGCTACTGTCTGTGCCCAGCATGGCGCACCAGCGGCTCCATTGAGAGAGATTACCCACCGCTGCAAACACATTGGTCGATGGCGATTGTATCACTGCTGTGCGCCTAATGGTTATATCCTGTGGTTGAAACCATGCAATGGCAAGCAGCGTAATACCGCCAATCAAAATGACCATAACAGCGGTTCTGAGGAATTTCGTCATGTATTGAATGTAAAAATATAGTGCAATATTAGCACTTCACAGCAACTGCTGTACATATCTACAGTAGTCTTGCACAATCTATTAGCCGCTTTTTCCGTTATTTGCAGGCCCGTAGGCGGTACTATTCTGTAGTGCGGGCCATAAACGGTTGGTTATAGGTGCTTATGAAGTTATCGGTTATTGTAGTAAACTATAATGTCAAGTATTTTCTGGAGGTGTGCCTGCATTCGGTATTGCGGGCCACAGAAAATATTGCGGCAGAGGTAATAGTGGTAGACAATAACTCTACCGATGATAGCTGTGCCATGGTGCGCCAAAAGTTTCCATCGGTTATGCTTATAGCGAATAAGGATAACAAGGGCTTCTCCCGTGCCAACAATCAGGCGGTAGAGATTGCCAAAGGGGAGTACATTCTGTTCCTGAACCCCGACACCGTAATGCCGGAAGATTTCTTTGAAAAAACCATACCCTACATGGATGCCCACCCGGGGGCAGGTGCCCTGGGGCCAAGGCTTATAGATGGTAAGGGACAGTTTGCACCCGACTCCAAAAAGTCTTTCCCTTCATTGTCGGTAGCCATTTTCAAGACTACGGGTATCAATAAAATATTCAGCAAGTCGGCATGGATCAATAAATACTATGCCGTGCATATAGGCGAGCATGAAACAGCCCCCGTCGATGTGCTGTCTGGTTGTTGTATGTTGGTGCGCCGTTCGGCCATGGATATCGCTGGTGGCCCTTTCGATGAAGATTACTTTATGTATTGCGAAGATGTAGATCTTTCTTACCGCATACAAAAGGCCGGGTTTCAGAATGTTTACTTTCCCGGGGCCGACCTGATACACTATAAAGGCGAGAGTACCCGCAAAATGACGCTCTCTTACGTGCGTATTTTTAATGAAGCATTGGTAACGTTTGTACGGAAGCACTACACCAAACAGCAGGCGGGTTTGTTTATTTTGTTCATTCATGCGGGTATTGTGTTGCGGGCCATATTGGGTACGGTAAAGCGCGCACTCAAGGTGTTGCACATGCCACTTATTGATGCGCTTATTCTGCTTACCACACTGTGGGGCATCAAAGAGTTTTGGGTAAATGAGGTGAAGAATATGGCCCCTATTACCGGCACTGTAGTGTATGCTACCTTTCCGGCCTACATATTGTTGTGGTTGCTGGCGTTGTTTTTTAATGGAGCCTACGACCAGCCCTACCGGGCACTGAAGGTGGCACGGGGTATGATTTTTGGTACTATTATCATACTTGCCTATTACGGTTTGTTGCCGCCCGAGTATCGCTATTCCCGAGCTATTATTATTTTCTCGGGTACCGCTGGTACTGTATTCCTTTTAGGGCTTCACGAATTGCTTTATCGTATGGGTATTCTGAAATACATACCTTACGATACACTGCCCCACAAGGCCGTAATAGTAGCCAACGAAGAGGCGTACGAGCAAACGGCCGCTGTATTGCGTCAGGTAAATTATGCTCCGCAGTTGGCTGGTCGCATCAGCCCATCCGGTACAGGGGCCGATGCGCTGGCCCCTGTGGCCGATATGAAGCAATTGCTCTACACCACCGGTGTAAACGAAGTAATCTTTTGCATTAACGGGCTTACCTATAACGAAGTGTTTCGGCAAATGCAGCAATGTGGTGCCGATTATGAGTACAAGATTCACCTGCCGGGTGGCAATAGTTTTGTGGGTAGCAACTCCAGTGCCACCTCTGGCGATTTGTACACCATAGACCGCCGTTACAACCTGGCCAGCTTTGCCCAACTGCGCAACAAGCGTATGATAGATATTGCTGCTGCTGGTTGCTTTCTGCTGTTATGGCCTTTTCTGGCCATGGTGGTAAAAAAGCCCGGTACCTTTTTGCAGTTTTGTATAGCAGTTCTTTGGGGCAAACGGTCGTGGGTGGGGTATGCAGCCGGTGTGCCGGTTGCTCATTTGCCCCCCATTCGTCAGGGTATTATTGGCCCTTACAATTTGTTGCCCGGCTACCAGCCTGCCGAAAAAGTATGCAAAGCACTCAACGACAGTTATGCACAAGACTATACTGCCGGTACCGATGTGGCACTTATACTCCGCAATTTGCGTTATTTGGGTGGTGGCCTTTAGGCGGGTACATACGAAGATGTGGGCAAAATTTTGAATTCTAATCATCCCTTGCTAACTTCAACCCTTCAAAATCAGCATGCGTTACATGAGATTTCCTACTGCACCCGTTCTATTATTGGCAGCTATTTGTGCTGTAACAGTTACATCTTGTACCAAGAAGTACACTTGCCAGTGCGCCATCAAGTATAGCGGCACACCGGGTTTGCCAGATAGCACTACCAACGAATACCGCATATACAACACAAAGTCGGAAGCTGAGAAACTGTGTAAAGAAGAATCTTACGAAAAAACGCAGAACGGCATCAAGGTTACTGAAACCTGCAAGTTGTACTAAGTTGTATTACTGCATGTCTGTAATTTCTTTTTAAAATAGAATGTCTTCTTAGTTTTATAGCATTTGAAAGCCTGCATCCCGGATACAATTATCCGGGATTTTTTGTGTGTATAATATTGCCACCCGCCATTGCTGCCATCTTCATTTATGTTGGTATAATAAAAAAACTCTGTAGCTTGTCATGACGATAGTCATCATTATAGTGGGCTGTTTGGTGTAAATTTTGCAGCTTATGTATAACGGTATCACTGGCAAGGAAGCTGAAGTGCGGTTACAGCAATATGGCTATAACGAGTTGCCGTCGGCAAAGCCCAAAAATGTTACACAGATAGCTGCCGAGGTAATGAAGGAGCCTATGTTTTTACTACTCATAGGCTGTGGCTCGCTGTACATGATTCTTGGCGACTATCGCGAGGGGGCAGTATTGCTGTCAACCATACTGTTGATAATTTCTATCACGTTTTACCAGTATCGCAAAACAGAGAAAGCACTGGATGCCCTAAAGCAGTTATCCTCGCCCCGTGCATTGGTGAAGCGCGATGGGGTAGAAGTACGCATACCCGGCCGCGAGGTGGTACCAGACGATGTGCTGATACTGAATGAAGGCGATAGAATACCCGCCGATGCGGTGATACTGGTAACTACTCATGTTCAGATAGATGAGTCGCTGCTTACAGGAGAGTCTATGCCTGTTGCCAAACATACCGATGACGACAATGCACAGTTGTATGCCGGTACACTGGTAGTGCAAGGCCGGTGTATAGCCCGTGCTACCAAAACGGGGCTACAATCGCAATTGGGCAAGATAGCCACCAGTTTGGATGCGTTGAAAGATAGCCCCACCCGCCTGCAGGGCGAGATGAAGGTACTCATCCGGAAATTTGCCATCGCCGGTGCGCTTATCAGTGTTACCGTTATTGTGGTTGCATATCTTACAAGGGGGCATTTTATACAGGCATTGCTACAGGGGCTGGCATCGGCCATGGCCATTTTGCCCGAAGAGTTTCCGGTGGTGATGACGGTGTTTTTTGCATTGGGGGCATGGCGTTTGTCTAAGAAAAATGTACTTACCCGCAAATCATCGGCCATAGAAACATTGGGCGCAGCCACCGTTTTGTGCAGCGACAAAACGGGCACCATCACCCAAAACAAAATGGTAGTGGCTGCATTTGCTACCCCCCAATATGGTCCTGTATTGATAGCAGACAGTGCAGAAGCTGCTACAGAAATAATAAGTGTGGCGCAAATGGCCTCTGTGCAGGAAACTATAGACCCTATGGATATGGCTATACACGCTATGGCTGGTAGCATGGGGCTGCCGCCGCAGATGGGCAAATTGGTAAAAGAGTTTTCTCTTAGCAAAGAGTTGCTGGCCATGACAAGGGTATATGCACGGAGCGATGGCTCCTATATAGCGGCTTGCAAGGGCGCACCAGAAGCCGTGCTGGGTTTGTGCCAGCATAGCGAAACCGATTTGGCAAAGTATATGCAATATTTGGGGCATCTGGCACAAAGTGGCTACCGTGTATTGGGGGTAGCTACAGCGCATATATCTCATGTGCCGCAGCAACAATCTACTATAGGCTTTTCTTTTGTAGGCTTGCTGGCTTTTGAAGACCCCATAAGGCCCGAAGTGCCACAAGCCATAAGCGATTGCCTGAAGGCTGGGATAAGAGTCATCATGATAACCGGAGACCACCCGGCCACAGCACAGGCTATAGCTGGCAAGGCCGGGCTACCCGATAGTGGGGTAGTAACCGGTGCCGAACTGGTGGCAATGACCGATGAGGAATTGAAGGCTCGCATCCGTACGGTAGGTGTTTTTGCCCGTATAGCCCCAGACCATAAGCTGAGGATAGTAAAAGCCCTTAAAGACAATGGAGATATAGTAGCCATGACCGGCGACGGGGTAAATGATGCGCCGGCCCTCAAGGCGGCCGATATAGGTATTGCTATGGGCTTCAAGGGCACCGATGTAGCGCGGGAAGCTTCATCATTGGTCTTGCTCGACGATAATTTTGCCTCCATAGTTGGGGCCGTCAGGCTGGGGCGGCGCATATTCGATAATATGCAGAAGGCCATGTCCTATATTCTGGCTATTCACATCCCCATTATAGGGTTGGCACTGCTGCCAGCTTTTTTTCCAAAACTACCGCTGTTGTTGCTACCGTTGCACATAGTGTTTATGGAGCTCATTATAGACCCTGTATGTTCAGTTGCTTTCGAGTCGGAACAGGAAGAGCGAGGTATTATGACCCGGTCGCCCAGAGCCCTGAATGAGCGTTTCTTTGGTGGCCGCAATGTGTTGCGCAGCATATTGCAAGGCTTACTGTTGCTTACCATGGTATTGGCGGTGTATTTTATTACCATCACAGAAGGGCACCTCGATGGCGAGATAAGAGCCATCACCTTCACCTCATTAATTCTGGGCAATATCTTTCTTATACTCACCAACCTGTCGCGCACACGGTCGTTTATTGCCGTACTCACCGAGCGCAATTATGCTACCATCATCATACTGTTTGTAGCCATAGGGTTGCTCACGGCCGTTCTTTTTGTACCGCAGTTACGGGCCTTGTTCAGTTTTCGTTTTCCCGGCTACAGCCATTTTGTGGTATCTCTTGCAGGTGCGGCATGTATGTTGGCCGTGTTCGAGCTGGCCAAGCTATACCGGGTGCGCCGGGGTGTACGTATATAGTAGCCGCAGGCATCTTTGCTACAGTACAGGGAGAAACCCGTTTCGACTGCTTATTGTGGTGGCACTTATGCCACAATACGATGCCGTGCCAACAAAATACTTGTCTTTTAGGTAAGGCAAATCAGCAGCAATCCTCATTGTACCATCTTTGTACCCTTGTTGAGACGTGTTTTTTCAATGCCTTATGCTCATGTCTTTCGCAACACATACCAATATAAAAAAGTCCCGGACTGCATAACCGTCCGGGACTTTTTTTGCGCTCATCAGCACTTTGTCGTTTCTATTAGTCGCGCCTGTTACCAAAAAGACGCAATAGCATGATAAACAGGTTGATAAAGTCGAGATACAGGGTAAACGCACCCAGCAGGGCCAGCTTTTTAGAGTCGCCGGCACCCACACCTTCAAACTCTATACCAGCACCTATGCGCTTCAGTTTCTGTACATCGTAGGCGGTAAGACCGGTAAAGATGGCCACACCGGCAAAGCTGATGATGTAGTCCATAAAGCTGCTGTGCAACAACATGTTCACCATCATAGCTATAAACAAACCTACCAGACCCATTGTCAGCAAAGAGCCAAACGAGGTCAGGTCTTTATCGGTAGTGTAGCCCATAACCGCCATTACGCCAAACATAATAGCCGCAGTAGCAAAACAACCGGCTACGGAGCCCGCCGTGTAGGTAAGCAATATGAAACTGAAACTAATACCATTAATAGCCGAGTACAATACAAATAGCAATGTTACCAGACTGGCACTCATGCGTTGCCATGCAAAAGAAATGGTGAGCATCAAACCCAGTGGGGCCAGCATCACCACCCAGCCCAGCAATCCCAATTTGGTACCCTCAGGGGTCACATTGTACAGATAACCCAGCAACGATGCGTTGCTGGCAAACAGTACCGCAAACAGAGCCGAAAGCCCCAATGCTGCAAACATCCACGTAAATACTCCCGACATAAACTTGCGCGACATAGTACCCGCGCCGCGTGCCGGAGACGAATCAAGAACGGTGTAATTCGAGAAATCGTGCTGCTTAAAATTGTTCATTGTCTGTTGAATCTTATTTCAATGTAAAATTACATTTTTTCCGCTATTTCAGAGGTGCGCACCTTCATAGCCACATCAAAATCGTACAATATGTTGCTGTACGTCAACGCATAGTTGCGCGCCAGTATGGCATAGTCTCGCTGACGAAACCAAGTAGTCAGTTCTTTATAAATTACATCCTTTTCATATCCTTTCTTTGGGGTAATGCGGAACTGGTAACACATCTGCCCGTCCAGCTCCGTAAGCGATATTCTGAAATCATACTTCTTCGCTTCATCTTCCTCGTATATCGATGCTCTGTCGGGCATCAGGGGTATGCCCTGTATTCTATGGCCGGGGTTAAAGATCAGTTGTTTCAGCTCGTGTTTATTGCGTTCCAGCTTACCCTTACCCCTCATATCCATCTTGCCGGCTACTATATCGTCTTCGTTACACACAGGTTCTTTGGTTACAAACAGGTAGTCGAACAAGGATGTGGTGTAGTAGTTATTCTCGCCATTGCGCTTGTAGTAGTCGCCCGTGGTTTGTTGTTCTTCTATCACCATGCTCCGGCAGTGGTTGGTTATTTCCTGCCGGCCTGTGGTGCGTTGGGTGGCTATTATTATACGGTCGCTGTTGTAGGCTTTTATATCGCTGTGCATACGGTAGGGCACCAAATGCATACTGCGGAATGCCTTGTAAAACGTGGTATCGGCCCGTGCCCTGCGCACAAATGCCTGCACATCAAAGTTGCTGCGTATCACAAATGTATCCAGCGTTATAGGCTGGCTGAAGATGCTCAGCGAGTCGGGTACAGGCACACTTTGTCCGTGAGCAATTGCAGCCGTTATCAACATGGCTATCGCAGACAGTATGCCAGTTATGCGGGTCATGTACTGCTTTTCAGCAACGTTTCGGCAATAATCATATCGCCCGGATTGGTTATTTTCAAGTTGTCGCGCTCGCCCTCTACAAGGTGTACATTATATCCCGAGGCCTCAATTACCGTAGCTTCATCGGTAAATGCCGGATGGTAATCGGTCTCGAATGCCGGCAGTAATATACTGGTCTGAAACGTTTGCGGTGTTTGTACAATGCGCAGCCCGTTCCGGTCTACCGGGTCCGATGTACCGTCTTCATTCAGCAGGCGCATACTGTCTACAACGGGTATGCAGGGTATGGCACTGCCGTGGTCCAGTGCATGCTCGTAGCAGCGGTATATAAGTGTTTTAGATACCAGTGGGCGCACCCCATCGTGTACAAACACAATACCATCGTCTTTTATGGCTTTCAATCCATTTTGTACACTGTGGAAACGGGTTTCGCCACCTGTTGCAAAACTTACATTTTGTGTGCCTATATAAGATTTGATGATGGTATGCACACCATTCACCTGGTCGGCAGGTACCACCAGTATGATACGTACATCCGAAAAAGCGTGTGCAAACGCCAGTATAGAATGGCATAAAACCGGCATACCCATCAGTGGCAGAAATTGTTTGGGTATACTGGTGCCCATGCGGGTTCCCTGCCCCCCGGCAACTATTATCGCATATTTTTTAATGGTACTCATAGTGTGTATCGCGACTTATTACTGCAAAAAAAGCACAATTATCGGTAAGCGGCAACAGGCATTTCACGGTGCGATAGCAGTTTATCAGGCATTGATGTCTGAAAAACGGTACGTAAGACATCCCATATTTTTTACATTAGGGTGTTCCGATTTTGCATTTTAATTATTATGTCGGATTCGGTAACTTCGCAACGCAAATTAAGCTCCCAAATAGAAATGGCATTTGATATTGAACTAATCCGGAAAGCCTACCAGGAATTGCCGGGTAAAGTAGCCGCCGCCCGAGCTGTGCTGGGCCGCCCGCTTACATTGGCTGAAAAAATTCTGTACTCGCACACTTGCGAGACACCTGCTGCCGCCTACACAAGGGGTAAAGACTATGTAAACTTTGCACCAGACCGCGTTGCGATGCAAGACGCTACCGCGCAAATGGCATTGTTGCAATTCAGTACCTGTGGCCGCGATAAGGTAGCAGTACCAAGCACCGTACACTGCGATCACCTGATACAGGCGAAAGTGGGTGCTGTTGCCGACCTTGCTACTGCCGTAGATGTGAACAAAGAAGTGTACGATTTCCTTGCTTCAATATCTAATAAATACGGTATTGGTTTCTGGCGCGCTGGTGCCGGTATCATTCACCAGGTAGTGTTGGAAAACTACGCATTTCCCGGTGGTATGATGATTGGTACCGATAGCCATACGCCAAATGCAGGTGGTTTGGGTATGGTAGCTATAGGCGTAGGTGGCGCCGATGCGGTAGACGTAATGGCTGGCCTGCCCTGGGAGCTGAAAATGCCAAAACTGATAGGCGTGAAGCTTACAGGTAAACTGAACGGTTGGACCTCGGCTAAAGATGTAATTCTGAAAGTGGCAGGTATTCTTACTGTAAAAGGGGGTACCGGTGCTATTGTAGAATACTTTGGCGACGGTGCCGACTCGCTGAGCTGTACAGGTAAAGCCACTATCTGTAACATGGGGGCCGAAATAGGGGCTACATGTTCGGTATTTGCTTACGACCAGAAGATGAGCGACTACCTGAAGGGTACAAGCCGTGCCGATGTGGCCGAACTGGCCGATGTGGTAGCCGCAGATTTGCGCCCCGATACCGAAGTATACGCCAATCCGGCTGCATATTACGACCAACTGATTGAAATCAATCTGGACGAGCTGGAACCATATGTAAATGGTCCTTTCACTCCCGATCTGGCTACGCCAATCAGCCAGATGGCTGAGGCTGTAAAAGCTAACGGCTGGCCCGATGCGGTAGAAGTAGCCCTCATAGGCTCTTGTACCAACTCGTCTTACGAAGATATTTCGCGCTCTGCATTCATTGCCGAAAACGCAATGAGCAAAGGCTTGAAGGCGAAGAGCGAATTTACCATCACACCGGGTTCTGAGTTGGTGCGTTTCACCATAGAACGCGACGGTTTCCTCGGCACTTTCGACAAAATGGGTGGTGTAGTTCTGGCAAATGCATGCGGACCTTGCATTGGTCAGTGGGCGCGCCACGTAAACGACCCCGCCAAGAAGAATACCATCGTTACTTCTTTCAACCGCAACTTTGCCAAGCGTAATGACGGTCTGTCATCTACACACGCATTCGTTGCCTCTCCCGAAATCGTTACTGCTTTCGCTATCTCTGGTAGCCTGTCTTTCAACCCATTGAAGGATAAGCTGAAGAACGAAAACGGCGAAGAAGTAATGCTGGACGAACCAAAGGGTTACGAAATGCCTCCTCGTGGTTTCGATGTGGAAGATGCCGGCTACATAGCTCCCGCTGCCGATGGTTCTGGTGTACAGGTTATAGTAAGCCCTACCAGCGAGCGTTTGCAACTGTTGGCACCCTTTGCTCCATGGAACGGACAAGACTACAAAGGTCTGAAACTGCTTATCAAAGCATTTGGCAAGTGTACTACCGACCACATTTCTATGGCAGGCCCATGGTTGAAGTTCCGTGGTCACCTCGACAACATCTCTAACAACATGCTGATAGGTGCCATAAACGCCTTCAACATGGAAGCCAACAAGGTGAAAAACCAACTGGATGGCAACTACGACGAAGTACCTAAAGTACAGCGCGCTTATAAGGCTGCTGGTATTGGTAGCATTGTGGTAGGTGATGAGAACTATGGCGAAGGTAGCAGCCGCGAGCACGCAGCTATGGAGCCACGTCACCTGGGTGTAAACGTAATATTGGTGAAGAGCTTTGCCCGTATTCACGAAACCAACCTGAAAAAACAAGGTATGCTGGCTATCACATTTGCTGATAAGGCCGACTACGAGAAAATTCAGGAGAACGATACAGTAGACATCGTTGGTCTTACCACCTTCGCACCCGGTACCCAGCTTACAGTGGTACTGAACCATGCCGATGGTACAAAAGACAATATAACAGTAAACCACACGTACAACGAACAGCAGATTGAATGGTTCAAAGCTGGTGGTGCGCTGAACGTTATCAGAAGTGAGTTTGCCGGAAAATAATCCGATCAACACACACCAAAGTACCGATGCCCGCCTGTGAAAGGCGGGCATCTTTTTATGTATATTATGTGCTGTTTATTTTGTTATTATGCCTTATATCAGCGATGACAGGGGGACAATTACACAAAAGCAATTTGAGATTTCAAAATAGGGAATTAGTGGTGTTAAAATCTTTCACTTGTATCACGCATCTACATAAACTCTTCTCGTTTTTCTTTCTGTGTTTTCTGCTATTGAGTCCGGCATATTTGCCCATTGATCCCCAGGATATAATGCCTGATATATCAATCTCGCACGAACAATTTCATTATCTGTATGATTCCCTATGTATTGGTATCTCTCATTTTGTTCGAGGAATACACCAAATTGTGTTTTTTGAACACCTACAAGGCTATCATATCCAGTTCTTATTATTTTAATTTCTATTATTTGATTCTCTCCCATGATATTTTTAGCATTAACATTAGCTGAACTTTGATGTGAGCTTACTTTGAATCACTCTTTTCAGTTAACTCGAATATATTTTATTTTATCATCATTTTTTGGTTTTGATTCTTCTCCCGGGGCAAGTATTTGAACGTTTTTGAGTAAAACAGTAAAACTATTTTCACTCCATTCAATTATGTTCGATTTGTAACCGAATAGTGGAAGATTGAATAAATTCCATTTTTTTTCAGATTTATCAAAGTCTATTGAAAACTCTGATTTTTCAATTTTAACGCCTGCAAAATCAGTTAACCCGCTAATATCTAAAAGTTCATTTCCGTTAATATTAAATGAAATTTTACCATTTATATTTTGCCAGCGACCTTGCAACTGATATTGTAATTCTTCAAGAGTTTGAGGATAATCCATATTTGCCATTATTTTAATCGCTGCAAAAGTAGAACAATATTATGTTTGTTAGATGTTTTATATGAAACAAATAAATGTTCCCCAATCACCGCCTGAAAAAACGCCCCACCATGGGCAGGTTGGCCAGTTCGGCACGTTCGTTGCGCATTACCAACAGCATAAATGCGCCCATAAACAGCGTGCCCGTAAGCAGATGTGCCCAAACAGCATTTGTAGCCATCATAATGCCTTTTTGTGCCAGAAACAGCACCAGCACTGCCCCCAGATACCCAAGCAACCGGCGTACACCATAATTCACCGGAAAGTAGTGCTGCCCCATTGCGTAGCAAACCACCATCATGGTGGCGTATGCGGCCAATGTGGTCCAGGCACAGGCATACATGCCATAGGTGGGTATAAACAGCCAATTGCTCACCAACGTGATGATGGCCCCAATAACGGTAATGAGCATACCCAGATGCATTTTATCGCTCAGTTTGTACCATACCGATAAGTTGTAGTAAATACCCAGTGCTACATTTGCGGCCAGCAATATGGGTACCACACCCACACCACTGCGGTATTGCGAGCCTACAATGTATTGCCACACATCTAAAAAGAGCGCAGTAAACAGGAACGCTACACAAAGTGTAATCACAAACCACTTCATTACCCTTGCATAGGTAGCGGTGGCATTTCTATCGGCAGCTTGCGAAAAAAAGAAGGGTTCTGCCGACATGCGGAATGCCTGCGTAAATAGTGTGATGAAAATGGAAATTCTATAATTGGCAGCATAGATGCTCAGTGCTATTTTCTTTTCTTCGGCCGTGCCTATGTACAACTTCGGCAGCATCAAGCGGTCTATGGTCTCATTTACCATTCCGCCAAGGCCACCTATCACCATGGGCCAGCTATAGGCCAGTATCTTCTTCAGCAATTGCCGGTCCATCGCAAAGCGGTAGCTCATCCATTCCTTGGCCAACAGTAAGAACGTAAATACCGCCTGAAACAGATTGGCCAATATCAGAAACCCTACCGATGTATTACCTGCATACCACCGTGCATACTCGGTATCGGGGTTTTCTGCTACATACCGGGGGCATAGCTGCATAAAAAATACGGTCATCACTATGTTCACCACCACGCCCCCCATGCGCACAAAGGCATATTTTTTGGGTCGCCCTTCCTGCCTTAGCCGGGCAAAGGGTATGGCAGCAAGGGTATCTATAGAGATGATCAGTACACACCATACTATGTATTCGGTATGGCCCGCCAAATCTATAAATTCGGCTATTTGCCCTCGGTATAGCAGAATAATGCTACTAAGCAGTATGCTGGATATGATAAGCGAGCTGAAGGTGGTTTGGAAAAGGGCCGTTTTGTTGGTGCCCGATGCCGAAAACCGGAAATAGGCAGTCTCCAATCCATAGGTATACACGATGTTGGCAAAAGAAATGCAGGCATACAGCATGCTGTAGTTGCCATAATCTACCATGCCCGCAGGGCTGTTCAGCAGGTAGGTAATAAGGGGTGTAAGCAACTGGTTCAGCAGCTTGGCGGCTATGTTACTGAATCCGTACCATATCGTTTGCCCTGCAAGTTTTTTGAGTGAAGCCATATCCGGTTTCAAAAGTAAGCGTAAAGTAGGAAACGAATCTCTGCGGTATACCACACCGTATAGCACTATTTTTTATTCCTGCTATTGAAAGTCGTTTTTCCCGTCTGTGAAAACCATCCGCACCGCCGCCCGATACTTTTGTGCCCTGACAAACAACGACACATGAAGTATTTTTTATCAACGACATTATTGTTGGCACATCTGGCGGCCTTTGCACAGACTGGTGGCATAAAGGGCGTTATTACTACCGGCGATAGCAAACCCGCTGCTTATGTAGACGTAGTACTAAAGGGCACCAACATAGTAACCACTACCGACAAAAAGGGCAACTACCATATAAAGAACGTAGCCCCCGGCACATACACGGTATTAGTACCCGTTTTGGGGCTGAAGGCCGAGGAAACAACGGTTACAGTAAAAGATGGCGAGGTTGCCGGTGCCAATCTGGTACTGACCGAAGACTACAAAAAGCTGCAAGAGGTAGTAGTAACCAGCAATACAGGCCACTACAAAAGCAATGTGCCTTCGCAGAGCCTTCGCGTAAACACCCCCTTGCTGCAAATGCCGCAAAACATTCAGGTGGTTACCAAAGAGGTGCTGAAAGATCAGCAAATCATAAGTATGAGCGATGGGTTGGTACGCAATGTGAGTGGTCTGGTACGTATGGAGCATTGGGGCGATATGTACACCAACATTACTGCCCGTGGCGCACAGGTGCAGGCATTTCGCAATGGGTTCAATGTGGTCAATTCTTATTGGGGCCCACTTACCGAGGACATGAGCTTTGTAGAGAGCATAGAGTTTGTAAAAGGGCCTGCGGGTTTCATGTTGTCGAACGGAGACCCCAGTGGTTTGTACAACGTGGTTACCAAAAAGCCAACCGGCGTAACAAAGGGCGAGGCTGGGCTTACTGTTGGTAGCTTTGGTTTGTACCGTTCTACACTAGATCTGGATGGTAAGTTGAGCAAAGACGGCAAGGTGCTGTACCGCATCAATGCCGCAGCACAGAACCGTGGTTCTTTCCGCCCCAACGAGTATAACGACCGTTATGCAGTGGCTCCCGTAGTATCGTGGCAGGTAGATGACCGTACCAAACTCACCTTCGAGTATAACTACCAGCGTGCGGTAATGAGCAATGTGGGGTCGTATTACGTCTTCTCTCCCGATGGTTTTGGTACCCTGCCAGTAGCGTCTACGCAGTTGCCCGGTGGCACGCCCTCTACTATCATGAACGACCACAGCATGTACACCACTTTGCAGCGCGATTTGGGCAAAGGTTGGAAATTTACCGGACAGGTAGCCCGGTTTGTGTACAATCAGGAGGGGTATTCTATGTGGCCGTCTGTGGTAAATGCCGACGGTACCATGATTCGTAGCATCAGCATATGGGATGCGCGCAGCAACATGACCATGGGGCAGTTTTTTGTAAATGGTACGTTGCAGACGGGTTCGGTGACACACAAAATTTTGGGTGGTCTGGACATGGCTAACAAGGATTACATAGCCGACTGGAGCCAGACGTACAACCTCGATTCTGCCGGGGCTGCCTTCGACCCTAAAAAGCCCAACCTTAGCACCCCGGTTATGGGCTATCCCGTGTTCGACCGCTCTAAACCCCTCGAAGAGCGTGCCCAACTGGGCGGAGGGCTTGTAGACCAGACATTCAGCGGCTTGTACCTGCAAGACGAGCTGGGCTTCTTTGACAACAAAGTACGTCTTACCCTTGCCGGCCGCTATACCGATGTAAAACAATCTTACTATGGTGGTGCCCCTTCAACAGCGCAAAGATTTACTCCTCGTGTGGGGCTCAGTGTATCACTTGATAAAGAAACTTCTGTATATGCATTGTACGATCAGGCATTTGTGCCACAAACTGGTATCCTTACCAGTGGCGAAAAAGTACGCCCTATTACCGGCAGCAATACCGAGGTGGGTGTAAAGCGCGACTGGTATGGCGGCCGCTGGTTCACCGGCCTTACCGCCTACCGCATCCTGAAAGAACACGAACTCATTGCCGACCCTACGCAATCTCCGGCATCTGGTCTTAGCATAGAGCTGGGGCAAAAACTGGCTCAGGGTATCGAATTCGACCTGCGCGGTACACTGGCTCCGGGTCTTAACCTGATTGCCAACTATGCCTATACCGACTCTCGTGTGCTGAAGGTTGCCAATGGCGTTACTGCATTGAAGGAAGGAGATGTGGTTCCCGGTTTCTCTAAGCATACTGCCAACGCATGGCTAACCTATAAGTTGCAGCGTGGTGCGCTGAAAGGGGCAGGTATCTCTGCCGGCTGCACATGGCTGGGCGACCGTGCTACCTATTGGGACCCTTCTCCCGATCCATCTAAAGGGTTGGAAGATTACCTGAAAGTAGATGGTGGCCTGTTTTGGGAAAACGACCGTATGAAGATAGCCGTAAATGTTTTCAATGTAATGAATGAATACTTGTACAGCGGTTCTTACTATGCATGGCTGAAGGCTTACAATTGGCAGACTGAAGCACCACGCAATATTCGTCTGTCAGTAAACTATCGCTTCTAAACCCGCCTATGACAACAAAAAAGTTAATTGGGAGCATACACCTTTGGCTCGGGCTCATCTCCGGGCCATTGGTGTTCATAATAGCCATTACCGGATGCATCTATGCATTTCAGGAAGAAATACAAAACGCTACGCAACCTTACAGGTTTGTAGCAGTTGAAGCTGCCCCTCTCTTGCCGCCGTCTTCTTTACAACAAATAGCCGCACAAGCATTGCCCGGCAAGGAAGTACACAGTGTTACGTATATGGGCTCTGGCAAAGCTGCACGCGCATCCTATTACAGCGAAAAAGAATCGTACTACTACCTCGCCTACATCAATCCCTACACAGGCAAGGTCTTGCAGGTGCGCGATGAAAATAGTGGGTTCTTTCGCTTCGTCCTCAATGGGCACTATTATCTCTGGCTACCGCCTGCGGTGGGGCAACCGGTAGTGGCCTGTGCCACACTGGTGTTTTTTACCATGGTTATATCAGGGTTGTTTCTCTGGTGGCCGCGCAACAAGCAGGCACGCAAGCAACGCTTTTCTATAAAATGGAGCGCAAAATGGCGCAGGCTCAATTACGATTTACATCAGGTATTTGGGTTTTATGTGGCTTCGGTAGCACTCATATTTGCTATCACAGGCTTGGTATGGGGTTTCCAGTGGTTCAGTAAAGCATATTATGCCACCATATCGGGTGGGCAGTCTATGGCCGACTATAAAGAACCACCCTCCATATGGAAGGGTAACCCGGTACAGGGTGGCCCTGCCGTAGATCGGCTTTGGTACCGCTTTCGCGATAGCGTTACCGCTACGGGCACCCTCGAGGTACATATTCCACACGATACCGCATCCAGTGTAGCCGTCAACATAAACCCCGATGCCACCACTTACTGGAAAACCGATTACCGCTATTTCGACCAGTATTCGCTGCAAGAGATGTCCGTAGCGCATATATGGGGCCGCTTCCCCGGCACCACACGGGCACAAAAGCTCATGCGCATGAACTACGACATACATGTAGGCGCAATTCTTGGCTTACCGGGCAAAATAATGGCATGTGGCGTTAGTCTCATTATTGCTTCTTTACCCATTACGGGCTTCCTCATTTGGTGGGGCCGCCGTAAAAAACAACCCAAAACCACAGCGGGTAGGGTAGCAGCGGCATAAAAGAACATTCGGCAAGGCCTTGTGGTAAATGCTCCCATTATTGGGCCCGAATAGGTGCTTTTATGTGAAAATGGGGCGCATACTGCTATCCATTGGTGGGCATCATTGTAGTTTCATGAGGTTTTGTGGGAAAATGGGACATAATGTGGCAAAACGTTGAGAATACAGGGGTAATGTATGGCGATAGCGTGTCGGGTACATATAGTTGATTGCTATTTTCTATTTTATGGCATGATTATTGGTTAGTTACAGTTGTAATCATTCGTTATATGCGCCTGCACCACTATCTTTTTCTGGTTATGCCCCTGGCAGCCACTATCGTGGTTTCGTCTTGTAAAAAACAAGACACCCCACAGCCAACCCCTACCAACACAACCAGCCAACCTACGGCAGCCACCGAAGACACGCTTGCCCGCCTGACAGGCGAATGGAATTGTAATGGGCAAAACACCGCTGCTCATGTACAGTTCACATCGGCCACCACATGGATAGCCCTCGATACCGACCTTGTTGTAACCAATAGAACGGTGCGCATAACTATGCCCCATTGCGATACCGTACTGGTAAAAACCGATGGATATGACGAGTACATGGCCTACACCGATGTGGGGGCTACCTACATTCGATGCGATAAACGTAGCGATGCCAACACCATCTACTTTGTCGATAATAAATATGATGGTTATTACGGCTATGGCAACGGCAGCCACCTTACCTACTACATAGCGCAAGACAGCCTTGTATTCTATTCCGATTATCGCAGCAGCTACAACCGCTTTTCTATGTCACTAAGCGGCAAGAGAAAATGACCGGGTATTGAAGTTTTGCTACACCAATAGAGTGGAATGAGCTATACGGTTTCTTTGCACGGTGCGCAAGACTAATATTTCGCTACACAGTTTTCTTCGCCAGCCGGGCACGCATCCTGCTTAGCGATTGTGGCGTAATGCCCAGATAGCTGGCCAGATAATATTGTGGCACCCGGTTCAGTAACTGTGGCCTTGTAGCTCGCAGGTGCAGGTACCGCTCCTCTGGCGACGATGTCTTGAAGTCTTCCAATTGTATTTGTGCTGCGGCCAACTTTTCCTCTGCTATTATTCGGCATAGGTTCACAAATCGGGGAAATTTCACAAAAGAAGCCTCCACAATGCCATCATCAGCCATTACCAGCAAGCAGTCTTCCACGCAAGATATGTAGAGTGATGAAGCTTGCTGCGTTACAGCACATGGTGGCGAAAATGTCTCGCCCTCGCAGTAAAATTCTGTTGTTTTTTCTATGCCATCGGTCACCACATAGGTGCGTACACAGCCTTTTACCACAAAGTAGCCAGTGGTGCTGTACTGCCCTTCGCGTAGCAAAACTGTGCCTTCGTCAAAACGATGAAATATATCCAACGCCAACATGCCCTCCTTTTCTTCGGGAGTCAGTGGCATGTATTTTTCTATAAACTTCCAAAGCAGTTCTTCCATGGGTTATAGTTGTTGCTGTCTACAGGCGTTTCGTATTATCTCGTAAAGTCTATTTCAAATTTCGATTCATTGCCGTTTTCGTCAGCAGCCCGAAATGTCAGGTGATGTTTTCCCTTAGTGCAATGCTCATCAAACTCGTAGAAGTAGGTAGAGCCTCTTTGCTCAAAACATACCCATCTTCCGTCTATCATTCCTGTAAAACTCTTTACCGAGGTAATGGCATCTTTGGCATTTACCGCTATTTGCTTCATCCGGCTCAGGTTGGCATTGTCTTTATGTACCGATGTTATTATCGGTGGTTCGGTATCGGTAGCCAGCCAATAGGTGCCAAAGTTGCGCACGCTGGCCTTGTACCAGCCCTGTTCGGCAGGAGTTGCCGCTTTGCCATCGGGCTCGCCGCCATCGCTGTACATCAGTACCACCTTGCTGCGCATATCCAGTGGTATTGTTTTGTCGGGCCGCATGGCCATATCAAAATAGTGGTGCAGCGGTATAGATGGGTCATGCACCTTGTATGCAGGCGATAGCGCACCCGGCTTGGCCTCGCTACTTATGGTAAAGCAAATATTGTCGTACAGTTGGCGTTCATCCAGCGTAAAAGATATGCCCGGGTCTTTGTAGCTGTTCACCTTTCCCTGCTTAAAGAAGGTACAGCCCTCGGGGGCCGGCATTGTTTCGGCAGGCAGGCACTTTATCCACGAAAAGGCCGAACTTCTGTTGCCGTTATTGTCTATTAGCTCCACACGCAGCTCATGTATCATAGTATCGCTGGCAAACAGCAGCCTGCCCTCATCTTCATTTAGCCGGGTATATAGCTGGTTCAGGTTGTTGCCCGGCAGGCGAAACAGGCATTGTATCCATCGCTTGGTTTTCTGCCGTGTGCGGTAGTCGGCATAGGCGTGCATATAGCGCGACTGGTCGTAGCCTATATCATCCAGTGTCACTTCACTTTGCAGGTCATCATCCAGATACACTCTCGCCTTATAGAAGGTGATGGTGTTTTCGCTGCCCTCCATAAAGTCATCGGCATTGATACCCACCCCTATCAGCCCCGTAGGCAGTAGCAGGGTGTCGGCCACCAACTTGTACCGGCTATTGGCCGACTTCGATGGTCTGTAGGCACCATCCTTTCGTGCCATAGTTACAATAATGGGGCCATTGCCATAAAAATCCTGCTCGTAGAACGCCAGCTCGCGTATAGTAGGGGCTATGCCATCTTGCACCTTCAGCCCAAAGAGTTGAGGATTCAGCGGATGTTCTGTTTCGGTATTGCGTATCTCAAAGTGTAGGTGCGGGGCCGTAGAGCCACCCGTATTGCCAGACCACGCTATCTGTTGGCCCTTCCGCACCGGAAACTGGTTCGGACTTAGTTGCAGGTCCAAATCCCACCGCTTTGCTTCATATTGCTTTTGGCGCAGGTAGGTTTGTACAAATGGTATAAAGTTGTTCAGGTGTGCATATAGCGTAGTATACCCGTTGGGGTGGGTAATGTACAGTGCATGGCCAAAGCCACCTTTCTCTGTTTTGATGCGCGATATATAACCCTCGGCAGCCGCATATACCGGCAGGTTTTCACGACCTTCGGTTTTTATGTCCAGCCCGCTGTGAAAGTGACCGGGACGGCATTCGCCAAAATTTCCAGCCAATAGCATAGGTATCTCCAGCGGGTTGCGAAAGTAATCGGTAGGGTAGGCAGGCTCCTCCTGCGCCACTGCTCTGTACGATAATAATGACAAACAAAAGGCAACCGAACTGCGAAATATCATGGTTGGTAAAGTTAGCTTGTGAAAAAAGAACAGACAACATTGGCCGTCTGCCGTTATATTGCCGGAAGCAACAGCATCAATGCGGGAAGGCAACACCCACTTTTTCGCCCAGTGCTTTCAGGTCATTGGCCACACTGGCCACCAATGGTATGCCTTCTTTAGTTCGTATGGCCTCCATTTCGCGTTCGGGGTCTCCGGGTATCAGTACCCGGTCGTGGCCCGGTGCAGGTGTCGCACTCCTGAATCGCATTATCCAGTTATCCATATGTTCCTTAAATTCCTCCGCCGGGCGGAATGCATCCACCCGCATAGCTCCAAAAAAATGCCCCAAACCTACACCCGGCATATTTTGTGGCATAGGCACATAGGCGGGGAAGGGTGGTGCCCATGGCCCATAGCTGGCCCCACTGAAAACTGCCGAAAATATATCTACAATACTACCCAGCGCATAGCCTTTGTGGCTGCCATGTTCCCGGTCAGACCCCAATGGCAGCAATGAACCGTCCTTTTTCAGGGCGTTGGCATCGGTACTTGGGGTGCCGTCTGCCTCCTGCACCCAGCCCAGTGGGGCCTCAGCCTGTTTGCGTTGTAGTATTTCCAGCTTACCATTTGCCGCAGTGGTAGTGGCAAAGTCGGCTACAAAGGGGGGCTGTGCGCCCGCTGGTATGGCCACCGCTATCGGGTTGGTACCCAGCATCCTTTCTGTAGAGAATGTTGGGGCTACCAGCGCACTGGCATTGGTCATAGCCATACCCGTCATATCGTGCTCCAGTGCCATCATAGCATGGTAGCCGGCTATACCAAAGTGATTACTGTTACGTACCGATACCCAGCCCGTTCCGGCCACTTTGGCTTTCTCTATGGCTACTGTCATGGCAAATGGTGCCACTACAAGTCCCAAACCAGCATCCCCATCTATCACTGCCGTAGACGGCGTTTCGTGCACAACCTTAATGTTGGGTGTGGCATTAATGCGCCCGGCCTCCCACAAACGCACATAGCCCGATAGTCTTGCTACACCATGGCTGTCTATACCCCGCATATCGGCCGATAGCAGCACGCGGGTAGCCATTGCGGCATCACTCTCGCTACAACCCATTGTTATAAATATGCCGTGGGTAAACTGGTAAAGTTGTTCGTAGCTATATGTGTAGTTCATGTATACTTGTTTGCTGCGCAAAGGTCGTTAAGAATACCGAAAATACAGGCTTTTGTCACACAGCAGTCATGGCACAGCACATGCTTTGTCATTTTTTTGGTAATAGTATTTGGTATTCCATTCTATTGAAAAATCTTAATTACAGGTTGGTATTGGTTATGATGAATACCTCCAATTGGTAAACAACTACAGTTTGATTGGGTTTTTGAGTTTCAAGATATTATCTTTGTGACCGGCAATTCTGTAATTCAAACAAACACATCCGGACAAAATGAGCGGAAAAAATTATTTCAGCACATCGATAGGCAAAAAACTGATAGTAGGCGGTACTGGTTTATT
>JAGKWS010000064.1 GCA_021151685.1 Chitinophagaceae bacterium
GTTAACATTTGCCTGTCTTTTGTTTTTTAAACGAATAAGTTTTATTATTTTTACATCTGCATCTCAAGATGTAATGGGTATAGGTTTTAATAGCAGAAAATGAATAAGGATAAAATTACGATTTTGTACGTTGATGACGAAATGAACAATCTCATTTCGTTTAAGGCGGTTTTTCGTATCAAATATCATGTGCTTACAGCAATAAGCGGAGAAGAGGCCACAAAAATTCTTCGCAATAATACTGTGAACATCATTATTACCGATCAAAGAATGCCCCAAATGACCGGAGTAGAATTTTTGGAGTCTATATTGGACGAATTTCCAGATCCTATCAGAATTTTGCTTACTGGCTATGCCGATATGAATGCTGTTATTGATGCCGTAAATAAGGGGAAGATATTTCACTATCTCACCAAACCATGGAACGAGGAAGAATTGGATATGACCATAACCCGTGCATATGATATATATCGACAAAAAATTGAGGAGCGGGAAATGACCAATAAGCTTAGCCTGTCTAACGAACAACTTGAATTTCTACTTCGGCAGAAGCTTTTATCCTGATTGCTACCTGTCTACACTTGTATCTGGCAAGCTGCCACTGTCATTAAAGACGCGACAACGAATTGTCTGACAGCACTTTTCCTACTCCAACAAAATGCCTGCGCCAGTAGTCTTCTTTCAAACTACTGATAACTACCCCCTGCGATGTAGAAGAGTGTACAAAATAATTGTTGGCAAGGTATACACCCACGTGTGTAATACGTTTGCCACGCTGACGGAAAAACACAAGGTCACCTTCTTCAGGTTCGTCTGTTTTCTTTTTCCTTTTGCAGTGTTTGAATTGGTCTTGTGCGGTACGGGTAATATCTATTCCATACACATCGCCATACAGCTTTCGAGAGAAACCAGAACAATCTATCCCCATTTCATTGTCACCGCCAAGGCGGTAATGAGTACCATACCATTTCTGTATGAAACGATACATTGAACTATTTTGCGCCGATTTTCCAGAAATGCCTACCATATCTGCATAGCGTAGTCCCATTGGTTCTACATCAGTACTTGCTGTAGCATCTGTTTCTTCTGTATTCTCTGCGGCCAACAAATCGGTCTGTTGTTTCTTTCTGCGAATTACCGGCAATGTGGAGGCCACCATACGAGGATCTTCCTTGTCGGCAACATTTTTGTGAACAGGCTTTTCTCCAGAGTGGGTGAGGACAAGAGGCGCATCGCTATCACCTTTACGATCATCAATAGCATCACCAGCAACACCGGTCTTACTATGACCGTGCAGATAAATACCACTTATAAATTTTGGTTGCCTGGTATGTGCTGCCGTAACCCTCCTGCTTGCATCGCAACTGGTAAGTAAAAAAACACTCAACAACAGGCATGCAGAATTAAAGGAACGCTTCTTCATCAGCATGTTTGTTTGAGTCGCAAAGGTATGGTTTCACACTTTTTATGCCAAATAAAACCAACACCATTAACAAAGTTTAATGGTGTCTTAACACACAATAAAGTTGCGTAAAGTGTTGTTTGTCTACAATCCTCCCATTTTGCAGATAATTTTGAACTCATCGGCAGAAACTGCCGATACAGATAGCCTGCTCAATTTTATCAGTTGCATTTGCGATAGACTTTCAGTTTGTTTAATAGCAGAAAGTGTAACTGGTTGGGGTAATAATTCCACTGGTTTCAGGTCTACAACTACCCAGTTAGTATCTTCTGTTGTAGGGTCTTGATAGGCTTCTGTAACAACCTCTGCAATACCAACAACCGCAAGACCTTCGTTGCTGTGATAAAATAATACCTTATCGCCTGTATGCATGGTGCGCAGGTTATTGCGGGCTGCATAGTTACGCACGCCATCCCACATTGTTTTTCCGTCTTTGGTAAATTGCTCCCAACTGTATTTGAATGGTTCCGATTTTACCAGCCAATAATTCATTGTATGATGTAAGTATTTAGAAAAGTTGTTTCAGAACATTATAAATAACACGAGGCTTACCAAGCGTGTAGAAATGCAGCACTTTTGCATTGTTTTTCAGCAAATCTTTGCATTGGTGCAAAAGCCATTCGGTACCCACTTGTTCACAATCGGCTTCTGTTTTTGCCTTCATCATAGCGTTGTAAAGGTCCATAGGAATTTCTACGTTAAATACCCGTGGTATCGTAGTTAGCTGCTTTTTATTGGTAAGTGGTTTTATACCCGGAATAATAGGGACGTTGATGCCGAATTCAGCACATTTATTTAAATAATTGTAGTAATGGCGATTGTCATAAAACAATTGTGTAGTAACATAATGTGCGCCCAAGTCTATTTTCCTTTTTAGATAGTTGATATCCGTTTCTGCATTCGGAGCCTCAAAATGTTTCTCGGGATAGCCTGCAATACCAATACAAAAATCGGTTTTGGCACCATCCATTATGTCATCCTCCATATACACACCATTGTTGAGGCCTACAATTTGTTTAACAAGATCCTCGGCATATCGGTGCCCGTGTGGGTGCGGATTAAAGAATTTTTCATTGGCAGCTGCATCTCCACGCAGAGCCAATACGTTTTTAATACCCAGAAAGTCGAGGTCTATCAGTGCATTTTCAGTCTCTTCTTTACTAAATCCACCACAAATAAGATGGGGAATTGCCTCTACTTTATACTTATTCATTAATGCAGCACAAATGCCCACTGTTCCGGGGCGTTTGCGTATTTCTACACGTTCAAAAGTACCGTCCACACGTTTCTTAAACACTTGTTCGGCACGGTGGTACGTAACATTGATGAATGCAGGATTGAACTCCATCAATGGATTGAGATGTTCGTAAAGAGATTCAATACTTTTTCCCTTAGTGGGAGGAAGTACTTCGAAGGAGATTACTGTATCCTTCGTATCGGCTATTAGCTGTGTTACTTTCATAGGTAATGAGGGCAAATGTATTACGTAAATGTCATTTCTCCCCTTATTTGGGAAAAGGATATTTGCTATCTGTGACCAGCCGATACAGACACGTTCAAAATAATAACAAGCTTTTGCCTGTCAATAAAAAAAACTGCTACATATTATTACGAATCCCAACTTTTGGTATAGTTATTGCAGTCTGTTTTACTTCATTGGGAGTGTGATGTTCTGATTGAGAGATGTTGCCCATTTTCTATCACGCTTCAAATACAATTGCCTTATGATACCTCTTTACAAATCTTACATTATCAGGATTATTGTATCCGCACTTTTTTTATTCTCATCTACCAACAGTATTGCCTCTCATATTGTGGGTGCAGAGATGCATTATGCACACGTAACGGGGAATAATTACAAAGTAACCGTTATACTCTATGGCGATTGCGGGCCTGCCAGTTCTGGCGCATTCGGAACGCTTGCTTCTGCTACACCAAAGGTGTGTGTGTACAACGGCGAAACTATGTACACTACACTTACATTGTCTGTTGAAGCACCGGCTGCAGGTGTTGAAATAACTCCGGTATGCGCTACAGACATGGCTATGACGCAGTGTACCAGCACTGCATACGCAATACCGGGTATCAAGAAATTTGTATACAGTGCCAACGTCACGTTATCGGAGCCTTCATTGGTCTGGCGTTTTATCTTTGCCGGAGACTATGGAATCAGTACAGCCGGTAGAGCCGTCTCTATAACCAACCTCTCCTCGGCGGGTGTTACCAGTATCAGATTGGTCGATACGCTGAATAATCTCTCTTTCCCGGCTAATTCTAATGCAAGACTCACTACTATTCCTACTCCATTCTTTTGCCTGAACCAGATGAACAGCTACAATCCCGGAGCTGTTGATGCCGAGGGGGACCGATTGGAATTTTTGCTGGTGCCAGCTACCGGTGGTAGCACAACATGCACCTCGGCAGGTGCTCCGGTTTCTTACGCAGGAACTGCCTGGCCCGGACAACTTATAGGTCCGTCTACACCATTGCAATGTTTGCCAGCTTCCTACTCTTTCGATACCAGTACGGGGCAGCTTGGGTTCAATCCCAATTTTGCACAGCGGTCGGTAGTAGTATACAACGTACGCGAGTTCCGTGGTGGCATTATGGTAGGTTCTTCTCAGCGCGAAATGACCTTTTATGTGCGCCCTTGTACCAATGTACCCCCATCTGGTATTTGGGACAGTACAACTGCCGGTGTATTGGTAGATACTGCTACCTTGAGGATATGTGCAGGCTCGGGAGTGGTGCGGTCGTATATCAATCCTACCGATCCCGAAGGCGATACCATCAATGTTACCGTATCGGGGTTGCCGGCAGGGGCTGTATTAAATACTACAAACAATAACACCCCATCACCTCATTCTGTTTTTTCATGGAATACTACCGGTGTGGCACCAGGTACTTATACGTTTTTTGTAACATTTACCGATAATAATTGTCCGGATCAGGGTACATTAACTCAGGCGTTTACCATTGTTGTTACGCCTCCATTGGCAGTAACAGGATCGCTTACATTGTGCCCGGGTAGCACAAGCACACTTTCCGCTGTACCAACAGGAGGTGTGTGGGGTAGTGGTAACCCTTCGGTAGCCACAGTTTTACCTTCCGGTACTGTATCTGGCATTAGTATTGGTACTGCATTGGTATCGTATGTAACCACAGCAGGGTGTAGCAGTACCGTTGTGGTTACTGTTAATGCTACTGCTACGGTCAACCCCATTACTGGGGCGGGTATTGTATGCGAAGGGGGCTCAGTCAGTTTAGCTAACGCTACGCCCGGAGGTGTGTGGACAGTTGCCGGCCCGGCTACAATAAGTAGTGGCGGTGTGTTGGCAGGCACAGGCGCAGGTACCGTTACTGTGTTTTATGGTGTTTCCAATATTTGCGGTACTGTATACGCATCGCGCATTGTAACGGTAGCCCCCTTGGCACCGGCAATCATCATTTCTGGTGCCGACTCGCTTTGTACTGGTGCTTCAGCGGTCTACAGTGCATCTATATCGGGTGGTACGTGGTCTGGTGGTAGTTCATTTTTTACGGTATCGGGTACAGGTAGTGTAACGGGTGTTACTACTGGTACTGGTACACTAAGTTACACCATCACCAATGCGTGCGGTACCAGCATTGGTAGCCGTACTGTTACTGTATTGCCATTTACTCCTCCGGTTATAACACTTACCGGGCCATCGCTATTATGTGTGGGCAATGCTTTTGTAATGCTTCCTACGCCGTCGGGTGGCATATTCGTTTCAGACAATCCGCTTGTGGCTTCCCTATCGGGGGCTGGTATAATAGGAGGGGTAAGTGCCGGTACAGCAAATATCAGTTATTCTGTAAGCAATGAATGTGGCAGCAACACGGTAGTACGAACGCTTACTGTAAACCCACTGGCAACAGTTGGGGGCATAACTGGTGCCGATACTGTATGCGAGGGTAGCTCTATTATGATGACCAATACCACAACTGGTGGAGTATGGTTGGCTACGGGTGCGGCCACTGTGAATGCTACTACCGGGCTGGTTACCGGTACAGCAGGTGGTACCGCAATCATTTCCTACTTGGTAGCCAACTTGTGTAATACTGCAATAGCTACCCGCATTATTACCGTGTTGCCCATACCTGTAGCTGGTAGCATCAGTGGGTCATCGGTAGTTTGTACCTCGTCAGTTATCAGCCTCAGCACTACTGCATCGGGCGGTTTGTGGTCAGGAGGAGCTCCATCAGCATCGGTATCGGCCACTGGTGTGGTAACAGGACTGGTAGCAGGCACTGCTACTATTAGTTATGCCGTTGGTAACAGTTGTGGTACAAGTTATACCACGCATGTAGTAACAGTGAACAATGCACCAACACCTGCCGGTACCATTAGCGGTCCATCTGCTTTGTGCGCAGGGGCAACCGCAACACTTATGCCCACCATATCTGGTGGTACATGGGGGAGCAGTACACCCACTGTGGCTACAGTATCGGGTTCCGGAGAGGTATCAGGAATTGCCGCAGGCACATCAGTTCTCAGCTATTTTGTTGCGGCAGGTGCATGTGGTACTGCATTTACAACACATATTATTGCAGTAGATACAACATTGCTTCCCGATAATATTGTTGGCACCGACCGGGTATGTGTGGGTAGCACGGTTTCTTTATCACATTCCGTTACCGGTGGCTCGTGGTCTGCTACCGGTGGGGTATCTGTAAGCCCAAGCGGTACCGTTACGGGAATAGTAGGAGGAACAGCCAACGTAAGCTATACCCTTGCCAATAGTTGCGGTAGTGCTGTAGTAACAAAAACTATAACTGTAGACGTTGTTCCCGATGCAGGCATCATCAACGGGCCAGATTCCGTTTGTACAGGTTGGACAATAGGCATGATTGCTTCTCTACCGGGAGGTACATGGTCGGTAAGTGGTGGCACTGCCTCAGTAAGTACCAGCGGATTAGTAACTGGCAGCACACCGGGAACGGCCATTATTACCTACACCTTGGTTAATGGGTGTGGCCCGGCGTTTACAACCGATACAATTTCAGTACGCTTCGGTGCTGCTGTATCGGGAAGTATCGCCGGTTCTGCCAGTGTGTGTACAGGCAGTACTATTACCTTATCTTTTCCTGTTTCAGGCGGTACATGGTTATCGTCAAATGCGGGAGTAGCTGCTATATCTGCTGGGGGTATGCTATCAGGCCTATCTGCCGGCACCACTACAGTCAGCTATGCTATAACCGATATTTGTGGTGTTTTTTATGCAACTCAAGTTGTCACAGTTCATCCCTTACCAGTTGCCGGGCCTATTGTAGGTGCATTAACTGTGTGCGAGGGGGCTATTACTACCTTGTCAGCACCCGGTAGCGGTGTATGGTCGGCATCTGGTGCCGTATCGGTTTCCTCATTTGGTGTTGTATCTGGTATTTCAGCGGGCACTGCAACTGTTACCTACACTATTTCCGATGTTTGCGGTACCAGCAGTGTTGCGGCCGTAGTTACAGTAAGTCCACTACCTATTGCCGGTATCGTTTCAGGTCCCGACACTATTTGCGTAGGGGGTATGGGTACTTTGGCATCTACAATTCTGGGGGGTACCTGGTCGGGTGGATTTCCCAATGCGTCTATTTCGGCCAGTGGTGTTGTTGCTCCTCTTGCATTTGGCACGGCTATCATCAGTTACACAACAGCTAATAGCTGCGGCACCATACACGCTACTAAACTTATTACTATATCGGGGCCTCCATCGGCAGGTAGTATTTCCGGGGCTGCTGCTATTTGCTCTGGTAGTTCGGTATCGCTTACACCCACCATTGCTGGTGGTATTTGGGCCGTAGCCGCCACCGGTATCGCCACCGTTTCTGCTACAGGTATCGTAACTGGTATTACAGCAGGTAGTGCAATCATCAGTTACACGGTTTCATCTATTTGCGGCATTGCTACTGCCACACAAAATATATTGGTAAACGGGGCTCCGCCAACTCCATCTGTTTCGGGAACAGCTATTGTGTGCGCTGGGGCAACCACAGTACTCACCGGCATACCTGCCGGTGGTGTATGGGCAGCTACTGGTGCAGCCATAGTGAGCAGTAGTGGTGTAGTAACGGGCATTGCCGGAGGATTGGTACCAGTGACATATACTGTGAGTAACATCTGTGGCAATAACTTCGCTACGCATTTGGTAACAGTCAATGCTACCTCATCGGCCGGCAGCATTTCGGGGCCTGCCACTTTGTGTGTAGCAGGGGCAATAACCATGTCTGCAACTGTAGTGGGTGGTACATGGAGTAGCAGCAGTTTGGCAGTCACTACAGGCAGTAATGGCGTGGTGACGGGCGTTTACGCAGGCACAACTGTTATCAGCTATACGGTGGTAAACAGTTGTGGGGCGGCAGTAGCTACCCATACTGTGAATGTAATAGCGATAGGTCCTTTCCCCGGGCCGTTATCTGGAACTACTACCCTGTGCCAGGGAGCAACAACATTGTGGACGGGTGGCATAGGTGGTGGTGTATGGGCAAGTAGCGAACCTTCTGTGGCTGTTATATCCTCATCGAGCGGTATTATAACCGGTATCTCGGCCGGAACTGCTACCATAAGTTATTCAGTGAGTTCGGGTAGTTGTGGTATGCTCACTGCTATGCGGGTGGTAACAGTATTGCCAACTCCCACCACAGCCGCCCTTATCGGCCCTGTAAGTTTGTGTGCCGGCAGTACTGTGGTTATTGGTACCAGCATAGCAGGTGGCACATGGAGCAGTACAGGTACTGTCTCTGTTTCGGGTACTGGTGTAGTTACTGGTTTGGCTGCCGGAACAGGAATTGTATCTTACACACGGTCTAATACTTGTGGCACTGTTACCACCACACATGCACTGACGGTAGTGAACGCACCCCTTGCTGCAATTATAAGTGGACCTACAGCTACCTGCACCGGTTGGAGTGTGGCACTTGCAGCCTCGCTACCGGGTGGTATGTGGAGTGGTGGTGGTATGGTAGCAACAGTTTCGGCAGGAGGAGTAGTTACCGGACTGGCGGCAGGTAGCGCAGTTATTTCCTACACTATTACAAACGCATGTGGTAGTGTACATAGTACACACACAGTTACTATCACATCGGCTACGGTGCCTACAGGCACGGTTACAGGCCCCCTCAGTTTATGTGTTGGGGCAACAGGGGCTTATAGTCATCCGCATTCCGGCTTGTGGTCTGTTAGTAACCCTGCCGTAGCAACCATCAGTAGCACTGGCATGGTAACTGCTGTTAGTGTGGGTACTGCTGTAATAACCCATAGCATAGGTGGCCCTTGCGGTACTGCCATTTCCACTACAGTGCTCATTATCCATGCACCTCCGGCACCGGTTACTATTACCGGGCCCGGTAGCGTTTGTGCAGGTGCTGCAGTATCGTTGGGGGTAAGTCCTGCAGGTGGTGTCTGGACTATTTCCGGTACAGGTTCCATAGTAACATCTGGCATTGTAACCGGCGTATCTGCTGGTACTGCTGTTGCTACCTACACGCTGAATAATGGCTGCGGCAGTACTATGGCAACATATATTGTCACCATCAATCCCGCACCATCGCCCGCACTTGTTTCCGGGCCTTCATCGGTATGTGTGGGTGTTTCTTCCGGGCCTTTGTCGGCATCTGTTCCCGGTGGCATATGGTTGGGAGGCTTGCCCCATGTAGCCATCACTGCAAGCGGGGTTTTTACGGGTGTAACTACAGGTGTAGGCATAGTCACATATTTGCATAGCAACAGTTGCGGCTCTGCTATCACAACGTACAGCATTACGGCAAATGCCTCCATTACACCAGCAATTATTACTGGTGGTACTACATTATGTGTGGGTGCTTCTTCCAATTTATACGCTTCTGTAACTGGTGGTGTATGGAATAGCGGTGCTACAGCTACAGCAACCGTTTCTGCAACCGGGGTAGTTACAGGTGTATCAGCTGGTTTGGCAGTCATCAGCTACGTTGTTTCAAACAGTTGTGGCTCATACACGGCTGTGGTAATGGTTACGGTTTCGCCCGCTGTTGCTATTGCTCCTATTACCGGGCCATCTGCACTTTGTTTAGGTGGTAGTATCGGGTTGGCGTGCGCTACACCTGGTGGGGTTTGGTCAGTATCGGGCCCGGCAACCATCACTGGTTCTGGTATGGTAAGTGGCATTACAGGGGGCATAGCCACAGTATCTTATACGCTTGCCGGAGGTTCCTGTGGTCTATTGGCGGCAACTCGTACAATTTCTATAGACATTGCCCCGTCTGCCGGCAGTATTTCCGGCCCCGTTGTAGTTTGTCAGGGGCAGACTGTTGCATTAAGTTCTTCTGTTGCTGGTGGCACATGGAGTATTGTTGGCAGTGCGGCAACTATCTCAGCATCGGGTATTGTATCTGGTATAACTCCCGGCACAGCAACTGTTAGCTATGCAGTAGTAAATGGCTGTGGGCCGGCATCTGCAGACTATGTACTTACAGTATTACCAGCACCGGTTGTAGGTACACTTACTGGTCCTGCTTCGTTGTGCACAGGCGCACTTGCTACAATCGTACCATCGGTATCGGGTGGTACATGGGCCGGCGGTAGCATGGGTGTGGCTACCATAAGCCCTGCGGGTGTTGTTACCGCTATTGGTGTAGGTACTACTTCGTTTACCTACACCATTACATCGGGTGGTTGCAGTAGTGAAGCGGTGCATGTTGTTTTTATAGACTCGCTGCCCGATGCCGGGAGTATTTCCGGAGGTTCGTCCATCTGCGCAAATGCTACAAATGTTCTGTCTGCATCAGCATCTGGTGGCGTTTGGAGTTGCGTAGCTATACCAACCGGGGCAGCAACAATCAATACGTCAGGTCTGTTAAGTGGCTATGTTGCGGGCTCCGCCATTATCAGTTATGCAGTAACCAATGCATGTGGTACCAGTGTAGCTACGTACGCCATCTCGGTATTACCATCGCCCAACGCCGGTACAATAATAGGGGCCGATACAATATGCGTAGGTTTTTGGGAGACCTATACATCTACAGAAACAACTCCGGGTACATGGACTGCATCTCCCATATCGGTAGCAAACATAACCAGTTATGGTTTTTTAACCAGTTATACGGTTGGTGATGTTACTGTGTCTTTCAAGGTTACAGGTGCAAATGGCTGCATAGCAACTGCGGTAAAACTGGTAAATATTGCCCCATTGCCCAATCCGGGCGTTATCACCGGTGTTTCGGAATTATGTACCAATGCTGCTATAACGCTGACTGGTACAGTGGCAGGAGGTACATGGAGTACCGATGACATTGGCACAATCTCTGTAGACACTATTACAGGTATGGTCTCTCCTGTGCGTCCCGGTAGGGCTATCATTACCTACACAGTAGGGCCCGATGCTGCCGGTTGCAGTAATTGGGATACAGGCATCATTACAGTTTTGGCAGTACCCCGTTTTATCATATCGGCCAGGGTGCAGGAGCCCAGTTGCTACAATACCTTCGATGGTGCTATAGATGTATCAATTACCAACGGTGTTGGCCCATGGAAATATTTATGGACACATGGACCCGGTACTGAGGATATTAATGGAATTTCGCGGGGTAACTATGAAATACATGTTACCGACGAATATAATAACTGTGCTGCAACAAGAACAATAAGTATAACACAACCAGACTCATTACTACTGACGGTTGCAGTAACCAATGAACGTTGTCGCGCACCCAATGGCACTGCCGAGGTTGTGGTATCAGGAGGTAGTGCACCCTACACTTATTTATGGTCTACCGGTGGCACAATGGCTGCCATTGATGGATTATGGAAGGGTAATTATCTGGTAACTGTAGTAGACAAAAATGGTTGCCGGAACGAAACTTCGGCATATGTAGACGAGAGCAATTGCGAAGATGTTGTAGTCAATACCGGTGTTTCGCCCAATGGCGATGGTGTAAACGACTATTGGGTCATTAGCGGATTAGGCAGTTATCCCAACCACGTGGTGCAGCTATTTGATAAATGGGGCGATCTGGTTTTTGAAAAACGATCTTATGATAACGAATGGGACGGCAGGGACAAATCTGGTACGCCAATGCCGGATGGCAGTTACTTTTATGTCATTAGGTTAAACCCGAATGGCGGAGCCGGAAGTAAAGATGTAGTAACCGGAACCATACTTGTAAAACGTTGATTTTATGAAAATAACATTCCCCAAATTCATTCTTTCTATAGTCATTTGTATTGCTTCAGGCTCGTTGTATGCACAGAGCGATTTGCACTATACTATGTTTCTCTATAACAAACTGTTGTATAACCCCGGCTATGCAGGTAGCAGAGATATTGCATCGGTAAATGTTTGCTACCGCAATCAGTGGACAGGAATAGAAGGTGCACCTAAGACCTTCAACCTTACTTTTGATGCACCTGTGGGGCTATATATGAAACCCTTCAGGCCGGTAGCCATTGGGGGAAGTATAGCCAGCGAGCAGATAGGTGTAGAGCGTAATACCAATGTAATGGGATATTATGCCTACCGAATCAGGCAGGGTAATACCGTCATTTCTATGGGATTGCGTGGTGGTTTCAAATTGTATACTGCCAATTACAACCAGCTTATCACCAGTCATCAGAATGATGTAGCTTTTACCCGCGATATTCGAAATGCATTTCTACCCAATGCCGGGGCTGGTGTATATGTGTATGGCACCAATTTCTATGCTGGGTTCTCGGTACCCAATCTATTCCAAAACTACTACGACAAAAATCAGAGCGTGGCATCTATTGCCAAAGAGGTGCGTGGCTACTATGGCTGTGGGGGCTATGTACATACCATAAACGACAATGTGAAAATACAACCACAAATATTGCTACGGCATGCAGGTAACAGTAAATACCGGTTGCCATTCAATGCCGACTTTAATGTGTCTGGTATTTTCTATGACCGATTGCTTACAGGTATTACCTATCGTACCGATAAGTCTTTTGAAGCAATCGCACATATACAGGTAAGTCATAACATCAATATCGGATATGCGTTCGATTACCTGGTGTCGGGTTTAAGTGCCTATGACCGTGGTACTCATGAATTTGTAGTTGGGTACGACTTGGTTCGCGACCGGTCTCGTTATGTAACACCAAGGTTTATTCGTGCATTTTAAGAAGATATATCCTATGAATAAAAAGAATGTACTGATATTTAGCTTGTCATTGATCGTTGCTTCGGGCTTACAGGGCAAGGACAATACCGACCAGATAAAAGCCGAATACTATTTTTCTCACATGGCTTTCTCGAAGGCTATAGTGTATTACGAGAAAATACTGGAGAAGGGAGATGATGCACAGGTCTTTAATCGGTTGGGAGACTGCTACCGGCTTACCGGCAATGTTCCACAAGCTGCCTCCTGTTATGCAAGGGTTGTGGCAATGAATAAAGTAACGGATGCGCTTCGGTTGAAATATGCAAAGGTTTTGATGCAATTGCAACAATACGATTCTGCGGCTACCCTGCTGCGAGTGTATGTAGCTAATAATCCTACAGATCGCCGGGCTGTAAACATGGCAAAGGGATGCGAACTGGCTCCCACACATTTGCGAGCAATACCTAAGGGGCAGCCTGTGTTACTCGCATTTAATACCGACAGGTCTGAAATGGCCCCGGCATTGTGGAATGGCAATCTGGTGTTTGCATCTGATAGTGCAGTAAGTGTACGCAAAAAAAGAACTGACTGGACGGGGGCCGCCTGTTACAACCTGTATAGTGCCGCCTGTGATGAAAACGGTAATTGTGGCACCAATTATGTGTCGGCAGGCAAAACGGGCAGATGGAATATTGAGTGGCACGATGGCCCTGCTACATTCAATGCGGCAGGAGATACTATGTATTTTACCCGTACCCGCTACAACGACAAGTTGCTTTTTCGTGGGGCAGTACCCAACGGCGACTCAGTTGTAGTATTGGAAATCATGATGGCAACCGGGTATGACCCTAATACATCAACATTCAAAAACGTACACCCAATGCCATTCAACAGGGCCAATTATTCGGTAGCATATCCTACCATAAGCCTCGATGGCAACACGTTTATTTTCAGTTCTACCATGAACGGTAGCGGTAGCGATTTGTACATGAGTAAACGAAATAAGCGCGGTAAATGGATGCAACCAATTAACCTTGGCCCCAACATCAACACCGAGGGTGAAGAAGTATTTCCGTATTTGGTAAACGATACCACGCTGATTTTTGCATCGGATGGACATCCGGGTTTGGGTGGTTTAGATATCTATACATCAAGTTGGGACCAAAACACTGGTACATTCTTACCGCCTGTAGCAATGGGCATACCCGTCAATTCTTCTTACGACGACATGAGTATGGCAATTTCGGCAGAGGGTAATGGCTACTTTTCGTCGAACAGGCCCGCCAATGCAGCGGGAGACAATATCTATTTTTACAGAAAAAGATAATGCAAAAGCAACTTCACCCTATACAGGTGAACAAAATATGACAGTTATTTTCTTTATTTACAGGAAATTACTGCCAGATGAAAAAGTGGATAGCGGTTTTGGGGGTGTCGGCCATGTTATGGTCTTGTAGCGATGCACCCCCGGCTCACGACACAAAAGCGATGAATGCCAATTTCGCAGAGCTACTGAACAACTATTGGGAAGAACGTTTGCAGTTATTCCCGGTAGAGGCTACTGCTTATGGCGACAACCGATACAACAACAAACTAACCATTACTATCGCAACCAGCTTCAGAGACAGTTTGTCGCGGTTTTACAACAAATATCTACAGCAGGCGCAGCAAGCAGACACCACAGGTATGACGAATACCGACAAACTGAACTGGCGGCTCTTTTGCCACGAAATGCAGATGAGTATAGAAGGCCTGAAGTATTCATCGCATTGGCTGCCGGTAAACCAGTTTTCATCTTTCTTGCTGGAGTTGCCTCAATTGGGTGCAGGAACCGGTAACCAACCTTTCAAGACAGTTGCCGACTATGACCAATGGTTGCAACGTCTTTCTGTATTGCCGGCATGGATTGATACAGCTATTGTGAACATGCAGCAAGGCATGGGCAATGGTTGGGTCTTGCCCAAAGCTCTGGTGGTAAAAATGCTACCACAGTTAAAGGCAATTGTAACAAAAGACGATACGCAAAGTATTTTTTGGGGCCCCATGCGGCAGTTGCCGGCAGATGTATCGGATACCGACCGAGAAAGACTGGCTACCGCTTGGCACAATGCCATACAAAATGTAGTGAACCCGGCATATACCAAAATGTATAATTTTTTGCAACAGGAATATTTACCTGTCAGCAGGGCATCTCCGGGCATTGGTGCAATGAAGGGTGGGGCAGCGTGGTATAACTATTGCATTCGTTTCTGGACAACTACCAACCTATCGCCAGACAGTATATACAACACGGGTGTAGCCGAGGTGGCTCGTATAGAGAGTGAGATGAACCGAATACGCGAAGAAGTAGGTTTTAAGGGTAGTTTGCAGGACTTCTTCAGGTATGTAGGCAATAACAAACAATTTTTTCCTTTCACCACTGCCCGGCAGGTTATAGATAGTTTTGAAGGAATACATAAGATGGAGGAACCTATGGTGAAAAAACTGTTTAATCTGGTGCCCAAAACAAAATTCACCATCAGACAAACAGAGGCATTCCGCGAGGCTTCGGCCAGTGCCGAGTATAATCAGGGATCGGAAGATGGCACAAGGCCCGGCATTTTTTATGTACCTGTACCCGATGCCACAAAGTTCAATTGTGTGGGCATGGCTACATTGTTTTTACACGAAGCCATTCCGGGCCATCACTACCAATTGTCGCTGCAACAGGAAAATAAGGGGCTGCCATCGTTCAGGCGGTTCTTGTGGTATGGTGCCTATGGCGAGGGCTGGGCGCATTATTGCGAAACATTGGGTCGCAACTTGGGTGTATACAACGACCCATGGCAGTACTTTGGCCACCTGAGCGATGCCATACATAGGGCCATAAGGCTGGTAGTAGATGTCGGCTTGCATCAAAAAGGCATGACCCGCGAAGACGCTATAAGTTATATGCGCTCACACGAGCTCATCAGCGAAGCCGAGGCTACTGCCGAAATAGAAAGATACATGGCTTTGCCCGGGCAAGCCTTGTCATACAAAATAGGACAAATGACCATAAGTGCAGAGCGGAGAAAGTATGAAGATTTGTTGGGTGCCCGGTTCAATATCGCTTCATTTCATGACGAGGTACTACGCGACGGCTGCGTGCCACTTGGTATACTGAAGGAAAAGCTGACAGTATGGAGTAGTACCCCAAAACCATAGTGGGTGTAGTGCACACTTTTATGCAGGTATATACGCTGGCAAGAGTAAGAGATATTCTTGCCAGCATTTTTTTAGAACTGTAGTGTGCCATCGGGCACCTTTACGTCAAAGTCTCTGAGCGTTTTAGATAAATCGCCCTGTACTTGCAGTTTTTCGCCAGATACCATTTGCCTTAGCCGCCACCCCATATAGGTGTCGCCTGTGGGAATGTTGCCTTTTGTCATGGCACTATTCACCACTTTATAGGCCTTTTGCCATTGGTTAGTACACGCAGCAAAAAGCTGCGAATCGTAGAATTCAGTTTTTCTGGAAGTTATTTTTTTTACCCCATCCAGCGTACGGATACCCCCGTTTTCTTTGGTGATGCGGTTCCATTCTTCTGTATCTGTTTCAATCTCGGCATATGTTACCGCACGGGCCAGTTTGCGGGCTTTTATTATTTCTTTGGGTTGCAGTTCGCTTATGTTTTTCGGATAAAATACCTTCCCATTTTCGTCCAGAAAGGGTAGCCCTGCTATACTAACAGTGTGGTAGCGGCCGGGGTACTTGCCCAAATATTTGGCCAGCCACAAAAGTGTACATATATCGGCAGGCCATGGAGCTACCCACACCCACGCCACTATGCTACTGTCTGCAGCCATAGCAGCACTCACTTTTAGTATACGTTCGGTATCGTCTACCGTAATATTAGTTTTGTCGGGTGCGGTTACCTCTTGCCAAAATGCACTACGTAACTCCGAAAATTTCTGACCATCGGCATTTTTTTGCACTGGCCCCATATTTAGCAAATCTCTTATTACAACTATTTCGCCCGCCAGTTCAGGGTTCGTATTCATTGCCTCGGAAAGTGGTAGCGCGGCCATGTCGCCAATTACTATATGAAAAATCATATGAAAAATGCTGTGGAGACAAAAGTAAGATACCTGTCAGTAATGCCCTCCATAAAATATCCGTTTGTGTGGATAACTGTTCTATGGTTGTGTTCGGTTCATTTCAGTAATTTCACGCCAACAATGAATGCGGAATTCAATAAGATTATTCAGGCCCTGAAGATCAGACAATTTGCCCCAGTATACCTTGCCGATGGTGAGGAACCATATTATCTCGACAAGCTTTCGGACTATTTCGAAAATCATATTCTGACACCTGCCGAAAGGGATTTTAACTTGACTGTGTTATATGGCAAGGAGGCTTCGTGGCAAGATGTGGTAAGTGCATGTCGCCGCTTTCCTATGTTTGCCGAACGTCAGGTAGTGATATTGAAAGATGCTGCACAGCTAAAAGGTGGCGAGGGCGAAGATAAGGGGCTGAATGCACTACTGGGTTATATTCGCAAACCTTCGCCATCTACCGTTTTTTTAATTGAACACCCCTTCAAAAAAGCCGATACACGAACCCGTTTTGTAAAAGAAGTGAAGGAACGGGGAGTAGTTTTTACATCAGACAAGGTAAAGGACGAAAAGCTTCCGGACTGGATAGAGGAGTACGGACGGGAAACAGGTTTCATTGTACCCAGGCAAGAGGCCGAAATGCTTGCATCGTACCTTGGTGCAGACCTGCAGAAAATTGAAAATGAAATTGAAAAAATTCGCATTAATGTACCCGAAGAAAAACAACTGACCACTCAGCTTATACAACGATATATAGGAATAAGCAAAGAGTATAATATATTCGATTTCCCCACTGCGGTAACCAGCAACAATCACGAAAAGCTCTATAAGATGCTGGCTTACTTTCTTGCTAATACCAAGGCGGCCCCCATGCCCCTGATTATTGGGGCCCTCTATACACACTTCAATAGGTTATATACCGCCAATTTTGTAAAGGGTAAACCCGACAAAGAAGTTGCTGCAGCATTGGGTATGTCGCCCTACTTTGTGAAGGAGGTGCTGAGTATACTGCCATCATGGCCATTAGAGCGGGTAGAGCGATGTTTGCTACTGCTGGCACGGTACAATACGATGGCTGTTGGCATTAACAGCAATAGCGATGATCGGGAATTGTTGAAAGAAATGATAGGAAGGCTTATCGCGTAGTGTCAAAAAGTAATTGCTGTATTGTTTTATTAATGTATACGCAGGCATATTTTTCTAGGTGTTATCACTTTGTGCCACTCCTTCTTTTAAGGAAGGTTTTGTGTGTCATGTTTCGATATCCGGCAGGCATAGTCAACATTCAGTGTATTTTACCAATACTAAAATAAAGGAGTTGCGCTGTTTTATGGGTGCTGGAATGTAAAAAATTAATCAGCCTTGTTTCTGGCACAGTATTCTTTAATGTTATTCAATTTTGTTTTTAGTTCATTGAGGTTTACTGGTTTATAAAGAAAGTCGTTGAAGCCGGAACTGAGTATTCGTTGCTGTTCGGTAACAGCCGCAGTAAATGCTACTGCATACATACCTGCTTTTTGTGCATTGGGTATAGCGCGTATGGTTGCAATTGCAGCATACCCATCGGTTATGGGCATATGCAAATCCAAAAAGACAGCATCAAAATTAGAATTATCAACTGCGTCTAATGCCTCTTGTCCGTTGTTTACAATTGTGGCCTCTACATTCAGTCTGGCAAGTTGTTTTCTTAGTACAACACGGTTTACATGATCGTCCTCTGCAATCAATAATTTCATTTTGCTGTAATCTTCGTTTACCGGTTCTGCAACTTCCGCATTAGTAATTTCTGCTCTGCCATTCGTTACCGGCACAGTAATGGCAAACGAGAATCGGGAGCCAACTCCATAATCGCTCTCAAGTTGTACCGTTGTACCAAATAATTCTAATATTTGTTTTACAATGGCCAAACCCAGCCCGGTACCGCCACGAGCTTTGCCTTCTGTGCCGGAAACTTGAGCAAACTTATCAAATACCCGTTCTTTCATAAAGTCGGGTATTCCTATTCCGGTATCTGCAATGGCTATCTCAATTTGCGCATTGGTAGCATCGGTTTCCAATAAACGAACACTTACTGTTACACTTCCTTCATCTGTGTATTTTACGGCATTACCCGCCAGGTTATATATTACTTGTGCCAAACGTAAAGGATCTGTAATAACTACAACATTGTTCAGCCTATTATCAATATCTAAGAGAAGACTCAGTTTTTTGTTGGCTGCTTTTACTCTCAGAACCGAACAAATATTCCTGAGAAACTCTGCCAAATGAAATGGTGTTTTTTCCAGATTCAGATTTTCATATTCAAGCTTGTTGAAATCGAGAATGTTATTGATGAGCGACAAAAGATCTACAGCAGAAAGATGCAATAACCGCAAATTCTCCTTCTGGCGTTCTGCCGGATTGTCTTCCCGCAACATTTCTGCCAAAGCAATAACAGCATTCAGTGGTGTGCGCAACTCATGAGACATGGTAGACAGAAATTCAGAACGGACTTCAGCAAGACGATTTGCTTCGGTTATCGCCAAACTCAATTCCTGGTTCAGCTTTTCTTTCTCTCTCAGATTAGTACGAATTGCATCGAAATACAGATAATGAACAATGACAATTGTAACGAAGTTGAGTACAACCAATATCTCGAACCCCGGCGAAGCTAACTCTCCAGATGCCGATGCAACAGTAATATTGAGAGAATGTCCTGTAAACAGAAAAAGGACAATCGGCAAAAATGACATTATCGAATACACAAAACCAAGCGAGCTTCCAAGAATAAAGAAACTGCTTACCGCAATCATGAAGGCAAATTGTATTGATAAAAGATTGATTCTGTGTGCAAAGAAGAATATATTCAGTGCTACCATTACTATTCCCAACACAATCATGATATGCGCTATTGCTTCTTTGGTTGAAGGTTTTTGCATAACAATGAACCCAAATGCGAGATAGGTTACAATCATGAAAATGCTGCGGCCCAATTGCAAACTTTGCCCGTTTGCAAGTGTGAAGCCAGCAACCATTAGCATCTTCAATATTGTAAAAAACAAAATGAAGAATACAATTTTCAATCGTGCTTTTTCAAAGCCGGTTGTTTGGGCATCTAAAACTTTTCTTACAGACCAGTTGATCAAAATGTGGGTATCTGTTGATAATGAATTGTAAATATAATGTAGGTCGGTTGATATTTTGTTACGTGTAGTCACACCGCTGCCCTTATCTGGCCAATTTTATGTGCTGCATCTTTATGCATGTAGTGTCAGTATTGTTTTGTGCACACCTGCATCTTGTTGCACAATGGTAATCACCCGCAATCTGCATACGCTTCTTACCTATTTTTACTACATTTGTCGCGCAATTCGTAATACATTTACTTACCAAACAATAAAATAGTTTTATGGCATACGACGTGATCGTAGTAGGAAGTGGCCCGGGTGGATATGTTGCGGCAATACGTGCTGCACAGCTTGGGTATAAAACAGCTATCGTAGAAAAAGAAAACCTTGGTGGTATATGTCTTAACTGGGGCTGTATACCTACTAAGGCATTGCTCAAATCGGCAAGTGTTTTTGAGAATTTCACACACGCAGCCGATTATGGAATAGTAGCCGGAGATTTCAAGGCAGACTTCAATGCTATAGTAAAGCGTAGTCGCGGTGTTGCCGACAAAATGAGTAAGGGAATCCAGTTCTTGATGCGCAAAAACAAAATAGATGTTTTGCAGGGCATGGGTAGGCTGAATGGTAAAAAAGAGGTGGAAGTAACTGGTGCCGATGGCAATACAACAGCTCATCAGGCACGCCACGTAATACTGGCCACAGGTGCCAGAGCGCGTCAGTTGCCCAACTTACCTATAGACGGCAAGAAGGTAATAGGCTACCGCGAGGCTATGGTATTGCCAGAACAGCCCAAAAGCATTATAGTAGTTGGTTCTGGTGCTATTGGTGTAGAGTTCGCCTATTTCTACAATAGCATAGGTACCAAGGTCACTATTGTAGAGTTTATGCCACGCATAGTACCCGTAGAAGATGAAGATATTTCTAAAGAATTGGAAAAAGTCTTCAAAAAGAAGGGTATTAATATCATGACCAACGCTTCTGTAGAGAAAGTAGACATCAGTGGTGATACGGCAAAAGCAACTGTAAAAACAGCAAACGGAGACGTAGTGCTGGAAGCAGATGTAGTGCTGAGTGCAGTTGGTGTAGCCGCCAACATCGAAAACATTGGCCTCGAAGCATTGAAAATCCAAACCGATAAGGGTAGGGTGCTGGTAGACAAATTTTACAAAACAAATGTTGATGGCATTTATGCCATTGGCGATATCACTCCCGGTCAGGCGTTGGCTCACGTTGCTTCAAAAGAAGCAGTTATTTGTGTAGAAGCGTTTGCGCACAAAGACGGAAAGTACCACCATGTGCCAGAGCCGTTGGATTATGGCAATGTGCCGGGTTGTACCTACTGCTCGCCAGAGATAGCCAGCGTGGGCATGACAGAAAAGCAAGCCAAAGATGCTGGTTATGAAGTGAAGGTGGGTAAATTCCCATTCTCTGCATCTGGCAAAGCAACTGCTGCTGGTGCTCAGGAAGGCTTCGTAAAAGTAGTTTTCGATGCTAAGTATGGCGAATGGCTGGGGACGCACATGATTGGTTACAATGTAACCGAGATGATAGCAGAAACAGTTGTAGCACGCAAGCTGGAAACTACATGGAAAGAGGTGTTGGATAGCATACACCCACACCCAACCATGAGCGAAGGCATCAAAGATGCTGTAGAAGTAGCTCTTGGCGAAGCTATCCATTTGTAGTAGATAATCTTTCTTCAATATACATGCAAAAGCCGGGCAATGCCCGGCTTTTGCATGTTCGGTAATTGTACGATGTGCAATAACGGGAATTGTTTTCCGTTTATTGCACATTTTGTTTTATGTGCATTTTCGTAAGTGTTTGATTTTTAGTTGTTTATGTTTTTGGTATGCAAATGGTAATAGTATTGGCATAAAACAAAACATAAACAAACAATAAAAACAAGTTATTATGAAGAACATCATCAAATCTTTGGCAATCGCAACAGTAGCAGTAGCAGGTTTTTCTTTCCATGCTTCGGCACAGGCAACAGCAACAGCATCGGCTTCTGCCAACATCATAGTACCTATCTCTATAGCTAAAACTGTAGATATGAATTTTGGTAATGTTGCGGTATCGGCAACTATTTCGGGTACCGCTATCCTTACACCCGCTGGCACCCGTACTACAGGTGGTGCAGGTGGTGTAACGCTGCCAGCAACAACTGGTACTGTGTCTGCCGCAAGTTTCACTGTATCGGGTCAAAGTGGCTACACATATGCAATAACATTGCCGGTATCTTGTGTCATTTCAGACGGTGCTACGCACACAATGACAGTCGACAACTTTACATCGGCTCCGGCATCTACAGGCGTACTGAGCAGTGCTGGTAGCGAAACACTGAATGTTGGTGCCACCCTCAACGTTAGTGCTGGTCAGGTAGCTGGTTTGTATATAAATACTACAGGTGTACCTGTAACAGTAAATTACAACTAATACAATTTGTAACGTGTAAGTAGTTTTTTTTAGTGAGAGAGAGAGAGAGAGAGAGAGAGAGAGAGAGAGAGAGAGAGAGTGAGAGAGTGAGAGAGTGAGTGAGTGAGTGAGTGAGTGAGTGAGTGAGTGAGTGAGTGAGTGAGTGAGTGAGTGAGATGGCCCAATTGCGGCACAGCGTTAAACAGCAGATACTCAAAGCGAAGTAGCAATCCATTGGGTGCTGTTCTCCACATATTGCTGTACAATTCTTGCCTGTAACCAATATCCAGCCGCATTTGGCTATGAATAATGAATTGAACTGATGGGGCAATATCTACCGAATGTTGCCCGGTTGCCGGTAACCACTGACCGATAACTTCGGCCATCAGATTCAGATTGGTCTGATTATAACTGGTATACTTTTTGGGCAACATCAATTTGCCTGCCGATAAGATATAATTATAGGCCGCATTGGGCTGTTCTTTGGGGAAATCATTACCCTTTCGATTGTCATATGCCTGCTCGTAAAACCCGGTAATAGACAATGCTGTTTTGTGCAGCAGTTGTGTGGCCACAATGCCGGCCTGATAGCCAGAATTGTGACCGTTTACCTGTATCGTCTCTTGGTGAATGTCGGCATTGTTGCTGGCTACACGTCCAAAAGCAGCCATCCGAAAATGACGATATACATTGTCTCTGCTCAGGAAACGATATTTACCATATAAGGCAGCACCTTCCCAAGCAAGTCCTGTATTACGATTGCTCACAAAGCCCTCGGCATGTATCATCAAATCTTTCGATACGCCCCACATCACTTCTGGTATAAAGTGGTAATTCGTCCTTGCACTGTTCACTTCGTCCATCATCCAGTTAGTAAGCCGCAGACCCATACTGCCGGCGGGCATATTACTTGCCGGCTCCGAATAAACAAACAATTCTTGAGCATTGGCACCGTGCCGGGTACATAACAACGATAATGCTAACAATATACTATAGCGTAACATGGTATATTCGTTTTGCAGTATTACTAAAAGAGGGGCAGCAAGAAGCCATATAGCCCGTTTCAAAACACTTCATACTTGTTTTGTGGCTATACTTTTTCCGCGCTTTTTGAGGCAGATAGTTTTTGTCGATGAGGGTGATTGTTTTTTCCCCATTTAGCGTCTGGTCGGCCACAGCTACAAAGTGATAGGTACTTCCACTTATATCTATATGTGTATCCTTGCCTACCTTACTGCCATTGAAAGTGCCTTGTAGTTGCAATGATGCTACAAAAAAACCAGCCTTTTCTACTGCATTCCGTATTTCGTCCGGCGATACTACACCATCTTTAAACGTCATTGTATAGCTCGATTTTTCTATGTCTACGGCTACTGTCTGTATCATTGGCAGTGCTTCCAGCGCCTTGTATATGGCCTTGCTGCACATGCTGCAGGTTAGGCCACTGGCCACCAATGTGGCCGATTTTATCTGTGCGGTAGCTGATACCCCCGCAAATAGTAGTATTATCAGAATGTACTTTTTCATTTTGCTGTTTTTACTAATGGTTATTTACGCTTGTTTTCATACTTGCAGCATTCATGCAGCTTATTGTAGGCATCCATGCTACCTGTGTACTTTTCTGTATCGTACCCAACATTTGCTATTTGTTTCTGTATAGAATCTGTACTGGTTGCAGATGCATTGTACGTGATACTTAACTGGTGAGTATCTGTATTCCATTTGGCTTTATTGGCACCGGCAGCCTTTGCTGCTTTTTCAATGTTGCGAGCGCACATGTCACAATTGCCAGATACTTTTATGGTTTCTGTTCTTTTTTGGGCAAATGCGTTTGTTGTGGACAACGCAATAATTGCCAATGTGGTTATATAATTTATTGATAATTTCATTGTTGATTATTTTTCTAATGTATAGAATGCGCATCATCTATTGGCAATTCAAGGCCAATAGATGTATGCAAATAAGTCATGCATCTGCTGCATTGTGCCCAACAGATACATAATGGTAGAAAAAAGATGAATTAACTACATGTATAGCATTGATAACAAATGCCATGTAGTATTTGTGTCATTTGGCCAAATGGGCTTATTCCCAAAAGGGAATAGCAAAAGGCAAACGGGGACGTTCGCAAAAAAAAATGGTATCACAGGCGCAACACTCTGTGTAATATAAAAAGAGGAATTGTTATTAGTGGAGGTGCAGGGCCACGTATCGGTCTATGCTCCTGCGTTACCGACACAAGACTTGAAACCGTGTTATAAAAGTTCCATAATGTTGGTAGCAAGGCTACATCATGTGCAAAAGATACAATATCTACATATTCTGATGCACTATGAGCGTCTTTGCAATCAATTTTCACTACTTTATTGCTACAGCAATCCGTGTCTTCGCTTTCTGTACCAACGTCATCGCAGCAACCTTTTACATTTTCGCCACCCAATTGTACACTCTGGTAGTGCCCGCCACAATAATGAAATGAAAAAGATACACCTACGGCTGCCACCATATAGATGACTAACACAATAGATGTAATGAACCTTTTCATAACACAAAGGTAGGAATGCATTGTTATTAAGGGTAAATATTGTCTTTTTTATACTGTTAATAGTACGTTAGAACTTTTTAGTATCCATGGGCAACCTTATTGTGTGGCATGTAATTTGAACACAATACCTATATTTACAACACCAAATTAATGATTCACGAAATGAAAAAATTATTCTCAACATTGGCATTGGTAGCCAGTGTGGCAGTGTCGGCAAGTGCGCAGTATACCAATACCAAAATTAATGTAGGTAGTAACGCACCGGAATTGGCCTATGCCAACCCCGATGGTAAAACAATAAAGTTGTCCGAGATAAACAAAGGACGATATGTACTCATCGATTTTTGGGCTTCATGGTGTGGCCCCTGCCGCGCTTCCAATCCGGGCTTGGTAGGTTTATATAAAGAGTATTCGGCAAAAAAATTCAAGGATGCAAAAAATGGCTTTACAGTGCTGAATGTATCGCTCGACCAGAGTAAGGATAAGTGGGTAGAGGCCATTAAAAAGGACGGACTCGTTTGGGCAAACCACATGAGCGACCTGAAGGGGTGGAACTCTACCGCTGCAGCCACTTATGGTATCGAATTTGTACCTCAGGCATTCTTGGTGGGGCCAAACGGTAAAGTAATAGGCAAATACAATAGATCTGAAGAGGCAAGAGCCGATTTGGATAAATATCTGGCAAATTAATTTTCTGAAGTATTAAATCAAACGAGCGGGTCGCGGCATTTGTCGCGACCCGCTCGTTTTGGTACATACCCATACATAGTATCATTTTTCTTTTACTTTCAGATAATAATTACTGTATTAGTATTCATTTTATACCTTTTGTTGTTATACGGTTTGATTGCGAGATTTTTTATCTGAAAAAATTTCAAAGAAAAGATACAATTGTCTTTTCGTTTTTTACATTTGCAGATATTATGAGCAGGTTTATTGTGCAAATCGCAAATTCTATCCACAAAGACTACGCCGGGGAGATATGTACAGAAATGGAGTCATCCTCCAGGGTAAGGGGTACAGGTATTGCAAGACGGTCGGTTAGTTATATACAAGAAAAAATGCTGGAGGGTAAGGCGGTAATAGCCCTTACAGCCACAGGCGAATGGGCTGGCTTTTGTTATATAGAAACATGGGGCAATGGTAGCTATGTAGCCAACTCAGGTCTGATTGTAAAGCCCGATTTCCGGAAATATGGGCTGGCCAGAAAAATAAAGGAAGCTATTTTTCATTTATCCCGCACCCGATATCCCGAGGCTACCATTTTTGGCCTTACCACCGGCCTTGCCGTAATGAAAATCAATTCCGATTTGGGGTACAAGCCTGTTACCTATTCAGAGCTTACTACTGATGAGGCTTTTTGGGCAGGTTGCAAAAGCTGTGTCAACTATACTATTCTTACCAGCAAAGACTTTAAGAACTGCTTGTGTACTGCAATGACCTATAATCAGGCAGAACTAACCGAATCAACCTCCAACCATCATTGCCATATAGAAGTAATTACGTCATGAAGAGTGTTCTACTGGCATTCAGTGGTGGGCTCGATACCACATACTGTGCCGTATATTTATCCAAAAGTCTGGGGTACAAAGTACACCTGCTCACCATCAATACCGGTGGTTTTTCTCCGTCCGACATTCTGGAGCTGGAAGGACGAAGCAACCTGCTCGGTGCATCGTCCTTCCATTGTGCCGATATGAATGAGGTATTTTATAACTCCTGTATACGGTACCTTGTATATGGCAATATTCTTAAAAACGGCACCTATCCCCTCAGTGTAAGTGCAGAGCGCATGGTGCAGGCTGTGGAAATAGCCCGGTATGCCCACCAGTTGGGGGTAGATGCCGTAGCACATGGTAGTACCGGGGCTGGTAACGATCAGGTTCGGTTCGATATGGTATTACTGCAAATGCTACCCGGTTGTGATATACTGACGCCGGTACGCGACCAAAAGCTGAGTAGAGAGCAAGAAATAGGCTATTTACAAGAACATGGCATTCAATACGATGCGGTAAAGGCTATATATAGCATTAATAAAGGTTTGTGGGGCACATCGGTTGGTGGTGCCGAAACTTTAACCTCCGCACATCCTTTACCCGAACATGCCTGGCCCACACCGGCAACAGAAACTACTCCACGGCAGGTGGTATTATCGTTTCGCCGGGGGGAGTTGACGGATATAGATGGCCAACAACTTGCCAGCCCGGTTGCATGTATACAATACTTGCACACCATAGCTGCCCCTTATGGCATAGGGCGCGATGTGCATGTGGGAGATACAATTATTGGCATAAAGGGCAGGGTAGGGTTCGAAGCTGCTGCGCCTATCATCATTATAAAGGCGCATCACCTGCTGGAAAAACATACACTTACCAAGTGGCAACTGTTTTGGAAAGACCAGTTGGCCGCATGGTACGGAAACTGTCTGCATGAAGGCCAGATGCTGGACCCCACCATGCGCAATATAGAGGCTTTTCTGACAGATAGTCAGAAGACAGTTACCGGCGATGTGTATGTAACACTACATCCCTATCGTTTCGAGCTTACCGGTATTTCCAGCTCTCACGACATGATGCAAAGCAAGTTTGGTAAGTATGGCGAAATGAATAATGGCTGGACGGGCGATGATGTGCGTGGCTTCACCCGGATATTCGGCAATCAAACCGCAATCTTTCATCAGGTAAATAGTACCATCCATGAAAATTAGAGTAGGTATTGTAGGTGGTGCCGGCTATACGGGGGGCGAGTTGTTGCGGCTGTTGTTATTGCATCAAAGTGTATCTGTACAATGGGTACAAAGCGAGAGTAATGCAGGCAAACCAGTCTGGACGGTACATCGCGATTTGTTGGGGGAAACTGATGTGCATTTTACTGCCACACCTGCCCATGGTATCGATGTGGTATTCATTTGTAGTGGTCATGGCTCATCGGCTACTGCTGCTGCCGGCTTCCATCATAGCGTCCGCATCATAGACCTCAGTCAGGACTTCAGGCTGCAAAGCCCGCCAGACCGCACTTTTGTGTATGGTTTGTGCGAGGTGAACCGCAATGCTATTGTAGCCGCACAGCATATTGCCAATCCCGGTTGTTTTGCTACGGCTATACAATTGGCATTGGCCCCATTAGCAGCAGAAGGCATTCTGCCTGCCCATACCAACGCGGTATGTACCACCGGTGCTACAGGGGCCGGGCAGGCACCAAGCCGTACCAGCCATTATGCCTGGCGCGATAACAATCTGTCGGTATACAAGCCATTTCAGCATCAGCACCTTGCCGAAATTAACATGACTTTGGGTAGGCTGCAACCAGGCTACACGGGCAAAATAGCCATGCTGCCACAACGGGGGGCATTTGCACGTGGCATACTGGCATGTATCACGATGTCCATTCCCGGCAATGCACATCGTGTGCATGATTTGCTTGCGGGCTATTACAGCAATAGCCGGTTTGTAAAGGTAACCCACGAACCTGCCGACCTGAAACAGGTAGTAAATACCAATAAATGTATGCTGGAGGTAGCTACCGATGGCGATGATGTAATGATAGTGAGTGTAATAGACAATCTGCTGAAGGGTGCCAGCGGGCAGGCGGTACAAAATATGAACCTGATGTTGGGGCTACCCGAAGACGCAGGCCTTAGACTAAAAGCAAGTGCATTTTAATGATGAAGTTATTTGACGTTTACTCGATACAAAATATTGAGATTGCCCGCGCATTGGGTAGTTATGTATGGGATACTCATGGGCAACAATACCTCGATATGTATGGTGGGCATGCGGTTATATCTATAGGCCATACGCACCCGCACTACGTACAGAAGTTATCTCAGCAATTGTCCCGTATTGGGTTTTATTCCAATTCGGTACATATTGCCCTGCAACACGAGTTGGCCGATCTATTGGGGGCTATGTCGGGCTATGACAATTATCAGCTATTCTTATGCAATTCCGGCGCAGAGGCCAACGAAAATGCCTTCAAGGTAGCTTCGTTCTACACCGGGCGCAAAAAGATAGTAGCCTTATCGGGTGCATTTCATGGCCGTACATCGTTGGCCGTAGCAGCTACCGACAATGCCCGCATTATAGCACCTGTAAACGAGACCACCAATGTGATTCGTATACCGTTCAATGACGTGGCTGCGCTGACAAGCGTTATGGACAATACCATTGCGGCAGTGGTGGTAGAAGGCATACAGGGCGTGGCGGGTATCTATGAACCCGACACCACTTACTGGACCACCCTGGCAGCTTTATGCAAGCAATACGGAGCCTTGCTGATAGCCGATGAGGTGCAATCGGGTTACGGGCGCACAGGGCGTTTCTTTGCGCATCAGCACCATGGTGTAGTGCCCGATATTATTACCGTAGCCAAGGGTATGGGCAATGGCTTTCCAGTAGCAGGGGTATTGGTGGCCAACTATTTACCACCGGTAAAAGAAATGCTTGGCACTACGTTTGGCGGCAACTATCTGGCATGTGCAGCTGCTATAGCAGTTTTGGAGGTGATAGAAACAGAGCAGTTGATGGCCAATGCAGCCGACATGGGGGCATATCTTGTTCGGCAATTGCAGCAGGTAGCAGGCATTTCCGTAAGGGGGCGTGGCCTGATGCTGGGGGTAGAAACCAGCCATTTGGCACAACATATTCGTATGTTGTTGCTGGAAAAGCACAAGATATTTACAGGTGCAGCCTCACAGAAAAATACCGTGCGTCTGTTGCCCTCATTGGGTGTTACCCGGTTAGAGTGCGATGCGTTTATCAGGGCATTTACAGGTGTTATCAATTCCCTTGAGTCATGAAGAACTTTACCTGCGTACACGATGTGACCAACATTGACAGTCTTATAGAAACTGCTTTGGCGGCAAAGAAGCATCCTCTTGCCCACAACCATGTTGGCAAAGGAAAAACCATTGGCCTTGTTTTCATGAACCCCAGTCTCCGCACCAGACTCAGTACACAGCGTGCGGCTCAGAATTTGGGCATGAATGTAATCTCTGTAAATGTGAGTGCCGATGGATGGGCATTAGAGTTTCAGGATGGTGTGGTAATGAATGGAGGGAAATCGGAGCATATAAAAGATGCGGCTGCCATGCTGGGTTTATATTGCGATGTGGTGGCCGTGCGCTGTTTCCCGTCACTCAGTAACCGTGAGCAAGACTATAGCGAGTTAATTTTAAATCAGTTTGTGCGGTATGCCGGCGTGCCTGTGGTAAGTATGGAGTCTGCCACAAGGCATCCATTGCAGAGTTTGGCAGACCTTATTACAATAGAGTCTTTCAAGAACACAAGTAAGCCCAAAATAGTACTGACATGGGCACCGCATGTCAAGCCCTTGCCGCAGGCTGTAGCCAACTCTTTTGCCGAATGGGTTTTATCTTCCGGTTACCAACTCACTATTGCACACCCGCCGGGGTACGCATTATGCAGCCATTTTGCCCCGGGGGCAACAATTGTCAGTAACCAGCAGGAGGCGATTGATACGGCAGATTTTGTTTATGTAAAAAATTGGTCGTCCTACGAACACTATGGCGAAATTCCTGCCGTTAGTGGCGATTGGATGTTGACCACCGACAGGTTGAATGCGGCAGGCAACCCCTATGTAATGCATTGCCTTCCTGTGCGCAGGGGGGTAGAGATTGCAGATAGCGTTATAGACAGCCCTCAAAGCCTTGTATTGCAACAGGCAACCAATAGAATTTACGCGGCACAAGCCGTTTTGCAAACAATACTTATTTAGTAGAACCAATGGAGCAGCTTACAGTTGTAAAAATAGGCGGTAATGTTACCGATGAACCCAATGCCCTATCCGGTTTTCTGCAACGTTTTGCTGCATTGCCGGGATACAAAATTTTGGTGCATGGTGGTGGCAAAACAACCACGGCATTGTGTAAACGACTGAACCTGCCACAAACCATGATAGAGGGCAGACGCTTAACAACCCCCGAAACGCTGGATGTAGCGATAATGGTTTATGCCGGATTGGTGAATAAAAAAATAGTGTCGGGCTTGCAGAATGCCGGTTGCGATGCTATCGGCTTGTCAGGTGCAGATGCAGCTGTCATTAAAAGCACCAGGCGTTGCCGAATCCCTATAGATTATGGTTGGGTGGGCGACATAGAGCCCTCGTCCGTTAGCACAACCCGATTGTCGCAACTATTGGGGCTTGGGCTTACACCTGTTTTATGTGCAATAACACAGAGTGAGGGTGGATTGCTGAATACCAATGCCGATACAGTAGCATCTATGCTGGCAATTGCTTTGTGCCAGCAATATGAAGTACAGCTGATGTATTGCTTCGAGAAAAAGGGGGTACTGAGTGATCCTTCCAATGATGAATCGGTCATTGATTTGTTGACACAGGCCATGGTAACCGATTTGCGGGCAAAAGGTGCAGTACAGGGAGGAATGATACCCAAGCTCGATGCGGCATTCCGCACACTGAGTAGTGGGGTATCAAGTGTGCGCATATGCCATGCACAAAACATACTTGAAGAGAAAAAAGGTACAATATTGGCTCATGCATAGTATAGAAGCACTGCAAACCGACATGTTGCGCTTGCTGCGCAAGCTTATATCCATACCATCTGTAAGCAGGGAAGAACAACAAACGGCTACCCTATTATCCACAACCATAAATTGTTATGGCTATCCGGTAGACAGAATAGGCAACAATGTACTGGCATTTGGCAAGGGATATACAAAGGGCCTACCCACCGTATTATTGAATTCGCATCACGATACGGTAAAACCCAATTCGGGCTATACCCGAAATCCTTTTTCCGCAGACGAGGAAGATGGAAAATTATATGGCCTTGGTAGTAATGATGCAGGTGGTTGTCTGGTAGCATTATTGGGAGCATTTTTATATGTGCAGCAAGCGGGCATAAAGCTGCAATACAATCTGGTATTTGCTGCCACAGCCGAAGAGGAAATATCGGGCAGGGGTGGGGTAGAAATGATACTACCCCTACTGGGCGATGTTTTCCTGGGTATAGTAGGCGAGCCAACACTGCTGAATATGGCTGTAGCCGAAAAAGGTTTGTTAGTGCTGGACTGTACGGTGATGGGCGTGGCTGGCCATGCTGCCCGCGAAGAGGGCGACAATGCGCTGTATAAGGCCATGAAAGATATAGAATGGTTTCGTACATGGCATTTTGGGCAGGTCTCAGATTTATTGGGCGAAGTGAAAATGACTGTTACCGGTATAGAAGCTGGTACACAACACAATATTGTGCCCGCAAGTTGCCGGTATACGGTAGATGTACGCACAACAGATTTGTACAATAACGAAGATGTGCTACATCTGGTACAGCAACATGTGGCTGCAAAGGTGGTACCACGCTCGTTACGACTCCGGGCTTCGGGTATTGATAACCATCATCCGGTAGTAATGGCTGCACAGCAGTTGGGCATAGGTACATTTGGTTCTCCCACTATTTCCGATCAGGCACTGATGCCGTTTCCTACTGTAAAGATAGGACCCGGCGATTCTGCCCGGTCTCACATGGCCGATGAATACATATTTGTAAACGAGATTGCAGAGGGCATGCAACTGTACATAGATATGTTACTGAAATTAAATGAATTGATATGAAATTGTGGGGTGCTGATGGTACTGTGGCAGATAACTATGCCCTTCTTACCGAACAATTTACTACCGGTCGCGACAAAGAAATGGACTTGTATCTTGCACGGTACGACGTTTTGGCATCTTTAGCCCACGGGCAAATGCTTGCTTCCATTGGCTTGTTGACAGATGCTGAACTAAAGGAAATACAATCTGCTCTTCACGCCATTCTGTCAGATATAGATGCCGGTACTTTTACGATAGGTAATGGTGTAGAGGATGTTCATTCCGAAATTGAGTTCAGGCTCACCCAAATGGTAGGTGATACCGGTAAAAAAATTCATAGTGGCCGCTCCCGCAACGACCAGTCGCTAACCGCCATCAAGTTGTTTCTGAAAGATGAAATAATGCATATTGCAACCGATGTAGCGCAACTGTTTCAATTACTGATAACCCTGAGCGAACGGTACAAACATGATCTGTTGCCTGGCTATACGCATACTCAGTTGGCTATGCCATCTTCCTTTGGTCTTTGGTTTGCTGCATGGGCCGAAAGCCTGAGTGATGACATGGAGTTGCTGATAGCGGCTTACAATATGGTCAATCGCAACCCGCTTGGCTCAGGTGCCGGGTATGGTTCGTCTTTTCCGTTAAACAGGGAGTTGACTACTCAGTTGATGGGTTTTGGTGGCATGAATGTGAATGTGGTATATGCACAAATGACCCGTGGCAAAACCGAGAAAACTGTTGCTATCGCTATTGCGGGCATAGCCGCTACACTATCCCGTTTATCGGCCGATGTGTGTTTGTTCTGTAACCAAAATATGGCTTTCGTCTCATTCCCTCCGGCATTTACTACAGGTAGCAGCATTATGCCCCACAAAAAAAATCCCGATGTATTTGAGCTGGTACGCGGGCATTGCAATGGTATACAGGCATTGCCCAGCCAGCTTACATTGCTCACTACCAACCTTACTTCTGGTTATCACCGCGATGTACAACTGACTAAGGAATATCTCTTCCCTGCCATGCAGCAATTAAAACTGTGTATAAAAATGGTAACAGTAGCTATGGAGAATATCTCTGTTGTAGAGGGAATATTAGAACGTGCGGGCTACGACATGCTGTATACAGTAGAGGTTGTAAACAATCTGGTACTTCAGGGTGTACCGTTTCGCGATGCGTACCGAAGGGTTGCACACGATGTGGCGAACGGAACTTTTATAGCAGACAAAACGATACAACATTCCCACACGGGTAGTATGGGCAATCTTTGTAACGACTTGATTATTCAAGACTTTTATCGTCGAATACGCATCATTGCACCAAACTTTGCTTAATGCTCTTTCGGGTACAACGGATATTCGGTAGTCTTCTTCACTACACTCAGTACTATATTGCTGTGGTATTGGCCTATATTGGGTATGTCGGCCAGTTCATTCATAATAAATTTGTTATAAGCATCTATGTTTGGTGCCGCTATTTTCAGCATGTAGTCATAGGCACCAGACATACTTACCACTTCCAATATCTCTGGTATGGCTCTCACCCGCTCTTCAAAATCTACCAGACTTTGCTTCGATTGTTCCTTCAGCGTTACATTACAGTATACAAATATACCTATACCTATTTTAGATGGATTAAGGATGGTCACTCTGCTTTGAATGATACCTTCTTCTTCCATTTTGCGAATGCGTTCATAAGTAGGGTTGTATGAAAGCCCAACCTGATTCGCAATTTCTTTGTATGAGACCATACAATCCTTTTGTAATATGCGCAGTATCTTCAGGTCTATCTGATCCATTTGTGGCATTTTTATCGGTGTGTGTCAAAATTAATATTTTTCGGTAACCCTATACCTAAAGAGAATTTAAGGTATAAGCACCTTCCCCCGATTCACCCCCCAAAAAAACAGTTTGGCAACAAAAATATGCTGCGTATCTTGATTTTTATGCTAAAATAAAATTAAATATCAGATATGTTCACTACATAAATGACTTTTTCTCTTCTCGGAAGTATCCTGCCTACAATTTTGGCATACAAAGACATTCCATCTTGTTCCATTGTTTGGTACACCGCCGCTACGTCGTCTGGCTTCACAGCTACCAGCAATCCGCCGTTTGTTTGTGGGTCGGGCAGGGTACTGAATGCTTCCATTACATCTACATCGGTACCAAAGTCTATTTTGTTACCATAGCTATTCCAGTTTCTGTAGGTGGCATCGGGTACTATGCGCTCTGTCAGATATTGTTTCACTCCTGGTAACATAGTCAATCTGTTGTAATACAACTCTGCCGACAAGCCAGCCCCTTCTACCATCTCTATCAGGTGCCCGGCAATACCAAAACCCGTTACGTCGGTCATTGCGGTAACGCCCGCTATGGCACCCAATTGGGCACCTATACTGTTCAGCTTGGTCAGGTTTTCAAGAAGTGCTGGGTAATGGTCGTCCTGCAACAATCCGCGTTTCATAGCCGTAGCCAATATGCCAGTACCTATGGGTTTTGTCAGTATCAGCACATCTCCTGCTGCGGCTGTATTATTTTTCTTAAGGTACTCAGCTTTACAAAAGCCATTTACCGATAGTCCGAAGAATGGCTCTGCACTATCTATTGTATGCCCGCCGGCAAGGGGTATGCGAGCCTCGTTGCAGATGGCTCTTGCCCCTTCCAGTACTTGTGCCGCTACCGAAGGGGGAATATCGCTAATAGGCCACCCCAGTACCGCAAGTGCCAATGTCGGAGTGCCCCCCATAGCATACACATCGCTTATGGCGTTGGCGGCAGCAATACGCCCAAAATCGTATGCGTCATCTACAATGGGCATAAAGAAGTCGGTGGTAGCTATCAGGTATTGTCCGTTGCCGGTATCATACACAGCAGCATCATCGGCATGTGCATTACCTACTATCAAGCCCGGAAAGGATGTTGGAGATTGGCCTATGATGTCTTGTAATACTGATGGTGCTATTTTACAGCCACAACCAGCCCCTCTGGAATATTGTGTTAGTTTATGCTCCCCTCCAGTCATATGATAGTATTTTTATTGTTCCTTAGAAATAGATGTACCCAGCAAAAGCCGTGCGTTGGCAGCAGCATCGCCGGTGTTGGTGGCAACTATATGTACTGTAGTTTCTTTCCTGCGCACATCTATATCGTGTGCATAAAATTTGTCATAGTAGCGCAGCAGTATTCTGAAACACTCTTTGTGATTACCTTCTATAAGGTATCCAAGTGCATCTCTGGTAGCTACACCCCCCAACCGTTTTTTTATTCTTACTATGTTGGCGGCCAGCTCATCTTGCCTGTATTGGCCATAACCTGCAGTAATACGATTTAGCCTATCTGCTACAGGTACATCTGCAAAATATACTACTGCCTTCCGCAGTTGGTGCCAGAGGGCCTCTGGTATGTTCAGATTGCCTATCCTTCGGCTCTCATCCTCGGTCCATACAGGTTTTTCGTTGTTGAATGTGGCAATTTGGTTGGCCAGCATATTTTCAAAATATTCCTGCGTTGGTTGGTTTCCCATACCCAAAGCCCCAAATGCCGACCCCCTGTGTTTGGCCATATCTTCCAGATTCAATACCTGATGGCCTTGTTTCCGGAGATATTCTATCATATCAGTTTTGCCCGATCCTGTGTATCCACCTATAATATGGTAGTTGTGTGGCGAGGCTAATTGTTGTAGTACCCAATGCCTGTAAGCTTTGTAGCCACCAGCCAATGTATATACACCAAAGCCGTAGAGGTCTAATAACCACGCAATGGCAGCACTACGCATGCCACCCCTCCAGCAATGCACCAAAATAGTTGGCTTTTCCCGTGCATCAGCATCGTACAGGTTATAATGCTGCTTTACAATTTCCTCGGCAGCTTCTACCATTGGGCGCATACGTACCCCAAAGTAATCTAACCCTATTTTGATGGCTTTCTCCCTGCTCAGTTGTTTGTAGGTGGTGCCTACCTGTTTCCGCTCCTCGTCGGTAAATAATGGAAAGCTTATGGCTCCGGGTATATGCGCATGCCCATATTCCGATGGGCTACGTACATCCAGTACCGGACTATTCCTTGCCAGTTGCAAAAATTCTTCTATCCTGATGCGGGATATCATTATTCCTGCATCATTTGTTCAATGATTTCTGCAATATGTTCAGCTCCCGGTTTAGAGAAATAGTCTCCATCAGTTGCATATGCTGGGCGATGCGCCTGTGCCGTTATGGTACGCGGGGCTACATCCAGCCAGCGGTAACCACCTTGTATCTCCATCACCTGTTGGAACATATAAGCACTGGCTCCACCGGGTACGTCTTCGTCAACAAACACAATGCGGTTGGTTTTCTTCAGCGATTCTACAATCATGTGATTGATATCGAACGGTAGTAATGTACGTACGTCTACTACTTCGCAACTGATGCCCAAAGGTTCCAGATAGGTTGTTACTGCTTCTTCTATTACTCGCAGTGTAGAGCCATAAGATACTATCGTAATGTCGTTGCCCTCTCTTATCACTTCCGGCACACCGAAGGGCACCGTAAATGTATCAATGTTGGTAGGCATCGCTTCTTTCAGCCTGTAGCCGTTCAGGCATTCTACCACTATCCCCGGCTCATCGCTTTGCAATAGGGTGTTATACATACCCGCCGCTTGCACCATGTTGCGTGGTACACACAGGTACATACCCCGTATAGAATTGATTATCATGCCCATGGGCGATCCGCTATGCCATATGCCTTCCAATCTGTGGCCACGTGTACGTACTATAATGGGGCATTTCTGCCCACCACGGGTGCGATATAGCATGGTTGCCACATCGTCGCTCAGTGGTTGTAAACCATACAAAAGATAATCAAGATATTGTATTTCAGCTATTGGGCGAAGGCCACGTTGTGCCAAACCTATACCCTGACCAATGATGCTGGCCTCGCGTATACCGGTATCGGTAATGCGTAGGGCACCGTATTTGTCCTGCAAACCAGCAAAGCCCTGGTTCACATCGCCTATTTTACCAAGATCTTCTCCAAAAGCTACAACTGCGGGGTTCTTTTCAAATGTGAGGTCGAAGAACTTGTTCAGTACTTCATATCCATTCAGCATTTGTTTTTCTGCATCAAATTGCGCCGGTATTTCCTTCACCTTCAATGCACTATACTTCGATTCAGAATGTAGGTGAGAAGAGAATTTTTTACGATTGTCGGCACTTAGCTGATTATAGAAATTACGTAAGGCCCTGCCTGCATCGGTACTTTCATTACATAGCGAAAGTACTTTTCTTACTGCCTGCATCACATCTTTGCGTATAGGTTCGCGTATGGCACCCAGTTCTTTGGCAATGCCAGCCACATTCTGAGCGTTGGGTCCGCCTTCAAACGTTACCTGATTGCACAAATATACTGCCTGACTTACCTGCTCTTTAATGGGAGCAATAAAGTTATCCCATGCACGCTGGCGGGCACTACGTGCTTCTTCTTTTGCTTCGTTTTCTACTGCTACAATTTCTTCTTCAGTGGCAATTTTATTCTCTACAAGAAATTGTCGCATCCGCGACAGACAGTCCCATTCTTTTTCCCATTCCAAACGTTCCTTGCTCTTGTACCGTTCGTGCGAGCCCGATGTAGAGTGTCCCTGAGGTTGTGTTACTTCCTGTATGTGGAATATTGCTGGTATATGCGTTTCTCGCACGCGGGCAATGCCTGTTTGTATAGTCTGTACCAGACCGGCATAATCCCATCCTTTTGCGGTGTATATGTTAATGCCACCTTTCTGGTCATCCCATTGCATACCGGCGAGGGCATCAGAAATAGAGTTTTTGGTTGTTTGGTAGGCTCTTGGTACCGATATGCCATAGCCGTCATCCCAAATGAAGATGGCCAGTGGTACTTGCAGCACACCAGCAGCATTTACACTTTCCCAAAAAAGCCCTTCCGATGTAGAGGCATCACCTATGGTGCAAAATACTACTTCATTGCCCTTGTTGGTAAATTTCTCAAAGCCTTCGTGCAGCTGTTCGTTGTTGCGATACAGCTTCGATGCATAGGCCAGACCAAGACCGCGTACCATTTGTCCTGCTGTAGGCGATATGTCGCTGCTGGACTGTGGTGTACTCATCAAGTCTTTCCATTCGCCTTCATCATCTACCCAGCGGGTACCGTAGTGCCCGTTCATCATACGGCCACCGGTAGCGGGTTCGTTTTCCAGATTAGGGTCGGCATATAGTTGAGAAAAGAACTGTTGTATATTACTCATACCTGTGGCAAACATCAGGGTCTGATCGCGGTAGTAGCCACTACGTATATCGCCGGGGCGTATACATTTGGCCACGGCTATTTGCGCCAGTTCTTTACCATCTCCAAATATTCCGAATTTAGCTTTTCCGGTCAGTACCTCGCGCCGCCCTATAAGGCTTGCTTCCCGGCTTGCTACAGCCATGCGGTAGTCCCGCAACGCTTCCTGCTTGAATTCATCATACGATATACGTGCGGTGCGGGGAGTGGCTGCTAATGAAGGCATATGCAAACTGTGTTTTGTTGAAGAAATACAGGATATACGTAACAGAAAAAACAATTAAGTATACCTGTTGCAAAGATAGCCTTTGGGCGTAAATTTTGAAAATGGCCACTACATATAAGTAGTTGTCAGATGATGAGCTGAGTGCTTGTACCATTGGCGTAAAGACAATTTACTATTTTTGGTCTCAAACGTTGCTTGGCATGCCATTATTGCAGGAGTGGAAGGTGGGTGAAACCGGTATAGCAGCCATTTGGCGGGCCGATGAACCTGAAGAGTTTTTTTATGATAGAACCGGAATAGATACCACCATTGCCAACGACACAAAGCGGCTGGAACACCTTGCAGGTAGGTTTTTGCTACAGCATTTGCAGCACGACTTTCCGCTGCATACTATAAAGCGTGATGAGCACAACAAACCTCATTTGCCCGATAAAGAGTACTATTTTTCTATTTCTCACTCGTGGCCATACATAGCGGCTGTGGTAGATAGCCGGCAAGATACTGGTATAGACATACAGGTATGGTCGCCTCGTATTATGGATATAAAAACAAAGTTTTTGTCAGATACCGAACTTGAGTGGTGCCGCAATCAGCACGAGTTGGTGACGCTGGCATGGTGCAGTAAGGAGGCAATCTATAAATGGCATGGCAGAAAAGGGGTGTCGTTCAAGAATCATTTGCCTATTTCCTCTATCAAACAGAGCGATGAAGGCTACGATGTAGTCATAGACTTTCAGTTGGCACCCGTGCCTCATCCCGTACTGCTGAAGGGAATTATAGATGCCCATTTTAGCTGCGTGTGGGTAGCACATGCAGGGGTGTAGTACTGTTATGGTCGGCTATTTATTTGCAGCCAGTATTGCCGCACCGATGAAAGTATGTTTATCAGTTGCTCAAAGCTATTGGGCTTGGTAATATAGGAATTAGCACCAAGGTCGTAGCAGCGTGCTATCTCTTGGGGGTTGTTGGTAGTACTGAAGATAACTACTGGTATTTTCTTTAGTAGCAGATGTTGTTTTAGTTCTCGCAATACCTCCCGGCCATCTTTTTTTGGCATGTTTAGATCCAGCAGTATAAGATGGGGTAATGTGTTGCCATGAGTCAGTCGTTGGTTCATTTCCTCCATTACTTCTACACCATTCTCTACAAACAACAGCGTGTCGTTGTAACCTGTGTCATCAAAAGCGGCTTTTACCAAAAAACGATCATCTGCATCGTCGTCTGCAATAAGTATTATTCCCTGTTCCATAATAATTAAGGTGTTATTTGTGCATTCTCAGATATCGGTGTGCGAATATGTTGTCTTGTTGTGTATGTAAAATGCGGGTATTACTCAAGTATAGAATTTGCCGTACAAAATTGAACAATTAGACTGATTTTGATAGCATCAAATTTGATGACTTTTTAAAGTAAATATTGCGTAGCCAAGTGGCAACATGTATATTTGTAGTCAAATAGCTACATATGCAGTTGAGACGAGACGTATTTCAGGCCATTGCCGATCCTACAAGAAGATCTATTCTGTTGCTTATTGCCAGCAATTCATTGACGGCAGGTGCTATTGCCGCCAACTTTGAAACCGCAAGACCTACCGTTTCCAGGCATTTGCAAATACTTACAGAATGCGAGCTTGTAAAACAATTGCAACAGGGTAGGGAAGTACATTACCAGCTAAACGTGGAGAAAATGAAAGAAGTTGCCGCATTTGTTGAGCCCTTCCGACTATTGTGGGAACAAAGATTTGACAGGCTGGAAGAAATAATGAAACAACAATAAACTACAATGTATATGGAAATGAAAACAACTGTTACGGCAATAGATGGCAGACAAGATCTGATAATTTCCCGCAAATTCGACTTGCCGGTACATATGCTGTACCAAGCATTTGCCGATGCCCATTTTGTGGCACAATGGATGAATACCTATGTGGAAAAGCTTGATCACAGATCGCATGGTAGTTATGAATTTGTTACAACCGACCCTTTGGGTGGTGTGCACCGCTTTGCTGGTGCGATTCATGAAGTGATTGAAAACAAAAGAATTGTAAGAACCTTCGAAATGATTGGGAGCGATGTAGGAGCAACAATGGAGGTCTTGCATTTCGAAGCATTGACCGAAACTAAAAGCCAGTTGCAAATGCATGTTATTTATCAATCGGCAGAGAATCGTGGGGCTCAATTGAAAATGCCATTTGCATGGGGGCTCAATATGGCCCATGCCCGCCTGGAAGAAATTGGTACAAAAATATTATAGAATAATAATTCATTATGAATAAGGTAAAAACAATTTCGTATTGGGTATTTACTTTGTGGGCATCACTTGGAATGGTGTCTACCGGTATTGTGCAGGCTATGCATCATCGAGAGGAAGTAGAAATGTTTCATAGATTGGGTTATCCGCAATATTTGCTGACAATGCTTGCTACAGCCAAATTTGCTGGTACAGTAGTGATTTTATTACCCGGTCTTGTCAGGTTGAAGGAGTGGGTATATGCTGGTTTTGTATACATGATGGTAGGGGCAGTTATTTCTCATTATGCGGTACACGATAATTTCGTAGAAGTATTTCCCGCTCTTCTATTGCTTATGGTTACAGTTATATCTTGGTGCTTATTGCCTTCCAATAGAAGATTAGTTAGTGATTGTAAATAAATTAATATGAATGAAAAGGTGAATTTTTTCTTTGATAAAGACAGTAAATGGCGAGAATGTTATGCATTGTTGAGAAGGCTTATTCTTTCGTCAGGGTTAACCGAAACATTAAAATGGGGTGTACCATGTTACACTGTGGGAAAAGATAACATAGTGCTGATACATGGTTTCAAAGATTATTGTGCCCTACTTTTTTTTAAGGGTGCTCTACTGCCAGACGATAGAAAGTTGTTGATACAACAAACAACTAATGTTCAGGCCGGAAGACAGTTGCGGTTTGCAGATTTTGCTACATTATTGGCGCAGGAACAGATAGTAACTGAGTATATATTGGCTGCTATGGCCGTAGCGAAACAAGGTATAAAGGTGCCAAAGTTGAATACTACACTCATTGAATTACCACTCGAATTGGATGCAGCTTTGCAGGAAAGTCCTGAATTGAAGGCTGCATTTTATTCGTTAACACCTGGTAGGCAGCGTGGATATATTCTTTTCATAGAAAAAGCAAAACAGTCTGGCACCCGCATAACCCGGATAGAAAAATACCGCAGTAACATACTGGCAGGTAAAGGAATTGACGATTAA
>JAGKWS010000065.1 GCA_021151685.1 Chitinophagaceae bacterium
TTATTCAATAAATCCTCCTCGTAACTTAAAAAAAACAAAAAAGGGATGAAAAAAATTTTATTCGCAGCACTCGCACTTACTGCACTGGGCACACAGGTAAACGCTCAGACAAGAATGACGTTACACGAAGAGTTTACCGGTGAAAACTGCGGCCCCTGCGCAGCCACCAATCCAGATTTCTGGGATCTCTGCAACAATACTACCGCAGGCAACCCTGGCAAGCTCATACACATTGCCTACATGGCACCCATCCCTTCTTCGGGCTGGTTTTACCTGCGTAGCAAAGTGGTGAATGATGGCCGCCGTTCTTACTACGCTGTTACATCGGCCCCCAGTGGCAAATACGATGGTGGCATTGCTGCTGGTAGTGGTCATCCTGGCGACTTTACACAGACACACATCGATACACGTGCAGCCGTGCCTTCTCCGTTCAACATGGGCGTTACTGCCGCTTGGACTGCCGCATACGACAGTATTGATGTCACAATAACCATCAACGCTGTACCATCTGTACCAGGTGTTACCGGAGCGCAAACACTACATGTTGCACTTACACAAACATGGAATTTCCCTTCGCCTCCCGGTTCTAATGGCGAAACACACTTCGAAAATGTAGTACAAGACATGTACCCAAGCTACAACGGTACCGCCCTGCCTACCATTACAGCAGGCACACCCCATGTAGTAACCATGCGTGTAAAAGTGCCTTCATTTGTAGACAAAAGTGCGAAACCACGTATCGTATCATGGATACAGGATGGTGCTACCAAAGAAGTACACCAGGCAGCACAAAGCCCTGAAATGCCACCAGTACTACGCGATGCTGCCGCTACCGGCATCACAATGGCCAGCAACATATTGTGCGCTGCCAATGGTACTGTAGCGTTCCCACATACAGTAACGCTGAAGAACGCCGGTACATCTCCACTCACATCGGCTACAATATATACCCGTGCAGGTACTACCGGTGCATGGACACCTACGTCATGGACTGGTACACTGGCACCAGATGCCACCACCACCGTCTCTATGTCGCCAAGCGGCACAGTATCGGGTGCGGGCTACTACGTAGTGTTCGACTCTGTAGCGTCTCCAAATGGTCTTGCCGACATGAACGACCCCAACAATGCATGGGGCAGACAGTTCTTTGTACAAAACAACACACCACTGGCATTGCCATACACTACCAGCTTCGAAACTTCTGAGCAAGGTAAATACTACATGACCGATGCTAACAGTGATGGTCGCAGATGGGGTGTTTATGTATCTGGTACATCTACCTCTATGGGCCATACCGGTACCTATGCAGCAGCGTTTGTAAACTATGGTTACCCAAGCGGAGAATCAGAAATCATTACTCTGCCCAAAGCGGCTACTACACCAGTAAGCGAAATGACTTTCTGGAGTTGCCACGCTCAGCAAAATACCTCTAACACCGACAAGCTGGAAGTAGTTTACTCTACAGACTGCGGCGTTACATGGACATCGCACTGGAATCTGACCGGTACTGCACTTGCTTCTGCTCCTGTAACTTCTGGTACCTTGTATATTCCGGTTGCTTCTACCTACGTTAAGCGTACTGTAAGCCTTTCTGCCGTACCAAGTGGTGCTATGCTGGGCTTCCGTGCTACAAACGGTGGTGGTAACACTATAGCTATAGACGATATAGATGTACACACTACATCAAGCGTTAACGAAATAGCTACAGCCAACCTCAACATGAATGTGTTCCCCAACCCTGCTACCGACAAAGCCTCAGTATCATTCAACCTGTCTGCCACTACCGAGGCTACTGTCTCTGTAATAGATGGTGTAGGCCGCACAGTTGCCGTTATCAACAATGGCAAGCTGAACGCTGGCAACCACACATTCGACATAGACACAAAGAGCCTCACAAGCGGCATCTACAGTGTAGTGGTGAATGCTGATGGTGGCACCTTTACACAACGTCTGTCTGTGGTAAAATAAGGCCACTATTGTTTTGTAATACCAGAGCTGCTGCCGGTCAGGCAGCAGCTCTTTTTTTTGATGTAATTTCATGCGATGGACACCAACAGGCAACTACTGCAAGACGTGCAAACCAAGCTGGTACAAGAGGCTGGCATGGTGCCCGCAAACACCCTGAGCGAGGAAGCAATAGTAAACGCACTGGCCGATAGACTGGCTCAAATAATAACGCAAGGGCCAGATGCCTTTTATCGGTTGATGTATCGGCTCGATGTATCGGAGAAAAAGATACGGGCCATAACAGGCACCAACGATGTGGCGCAAAAGGTAGCCCGCTTCGTTTACGAGCGGCAGGTGCAAAAAGTACTATCGCGCAGGGCCAATACACCACCCCGCCCGTTGGCAGACGACGATATGACATGGTGAGCCATGAATATGCGTATGGTTACTTACATTTGAAGCTGATAGCACATTCATGAAAGCCAGATTGCGACTGATAAGGGAACTACTGGAAGAAACCATAACAGAGTTTACCGAAGACCATGCCTCCAAGCTGAGTGCATCGCTGGCGTATTTTACCATATTCTCTATTGCACCATTGCTGCTGGTGGTGATACACATGCTCGATTTCTTCTTTCATTCTGGCACGGCCGAGACGCAGGTACTGGATATTGTAGGGCAATTTGTTGGCAAAAGCAGTGCTGTAGAGCTACAGGGCATCCTGAAAAACATGAGCCTTGGCGGTAGCAATACCTTATTCGGCGTAATAGGCATAGTAGTGTTTGTATACAGTGCCACCAGTATCTTCACCGAAATAAAGAGCTCTATCAACTACATGTGGTCGGTAAAAGCCAAACCACGGCGTGGCTGGCTGAAGATGATTACAGACCGGCTGGTTGCCCTGCTGTTTATTGTGGGTATGGGCGTACTGATGATTGCCACCCTCATACTGAATGTGGTAGTAGACACCATAATAGCACAGATACACCGCTTTACAATACTACAAAAGCTACTGGGCGAGGCCGATGTAGCCCTTGTATGGGGCATCAACACCGGGGCTTTGTTCCTCATAGTCACCATCGTATTCGCCATAGTGTTCAAGGCCCTGCCCGATGCCAATATTCACTGGAAAGACATAATGGTAGGGGCATCCTTTACCGGGGCATTGTTTATTGTAGGCAAAATACTCATCAGTTGGTACCTCACCAGCTCAAAGCTCATATCGGCCTATGGGGCTGCAGCATCGCTCATCATCCTCCTGTCATGGATCTATTATTCGGCACTTATAGTGTACTTCGGAGCCGAGTTTACCGATGTATATGCCCGTAAGTGTGGCCGGGGGGTAACCGTGCGCAAAACCGCCGTATTCATCTACAAACGCGAGGCCCGGGAACTGCCCCGAATGGCCACCCATACCAGCGAAGACTTAGGACATAACGAGGGCTCATAGCTCACAAAAAAGGGCCTTCTGTTGTGCAGAAAGCCCCGATATCATGACTGGGGTGCCCCATATAGCAACAGTATTACGACCGTGTCGATTTTGCCTTGAATTTGGCAATAGCATCACGCGTAAAGTCGCTGAGCACAAGATGCCCACTAATGGCGGCACGCTCCGAAAGCAGTACATCCCAGTTTTCGGTACCCTGCCAGAAAATCTTTTTCAACTGTGCCATGGCCTGCGGGCTACTGTGGCTCAACCGGTCGGCCAGGCTCGCTACAGCATCATCTACATCGTTTATAGAGCTATGTATTTCAGAATAAAGGCCATGACGTTTAGCCCACTCGGCCGAACGCCAGCCCGTAGCATCAATAGCCAACTGAGACAGGCCGGAAACACCTATTTTACGCTCTACCGCCGGGCCTACCACAAACGGGCCTATACCTACCGCCAGCTCACTCAGCTTTACCGAAGAGCCCTCTGTGGCAATTGCATAGTCGGTAGCGGCAATAAGCCCTACACCACCCCCTACTGCCTTGCCCTGCACACGCCCTATTATCAGTTTGTGGCACTTGCGCATAGCATTAATAACGTGGGCAAAGCCACTGAAGAACTTCTTGCCCTCGGCCTCGTTTGATATAGACATCAACTCATCGAAAGAGGCACCAGCACAAAATGCACCATCACCGGCACTACGCAGCACCATTACCTTTACCCGGTTATCTATACCTATATCGTTGATGGTTTTGGCCAAATCGTTCAGAATGGCCGATGGTAATGAATTACTGGCTGGGTGAAAGAATTCGATGGTAGCTATACCATGTTCAATCTCGTGATTCACATAACCTTCCGGATGTTGCATACAAAAAGCTTTAAGAAACTTGAAAAATGAAATACTACAGAAATAGATGCCGATAAATTATCCGGCTGTCAAACATTCGGGTAACGCCTCTGCGATGCTATTATTAGTTATTAGTCAAAAATAAACAAAATGCTACAACTGCAAATGGCAAATGGGCATCTTTAACATTCGGGCGAAATGCCTACATCATTCAAATCTATATTTTATACACAAGCAATTGGGTTTGCGCCCTTTATACAGGTGCCAAGTACCGTCATTCATTCCCAACTCGTATGGTATTTCTTTCCCCGCTGTGGCCCGGTAGTGTAGTTCCATCAGGTATAGGCCTGCCGGGTATTCCCGGCTATGGCCGCACTGTATCATGCCGGTGGCACATGGTATTTCTGCATCCTTTCGGCCGTAATATAGGCCGTATCACTTTGTGTTTCTTTTTGTTACCCCTTTTTGCCCTCATGGTTCAGAATATTATCTATGCCGTATTTTTAAGTCAACCCGGTACAAAATAGAAGCACAAAACCAAACGCTTGTCTCCTATACCCACACATGCACAGAGGGTAGCCTTGCGGGCTACCCTCTGTTTTTTACAATGTTTCGGTTAGGCTATTAGTCTACACTCAGCCTCATTACAGCGCGGCGGTTTTCAGCCCTGCCTTCGTCTGTTTTGTTGGTTGCTGTCGGGTCGGCCTCGCCATGGGCAATGATGCGGATGCGCTTAGGATTGGCACCCATCTTCACCAACTTGGCTTTTACTGCCAGCGCACGCTTGCGCGACAGGGTCTTGTTGTACGATGCCGAACCACGAGAGTCGGCATGGCCATGTATCACCACTATACCCTGAGGATCGCCGGCCATTGTTTTGATGGCAGTTTCCAGTACAGGTACCGATGCTTCGTGTACCACGGTCTTGTTCGTTTCAAACAGGATAGGCGTACTGAGCGGCACTGCAGGTGGTGCAGGTGGCGGCGGCGGACAACCCTTGTTCTCTATCGGGCCCGGAACCTCAGGACACTGGTCTTCGTTGTCAGACAAACCATCGCCATCGGTATCAGGGCAACCCTTGAATTTCTCAGGACCCGGCTTATCCGGACAAACGTCATTCTTATCGGCTATACCATCACCATCGCGGTCGGGGCAGCCTTTAAGTGCCACTGTGCCTTTCTGGTAGGGGCATTCGTCCTTTTTGTCAGGTATACCATCACCATCCGTATCCGGACAACCATTGAACTTAGCCAGACCCGGAATGGTGCGACAAGAGTCTTCAGAATCTTGTATACCATCCTTATCCGTATCCGGACAGCCCTGAAACTGAGCAATACCCCATACGTCCGGACATTTATCCTTGCGGTCTGGTATACCATCTTTATCGGTATCCTTTGGCTTGCCAAACAAGAAGCGAACACCTGCATTAATGCCATAAGACTGTACCGTAGCCGATGTAACGTTGTTCACGCTCGAGTTGTAGGTACGGTCGCTTGTCATCAGCATATAGTTAGGCGTATTGTCGTTCTTGAACGACTGATACGCATAGTACAAACCAATATTGAGCGCAACATGGTCCGACAGGTAGAAACTCAATGACGGTTGCAACATCAGGCCCACACTCACCGTGTTATACTTAGCTTCCGATGTGGCATTCTTTGCCGTTTGGGCCAAACCCACGTTGTAGCCCGCATCGCGGTTGTTGGCAAAGAAGGTGTTTACATCGCCCACCGCATTGGCACGGGTTATGAGGTACGAAGCCTTGTCTGGCACGGCCGAATTATCGTATACCGTAGGCAGGCCGGTTTGGCCGCTACCCACGTATTTGTAGACGGCTTCGTAGTCGTAAGAACCGGTATTTTCGGTTACCGTCTTCATCTGCACATTCAGCATCGGGCCGGCATCCATAGTAAAGCCCAGCACCTTAGAGAAACGCTTCTTATACTTCAGCATCAACGGTATGTTGATGTTGGTGATTTTGGCTTTCTCGGTAACGTCATTTCCGGTTATCAGCTGGCGGTATATGTTGTTCTTGCTATCGTTGTCCTGATACTCTACATGGTAGTTGTCCAGCTTAAAATCGCCCTTCTGAGAAAAGTACGTAATGCCCGTACCAACCCCCCAGTTGCAGCGTGGGCCAAAGAAGTAACCAAGCTGGCCATTAAAGCCCAGAGAGCGGCCTTTTTCGAAACTGAGTACACCTGTGTTGATGTTGAGCCCATTGGTGTAACCACCTATAGCCGTACCCGAAGATGTTTGCTGAGACATTAGCCCTCCAAGAAAGTTGAGGTCTATCACCCAACGCGAAAGCAGGCTATCGGGTGTCCACGATTTGTTTGCAGCGGGCACAGTGCCAGCACCCTTTGTTTGGGCACCGGCGGTAAAAGCTGTGGCTGCAGCTATGGATAAAAGCGTTATCCTTTTCATCAAATGATATTTATCGTTGTTTCGAATTAGTTTTTCACAAATTTAGCAGTGCCTATTTTCACTCCTGCCACATAACAGTCTACCAGATACATACCTGCAGGCAATGTAGCTACATTGATGCCTACTGTACGGTTGTTGGTTTCGGTACGGTATAGCGACTGACCCAGCAGGTTGCTCACCTCTACAGTCACAGCACCTTCTGTAATAGCCATCACTTCTACATTCACCACATCGCTGGTAGGGTTGGGGTACACGTTCATGGTAGTCAGGCTTTCGTCTACACCATTGTAGCGCGGTGTGTTGTCGTCCGGACGGTTGTAGTATGCTTTCTTCACACACGTACCATCGTCTACCATTACCCAATAGTTACGGTTGGTAAAGTCGGGCGTTTTGTTGAAATAGCTTTGGTTTCTCTCACCTGTCAGGGCAACAGAATCCAGTGTAGCAGCATCGTCATAACCCCACTGGTAGCTCTTCACGCCATTCTTCAGGCATATGAATGCACCATTGGTGTATATCACGCGTGGCATAGTAGCCGTGTCGGTACCTACAGTAACCGTATCGTGGGCTACACCTGCACAACCGGTAGCACCTACCGATGAGGTAAGGGTAACAATGGCAGTACCCGCACCGTGGAAGTTAACCAACGCATACTGTTTGCCGGTACCCGTAGCATATACCTCGGCATTAGTAGCACTCCATGTATACGATGTGCCGGCAGCAGCAGGCTCGGCAGCACCATATGTCTGGTACAGCGATGCACCACACAGGTTGGCCGATGGCTGTACCGCAATAACCGGTGCAGCAGCGGCTGGCCTTACCTTCACATTCAGGTTATATGTCTTGGCACAGGCACCACCTACAGTAACAGTGTACACATACGTAACACTCAGTGGTGCAGGTGTACTGTTGATAAGTGTTTCTGCAATGTTGGCAGCACCCGAACCCGTAGCGGGAGAGATACCGGCAACAGATGCACGTGTCCACGCCAATTCTGGTACAGGTATTACCTGACTTTGACCAGAATAGGTAAATGGCACTCCGGAACAAGCACTGTCGGTAAGCGAAGACGACATAGTAGGCTCAGGGCGCACCAGTACAGTTACCGTAGTAGTGCGGCTACAACCGTTGGCACTGTACTCTATAGCATACTGTACAGTACGGTTGATGTTGGTACTGTTCTTCAGAAACTCGCTGATGGGGCCAGTCTGGTTATCGCGCTGCAAGGCAAGTATACCCGATACAAACGCACGGCTCCATGTATAGGTACCCAGTGGTATACCTGTAGGGATGAACGAGATCTGCGCACTGTCGCACACCGCAAACGAAAGTGGTGTATTGGTAAGAATAGGACGCGGATTCACCGTTACCGATACGTTTTCAGAATTGCTACAACCATTGATGGTAGTAGTAAATGTATAAGTAGTAACTACCGGAAACAATACTGTATCGCGCAGACGCTCGGTAGGATTGCCCGTACCAAATGAAGGCGGATTGCCTATACCGGTAACACCGGCACGCACCCACGAGAAGGTAGCACCTATAGTATTACTACCAGGCTCATAGTCGAAAATAGAACTGTCACACACAGCAGCAGGTGTCAGTGTTGTATTCAGTCTCGCAGTTGGGTTCACCGTTAGTGCCACCGCCTGTGTGTTGGTACAGCCGTTGATGCTCAGCGTAAAATCGTAAGTAACCACAATAGGATTATCGGTAACGTTGCTATGTGTTTCGTTTACCGTATCCAAACCATTGGCCGCAGGGCTGGCAATACCGGGCACAAATGCACGCGTCCATGTTATGTCATCTACAGCCGATGAAGAAGTAGCATTGTAATCAAACTCGCTGTTGTTACACACATTGGCGGTAAGTGGCGAAGTCAATACAGGAGTAGGACTTACGTTCACATCTATAGTTTGTGTATTGGTACAACCGTTTATCTTCAGTGTATCTACATACGTCACCAATATCGTGCCGGTTGTGGTATTGTCCAATGTCTCGCTGATGTTTCCTGTACCACTGGTAGCGGGGTTGGCAATGCCAGTTACCGCAGCACGGCTCCACGAGTGTATCACACCGGGTGTCAGTGATGCACCGGCTGTATTGAAGGTGAAAGTGGCATTATCACAAATGGTAGGTGTAAGGAATGTATTCAGAACCGGTGTAGGGTTCACGTTTACACTCAGGTTCTCGGTATTGGTACAACCATTCGCCGTTAGGGTAAATGTGTACACTACTGGTATTACGTTTGGCGTGCCATTGTCGAAAGTCTCTGTAATAGCACCCGTACCAGAAGCAGTAGGAGCCGATGTGGTAAGACCACCGGGAACCGTAGTACGCGCCCATGCAAATGAAGTACCGGTAGTAGCACTGGCAGGCGTGTAGGCTATAGCTACATTATCGCACACATTACCGGGGTTCACACTCAGCTTCGGACTTGGGAATACCACCATGTTGAATGTATCTGGCGTACCGTAGCAACCATTCAGCTCGGGCGTAACAATGATGTGGGCAGTATCTATACCAGTTGCCGTATTGATGGCCGTAAAGGAGGCAATATCGCCATCGTCAGCCGCTGCAAGACCAATAGATGGTTTGCTGTTGGTCCACGAAAACTGTGTACCTGTCAGTGAACCCGTAAATGCAGCCCCCGTCATAGTGGCACCATTACATGCCTGCATATCGGTAGTGGCGTTTACATCGGGTATTGGTTTTACCTCTATAGATACAGGATAGTTACGTGTGCAAATGCCATTGTTGATGCCCAAAGTACCCGTGTAGGTACCTGCTACAGCAGTAGATGGCACCGTAACGGCAAAAGACGATGAAGATGGGAAGGCCGTAGCCGACACATTGGCAAAACCGGCAGTAATAGCCGCACCACTCCATGTAATACTATAGGTATAGGTAGCAGGTACCGTGTACGATACCGAACCACTACCACTACCGGCATGGGCACCAGCCACGTGTACAGGCGCAGTAACCAGTGTGGCATGTGCAAACGACGAACCACCGCCACCGCCAGACCATGCACCACCGCCGCCACCGTAGTAGCCACCACCACCGGCACCAGATACCCCATCGGCACTGGCATCACCACCAAATACAGAGGCACCAAACTCGCCGGGCATAAAGCCAGTGAAAGTAGCACCAGTGCCCCCTGCTGTTTGTGTACCGCCTGTAGCAGCAACGCCATCGGCATTCAGGCCACCATTGGCCGCCACCAAATCGCCACCATTGCCACCGGGTACCGACATATTGGTTACAGTATTATAACCACTACCGGCACCACCACCAGCAACGGCTACGCGGTGGGCAGGTGTTGTTCCATTCAGGCGTATATCGGTAGCACCACCACCGGCACCACCAAAGCCCATAGTACTACCACCACCATTCATGCCACCTGCTGCACCTGTGGCCGAGCCATTGGCACCGGCACTACCAGTGTATACGGTCACCACATCGCCGGGGGTTACTGTCAGGTTGCCCGACAGCCTTCCACCCAGGCCCGGTGTAGCCATAGCACTGGTATCACGGCCACCTGCTGCGCCCGAAATGTCGAAATGCAGGCTGGTAACACCAGCCGGTACGGTCATAGACTGTACCGGCGTGCCCGCATTAAACAGTGTTGTGGTACTGTAAAATACGTTGGCTACAGTAGCACCATAACACACCGCGGTATTGGGTGCTACATTTATAGAAGCCGTTTCCAGATAAGTAACTACAAAACCCGTAGTAAGGCTATCTATTACACCATTGCCATCAGCATATATCACATTATATACACCGGGCGTAGTGGCCGTGTAGTTATTGCTGGTTTCGCCGGGTATATCGGCACCATCTTTGCGCCAGCGGTAGCCACCGGTGCCACCTGCTACGGTAAATGTAACACCACTGCCGGGGCATATAGCCAATGCACCCGATGAAGTAACATCGCTGCTATGTGTTTCAGACACCATGCCACGCAACCTGTGTGGAAAAGTAGCCAATGAAGCACCTACAGTACCTGTAGTATCCCACAAATGCCACGAGCTGCCTGCTGGTTCGTTTACCGAAGTAAGGAAAGAACCATCACCATCATACATGGCACCTGTTACTCCATTGGCTGGCGTAGGCGCAAACGTAAGCGTTTCTACAGGGGCAGTACCCACAGTATCAAACCGCTGCCATGTTATTGGGTTGCCAGACCAACGGTACAGTTTATTATTATCGGCACAGAAAGCCATCACTTCATCTGGTCCCGCTGCCGAACGTGCACCTTCCGATACCAAAGCACCGGTGGCTTTGTCTATGCGGTACATAGTTTCAGCTGGGGTCTCACCCTCGCTGGTTACACCATAAAGCGTACCGTTGATGTTGAAAGATAGAGAAACTATATCCTCTGTGATGGGAGCAATCTGAGTAATACCACCAGTTTGTATATTAATGATACCCAATACCGTTGTAGCAGGGGTGCCGTCAAGGCGCAAAATACAATAATGATCGCCCGACATTGGGTCTGTGGCAATACTGTTGAACCCGAGGATGATACCTGACGGTGTAGTACTTGCCAAAAGATGCTTGACCTCGCCAAAACCGGCGCGATTGTAGGTCCATACGTTTCTGCCCGTATCAGACACAGCAGCTACTACTTGGGTAGTACGGGTGCGGGTTACAGGCTGCGCTTGCGCCTGAAACACAGGTGCAAGACTGGCGGCAACGCCTATCAGGCCCGCCACAATAGCCCGCTGGTATATGGTGCGCCCAGCCCTTTGGCTGGCGGCCACCTTACCCGTGTTCTCTGATGGTTGAAGGTAGTTTTTTTGCAATTTCATAGATAACAAAAATGAGTGGTGAAAATTGAGCAACAATTATTCAGGGGCAAAGTTAGCGCAAGACGGGCGCAATTGCTGCAACGGACACAAAAAAATAAATGCATCTTTACTACATATCTGTAAAGATGGCAACACCACACGGAGAATGCTAATGAAATTTAGCCGATATTTAGATGGGGCACTCTATTGAATAACGGGATAATAACGCTTTATTAATTACTGCTTAAGAAATCAAATTTAGGTAAAACACGCACATTTCCAAATTTTTACAAGCAGGTATACAACCACACCACCCTACCCCATACATATGCTTGTCCATGCAGCCAAGCCCATAACGCCAAACAGAGCATGTTAAAAAAAGCAAGCTGCACATCTCAGAAATAGGAAATGTGAAGGAAGTTGTTACTTTTGACAGTAATAAATTGCCCCAATGGCGTTCTGGAAAAAAAAGGAAGAAGTAACCGGCAATACCACTGCAGGTGAGAAAAAAAAGAAAAAGTCGGTAATACGGGAATGGCTCGATGCTGCGGTGTTTGCCATAGTAGCCGCAACCATCATACGTACATTCTTTTTCGAGGCCTATACCATACCTACGGGCTCTATGGAAGGTACCATGCTGGTAAACGACTACCTGTTTGTAAGCAAGCTGGCCTATGGCCCCCGCGTGCCCATGACCCCACTCGCCATCCCGTTGGTACACAACACATTGCCACTTACAGGTGGCAAGTCCTATACCGATGCCGTGCAATGGAAGTACCGCCGCATACCCGGCTTTGGCGATGTGAAACGCAATGACGTAGTGGTATTCAACTTCCCTGCGGGCGATACCGTGGTGACCAAGTACCCCGACCAGGACTACTACATGCTGTGCCGTGCCATGGGCCGCGAAAATGTACTGGCCAATATGGAAATAATAACCCGGCCTGTAGATAAAAAAGAAAACTACATAAAACGCTGTGTAGCCATTGCCGGAGACGTGATAGAGGTAAAAGATGCACGCATACACATAAACGGTAGCGAAGCACCCCTGTTCCCCCACTCCAAACTGAACTATCTGGTAACCACCAACGGCAATATGCCAGGTGCGGGCGATGAGCTGGAACTGGCCGAACGTTTCAACAACAATTTCTACCGCTACAATCTGGCCAACGACCAGGTGGCCGAAATGCAAAAAGCGACCAATGTAGTATCGGTGAAGCCACTCATAGAGTATGCCGCGGGGGTAGCCCCACAGGCTCCGGCCGACTGGGTGTTTCCGCACGACACGGCCAACTACAAGTGGAATCGCGACAACTTCGGCCCCATTACTGTACCTAAAAAAGGAGCCACAGTGGCCCTCACGGCACAGAACATAGCCATGTACCGCCGCATCATTCGCAACTACGAAGGCAATACGCTCGAAGAGCGCGATGGCAAAATATTCATCAACGGAAAAGAGGCCAACTCTTACACATTTGCCATGGACTACTATTGGATGATGGGTGACAACCGCCACAACTCGCTCGATTCGCGTTATTGGGGCTTTGTACCTGCCGACCATATTGTGGGCAAGGCATGGTTTGTATGGCTGTCTTATGGCGAAAACGGCATACGCTGGAAGCGTTTGCTGCACGGCATAGGCTCGCTGGAAAAATAATATTGCTGTAAGACTGATAATGACACATCCCGGAGAACTGCGGATTGAAGAGTTTACGTACGACTTGCCCGATGCGCAGGTGGCTCATTATCCGCTACCCGAACGCGACGCATCTCGTCTGTTACTGTACTCAGACGGACAGATATCTGAAGATACCTACCGCCATCTGGCACAACACCTGCCCGCAGGTGCTACATTGGTATTCAATCAGGCCAAAGTGGTACATGCAAGGCTACTTTTTCGTAAAGAAACAGGTGGTGCTATAGAGGTCTTTTGTCTGGCACCAGACAGCCGCTATGCCGACATAGCTACGGCCATGCTGCAAAAGGGCGAAGTAATGTGGGAATGTCTTGTGGGTGGTGCATCCAAATGGAAAGCAGGGCAACAATTACAAATAGTACATACCAACCCGGCCTTTACACTGTATGCCCAAATGCACAGCCGGCGCGAGGGCAGCTATCTGCTGCAATTGCGGTGGACGGATAGCGAATTGACGTTTGCCGAGGTGCTGCACCATGTGGGCAAGGTGCCCCTGCCTCCTTACCTCAACAGGCAAGCCGAAACACAGGATAGCAGCACGTACCAGACGGTATATGCCAGAGATGAGGGCAGTGTGGCCGCACCTACTGCGGGCCTGCATTTTACCGACAGGGTACTCAATGACCTGAAAGACAAACAAATAGATACCGCCTTTGTAACGCTGCACGTAGGTGCCGGCACCTTTATACCCGTAAAGGCCCATACCATGCACCAACACCCCATGCATGCCGAGTGGATAGAGGTAGAGCAAGCTATTGTAGCCCGGCTGGCACAACCCGCCACAGGGCCCGTTATTGCGGTAGGCACTACATCGCTGCGCACCATAGAGAGTATATACTGGCTGGGCAACGACTTGCTAAACGGGCAAGAACCGCAACTGCACGACATTGCAGTTACCCAATGGCAACCCTACGAAACGGCGGTACAACACCCCACACACGCGGCCATGGCGGCTTTGCTGGCCTATATGCAACGGCACAACCTGCCACGGCTGGTTACACGCACACGCATCATCATAGCACCGGGCTACTCCTTCAGGGTAGCAAGCGGCCTTATCACCAATTTCCATCAGCCCAAGTCTACACTGTTACTGCTGGTAGCAGCGGCAACCGGTGGCAACTGGCGGCAGATATATGACTATGCCCTGAACAATGGTTTCAGGTTTCTGAGCTATGGCGATGGCAGCCTGCTGTGGATTCCGGAAACCAACCGAGTAGCAGCCCACATACGGTAACAACCCCTATGTAGCTGGCAAAAAGACAAACAAACCGACAAACAAAGAGACGGTAACGGCTTTTCACAAAAAATTAGAGTACCGGCATTATTTTGCTTACCCGATAAGCCGTAAAATTGTAAAAATATCTATACCCATGACAGACGGTGTAATGGACATGCAGGAACAACCATCGGCAATAGGCGCACAGCCCGCTACAGACAGGTTGATAGCCCAGATGGAGCAGGTAATACGGGGTAAAAGACGACAAATAGAACTGGTAGTAACCTGCCTGCTGGCGGGGGGCCACATACTGATGGAAGACAACCCCGGTACCGGCAAAACAGTACTGGCCCGCACGCTGGCCCAATGCATCAGCGGGGGTAATGGCGAGGGACATGTGCTCTTCAAGCGCATACAGTTTACGCCCGACCTGCTACCTATGGACCTCATAGGCTCGCACATTTTCGACGACCGTAGCCGCGATTTCGTATTCAAAAAAGGTCCGCTGTTCTGTAATGTACTGCTGGCCGATGAAATAAACCGGGCATCGCCCAAGGTACAGAGTGCCCTGCTGGAGGCCATGGCCGAACATCAGATAACCGTAGGCGACAACACCCTGCTGCTGGAAAAGATGTTCTTTACCATAGCTACCCAAAACCCCATAGAAATGGAGGGCACCTACCCCCTGCCGGCTGCCCAGCTCGATCGTTTCTTCATGAAAATCTACTTTGGCTATGTAGACGAGGAAACGGAAATGAACATCTATCGCGAGTATCTGGACATAGCCCGCAACCTTGTAGAGCTGAAACAGGTACTGTCCATGCAAGACATACTGCACCTGCAAGCCGAAGCGGGCAAGGTGTTTGTACACGAAGAAATAGTACGTGCCGTTAGCAACATAGTGCGGCAAACCCGCGTACACCCCGACATATCTCTGGGGGCAAGTACCCGTAGTGGTATCGCCTTTCTGAAGTGCCTGCGTGCATGGGCATTGATACAGGGCCGCACCTATGTAACCGAAGACGATGTGCGCGACATAACCCGCCACGTGCTGGACCACAGGCTGGTGTACCGCAACAAAGACGGCAAGCAGAAGGCACTGGACAGCATAGTACTGAAAGAAGCAGAACGACTGGCGAAACTGAAGTTATATGCCCGGTAGTACAGAAACCGACATACAAACCCATTCTCTGCTACAACGGCTGCTGCGCCCGGTATGGGTGCTGGCACTGTTATGCACCAGCCTGTATGCGGTGGCACAGGGCGGTGGCGCACGCCAGCAACTACCGCCCGAGCTAATGCCCAAACACCCTGCGGGCAAAGAGGCTGCCCGTGCCAATATAGATGCCAAACGCGCCATAGAAAATATGTACAGCGAGGATGCCCTGCCCCGCTCGCGTGAGTTCAAAAGAACCGACAGTACGTACTACGTGGGGTGGATGTTTGAAGGCATCTACAAATACAACCACGCTTCCGATTTTATAGGCTTTAAAAGTGCCGCACAGGCACTGGAAAATGCCCTGCGCCTGCTGGAACGCGACTATAAGCGCGCCCTGCAAACACGGTCCGACAATATAATGGTGCTGCTGCCGGCCTACAATTTTCAGATAGACTATACCATTATTGCCAATGCGCTGGTGCATACCTATGGCAATATGGAACAGCCCGAGAAAATAGTACCCCTGCTGCGCAGGTCTATCAAATACAATTTTCAACGCGAATTCTATCTGGACCCCTACAACCTGCTGGCATGGACGGTGCATCGCAACCGCTTCTATACCAGCAAGAAATACGCTTTCTTAAAAGATAATATTGACGACAACGAACGGCTGGCCAACCGGTATCTGGATAGTGCGCTCCGCAACATAGAAAAGAACCGTGCCATCAACGCTACCCTTTTCCCGCCACAGTACATAGATGGAGAAAAGAATGGCGTATACCACTACAAAAACATACTGCATGCCTACAACTTTCGTATAGATTCGGCCAACTACTACTTTGAGCTGATGCGGAAAAACGGACGGCTGCCGCATAACAACTATGCCAACTTCCGTAGTGTGGTGGGCGACTTCCGCACGGCAGAAGCCGAGTACAAGATTGCGTCTCAGCAGGATGGCAGCGATAAACGCCTGCAGGAGTGGGCGTACTTTACTACCATACTGGATATATACAAGGCCAACCCCAAAAATGGCATAGCACTGGCCCGCAATATGATACGTGCTGCCGGCTCTACACCGGGCTACGGCTGGTACAATATAGCACTGGCCCGCAGCATGACCTATGACGGGCAGGTAGCACAGGCCGAAAAATACGGACAACGGGCAGCCGACTTCAAGGAGCTGCACATAGGCACCACACTGGGACAAAGCCACTACGACTTCAGTATGCAACTGGTGAAGCTGGTGAATAAAGAGCAGCAGTGGCAGATGGAAAAATTTGAAAATGCCAACTGGTGGTACAACCCCAAAGTACTGCTGCGTATGGCGGGCAAACTGGCCGACAAATATGTGCAGCAGTTCCTCATTATCAATCAGTTTTCGCAAAACCCCGAGCGCGAACGGGTGATATACAAACTGTTCTCTACAGAGAATGTGGTGTCGTGGGATGAGATATGGTACCTCATAAAAGACTTTAGTACCCGTTACTTTCTCAACCGTTTCCGCAAGGAGGCCGTTACCGACGACCGCAAGTATGTACGTAAGTACTTCGAATACTTTACCGCCCGCCTGCTGATGGAGCAGGGCAAGTATACCGAGGCACAACCAGTACTGAAAAAACTACTGCGCGACCCCAATACCGATGCCGACTACGAAAAGCTGTTTACAGCACGCGTCTATCAGTCGCTGGCCCAGTGTGCCGATGAACAAAAGAAACCTGCCGAGCGCGATGAATGGCTGTACCGCCTGTATACACTGTACCCGCAACTGGTACCCTTCAGCGGCATGAAGGCCAATATGGTACTGCGTGTGAGTGGCAATGTAGATAAAGAGGTGGAAAAACGCCTGCGGGCTTGCAACATCAATTGGGTGGCACCGGGTACCATACCTGCCGCCGAAGCCATGGTCACATTTGCCGGCACCGGCAAGAAGAAAAGCATCACCTATTCGGTACGCGACCGTGAAGGCCGCTACATAGTAGAGCAACAGTCGTTTGCATGGCAGAAAGCCGAAGACGCAGGGAAAGAGCTGGCCTACAAATTATTCAACATAGGGGGCAAAGAGCCCGAAGAAACAGACGAAGACGCACCTGAAAAGAAGAAATAGCTATGGCTGAGGCTTCCAGTCTACCCCCTCATACACGTCAGCCATTTTCAGCGAAAGGCCCAACGATTTCAGCTTTAGGGTATTGCCCATGTCCTTATACTCGGTCAGTTGCCACTGGCCGTGGGCATTCATACTGTACAGTTCTATGCCCACCTGTTCAGCATCTGCCAGCACATACTCGCGCAGGGTAGGTATATCACGGTATAGCTTAAACTTGTCGCCCCTGTCATAAGAGCGGGTAGAGGGCGAAAGAACTTCTATAATGAGTGTGGGGTTCAGCAGGTTGCGCTTGTCATCGTTCAGAAACTGCGGCTCGCCACATACCACCGAAACATCAGGATAGGTAAAAAGGCTATTGGCCGGTATATATACCCGCATATCGCTACCCAATGGCCTGCATGGCTTGCCTTTCAGCTTGGTCTTTAGTGCTGTGGCCACATTCATACATACCATATTGTGTGCGTATGTAGCTCCAGACATCGCAAATATCTCGCCCTGGTAATACTCGTGCTTGTCGGTAGCCAACTGCTCCATCTCCAGATACTCGGGAATGGTGAACTTGCTTTTGCCATAAGCTACTTCGGGCTCGCGTAGGTACATACAGTAAAGTTACGAGAAAAACCGGCTGCTATTACCCAAGGTCTATCTCGGTATTGTCCCCTATGTTCAGGCTCTGGCTAAGGCCACGCACATAGGCATCGTTGCCTATGATAGACGAGTTGAGCACCACCTGTTGCAGCTCGGCATACGAGCCAATAATGGAATCGCGCACAATAGACGATTCAATCTTGGTATGCTCGCCAATGCTCACATTGGGGCCTATAATACAGTGTTTTATAATGCACCCTTCACCAATATTCACAGGATGAATAATGACGGTAGAGTCGAACTGGTAGTTTGGGTTGGTGGTTTGTGCATCCTCCATCTGGCGCAGCAGGGTGGCATTGGTAGACAGCAGTGTTTCCTTCTTACCACAGTCAAACCAGTTATTCACCTTGAAGGCCTGTAGTTTTATGCCCTGCTCTACCATCAGTTGCAGCGCATTGGTAAGGTGGTACTCGCCATTTTCATCGGGGGGCAGACTCAGGTTGCGCTCCAGCGCAGCAAACATGGCTGCCGTTTCGCGTATGTAGTAGATGCCCACCATCGCCATATTAGACTTGGGTATCAGTGGCTTTTCTACCATTCGGGTCACTATGTCTTTGTCATTTATCTCGGCTACGCCAAATGTGCGTGGGTCATCTACCTTACGTACCCCTATCTGCGATACGGGGCTGCTCAGCACCTCTTTCACATTGTAGTCGCACACAGTATCGCCCAGCACTATCATCACCTCGTCATCCTGTACCGCATCGCGCGTCAGGCATATGGCATGGCCCGTACCACGGCGGTCGTTCTGGGTAACGAACGTACACTTGAGTTGCGGATAGGTTTTCTCTATATATCGTTGAATCTTTTCGCCCAGATACCCTATTACGAAAATGTATTCGTGTACACCGGCATCTATAAGCTGGTCTACAATTACACCGAGTATAGTTTTCCCCGCTATGGGAATAAGGGCTTTGGGTTGTGTGTATGTCAGGGGGCGCAGCTTGGTACCTGCCCCTGCTACAGGAATGATCGCTTTCACTACCAGTGTATTGAGTGGCAAAAGTACAACATTATGCGCATTGCCCCACCTACCTTACACACCCAGCGAGAAACCTAACCCTACAATAATGCCACCCGGCGCAATACCCTTTATGGTTCGCATGGCCTCTTTAGAAATGGTAGTACCCGAAAGCTGTTCGTATTTTTTGGCCGTGGTAGGTACCGAATAGCCCAGTTGCAGATACATGCGGTTGCGGTTGCGGCCCACATACCAGCTACGGTAGCCCGCTACAAAAATGTTGGTCTGTGGCAGGTAGCGCAAATCTACACTTTCATCGCGCCCCTGTACGGTGGGCAGTGTCATGGTCATTTGTTCTATGCCGGTATTGTAGGTAAGACCACCGCCAAACGCCCAACCCACATGGCAGGGGCGCATATGCACCTTGAAGCCACCATAGAACTTGGCACCCCATGTACTGGTACCCAAGCCACCATGAATAGACATATCTTTAATAAAATGCCAATCAGCACCAACACCCAAAAAACCAGCATTGTTATTGTAACCAGTACTCAAATCTATGAGCACCTTGGGACAGCGGGCCGTCTTTTTGATGCGGTAACGAGGGTCTGTAATAACATGGTCGTCCTGAGCGGCAGCCCAGATGGGTAATAACATAATAAACAGCAGCAGGACTTGCTTTCTCATATGGAAAGGTTTTCTGCAACAAATATATACATATTTCGGCCACAGCGTAGGTGTAGCGCGCTATTTGCCGTCAAGGTCCAGCAGCATAGCGCGGGCGCGCTCGTTCTGCGGATGCTTGCGCAGCAGGTGCTCCAGCCGCATACGGGCTTTGTCGGGCTGGCCGGCGGTGTAGTGCCATACGGCAAGGTTCAGCAGGTTTTGCTCATAGTCGGGGTCCAGCGCATTGGCCTTCATCATATAGTCGTAGGCCATGGTATTGTTGCCCTCCTGCATATACATAAAGCCAATGTTGGTATTGGCCGATACATGATTGGGCAGTTCCTGCAGCACCTTTTGCAGTACGGTTTTGGCCTCGGCAGTACGGCCCAGTGCCAGCAAGCAGGTGCCATACTTGTTGTTGAAGTCGGCCGCATAGGGCATCAGTGCCGATGCCCGCTGGTACCAGGGCAGTGCCTGTTGTGCATTATCTGTCTGGAAGTAGGCCTCGCCCACCCGGTAGGCTGTCCATGCATCGGTAATGGCTGCAGGTTGCAGTTTTTGCGCATAGCTGGTTACACGGGCATAGTCCTGCTTCAGGTAGTACACCCGTATGTAGTCGCGGTTCTGTTTGGCGGTAGCCTCTTCATTGGCGCGGGTATCCAGATAGTGCAGGGCAGAGTCTAGCAAGGGGGGCGATGGCGTGTACCGCTCGTAGAACTCCATAAAGCTGCGTGCGGTAGTAATGGGGTCGGGGTGGTCGTTGTTGTAGCACTTCATGCCCAAAAAGGCCGATATTTTTTTTGCCTCCTCTGCTGCCAGCGGGCGGCGGCGAATGTAATGGTCGGTAACGGCTACGTGAGGTATGTCTATACTGCCATTGCGTGGCATATGGCAGGTAATGCAGTCGTTGCTGCGGACATTGCGGGCAGCAGCCGTCTCGGTACACTGTGGCTGACCGGCATTGCCGTGGCAGCTCTGGCAGGCGGTAATGTACTGTGCCCGTGGGGTATACTTAACGCTTACATGCGGATTGTGGCAGGTAATGCAGCTCATCTTGCCCGACTGCAAATAGCAGTCGCTCTTCTTCATCCGCTCTACGTGCGATGCCATGATCATCTTGTCCTGCCCACCCTCGTAATGGGGCATAAACACATTCATTACTTCCGACAGCTTCATACCCGGCCTGAAGTCGAAGAACGTTTTACCATCATTCAGCACGGCTATACCCTGCAGGTGGCACCGCTGGCAAATGTTGTTCTGCAACTCTGTAGACAGGCGTTTGGGGTTTACAATGGTATAGTCGGGAGTTTTAGAGGTATCTACCGGTGGGTTGTTCTGGCGGGCATATACGTGCAGGCTACCAGGGCCGTGGCAGCGTTCGCAGTCTATACCCGTCATTACCTGCGTGTACTTGTTTTCGCTACCCGGCACATGGCCGGGATAGGCATTGTGGCACGTCATACACTCTACCTGTATCATGCGGCGGAACCGACTACTGGCACCCTCTTCGAAACCGGGTGCAAGGTCCCACCGTTTCTTTTGGGTGTAGAAGGTAATGGGTGCCTGATGCAGATACCCACCCGCGCTAAAGATGTGCGAATTGGTATGCTGGCCCGAGCCCACCACATAGTCTATACGCTGCACCAATCGATGCACGGTATCGCGCCCGCTCAGCCGATACTCCATGATGTAGAGCGAGTCGTTTTGCCAATATGGGCGGTAGTAATAGTCGAGTACAGAATCGTAGACCAATGCATGACCGGGGGTAAAGTCTGCTGCCGACTTTTGGCGGGTGGCCCGCCCGAAAGACTGCCCCATGCCCGTTTGCATAAACGTTTCGTAGATACCCGGATGGCAGCCCCGGCACACATCCATACCCACATACCGGGCCGATGTATCGTAGACATTGAGCCATGGCGAGGTAGGCGCATCGCCCCCGGCCTGCCGGCCGTTACCCTCTGCCGGGCCAGTACAAAAAAATGCCGGCAGCGTACACACTACTGCTGTCAGCAACACAAGCATCCTCTTCAATAACCGGGTAGACATGCACCATCAAAATTACAGGGGAAACCGGTTTGGTGCGTCAATGATAGTGAACAACTATTTTGCACCAGAGGTATTGATGAGACAGAATACTGTATTGTCCTGAAATAGGTTGACAATTTTTAGTGGTAGTCCCTCTAAAGATTTACAATGCGTCTTCTTTTGCTATCTGCCCGGCTGCTCTTACTTTTCTTTTCTACAGCGAAAAGAAAAGTAACAAAAGAAAGCGCCGCCCATGGCCCAATTGCTCCGCAGGGCCATGGGATG
>JAGKWS010000066.1 GCA_021151685.1 Chitinophagaceae bacterium
GATGTAAAGCCCATATCGCCACCACACAGGCGCAATATACGGTAGGGCAATTCCAGCGATTGCACCAATCCTTCCACATGGCTCACCATTTCTTCCAGATGTTCGTAGCTCTTATTGGCATCGGCAATCTGCACAATCTCTACCTTATCGAACTGGTGTACCCGGTTCAGCCCGCGTACGTCCTTGCCATAAGAACCAGCCTCGCGGCGGAAACATGGCGAGTAAGCGGTCATTTTTACCGGCAGTTGTCCGTTGGCAATTATCTCATCGCGGTATATGTTGGTAAGCGGCACCTCAGATGTAGGTATCAGGTAAAAACCATCGGCCACCACATGGTACATCTGTCCTTCTTTGTCGGGTAGCTGGCCGGTACCATAGGCAGTTTCTTCATTTACCATAAACGGGGGGCAATGCTCTACATAGCCTGCACGCGTATTATAGTCGAGAAAATACTGAATGAGCGCGCGCTGCAACCTTGCACCCTGCCCCATAAATACAGGGAAACCGCTGCCCGTTATTTTATTGCCCAAAGACAGATCCATAAGGCGGTATTGGGTCATCAGATCCCAATGGGGTACCTTCTGCGCATCCAGCACAGGCATGTTGCCGCCACCACGTACCACCTCGTTCTCTTCGGGTGTTTTGCCGGCAGGCACACTGCTGTGCGGTATGTTGGGCAGGCGCACCAGCGTATCGTGCAGGGTACGTTCCAGCTCGTCCAGCATTTGCACCAGCTCTTTTACAGTCTCTTTGTGTTTGGCCACATCGGCTTTAATGGCTTCTGCCTGTTCTTTCTCGCCTTTGGCCATATGCTGCCCTATCAGCTTCGAGGCACTGTTGATGGACGCAGCCAGCGTATCATGATCTACCTGCATGCGGCGGCGTTTCTCGTCCAGCTCTGCCACGGTATCTACCAGTTCCAGCTCTTTGAAGTTTCTCTTAGCCAGTCCTTGCAATACCAGTTCCTTGTTCTGCCTGAATAAATGAATGGGCAACATAAAATTGTTCTGTATAATGATTAATAATCGGGGCAAAGATAATTGCAGGAACGTTGTCAAAACAAAGTCTGTATCATCTGTACCCTTTTTTCTTTATTGTATATTCCGTCAGCGAATGTCCGGGATGGCTATACCCGTCATTTTTCGGTACAGATCCAGTGCAAAAAGGTCTGTCATACCCGATATAAAATCTACCACCGACAGTACATTATGGTACACATCTTCCTTCTTTCCCGATATAGGAAATTGGGCAGGAATAATCTTTAGTGCCTTTGCCGACTTGGTACGGTCAGGGTAAAGAACAGCCTGCACCAGCTCGCGCAGCAACCCACCTATTACGTGGTAGCCTGCCATCTCTATTTCGGCCACACTGCGGTAGTTATAAATATGCTTGTAAGAATAGTCGTTGATGTCTTTTATCAGTTTCCGTTCTGCATCGGGCAGGCATTTCAGCAAATCTTGTTCCAGTGTACCGGCCAGCAGGGCAGCTTCGTTATCCATAAATATGTTGGCCAGTATTTCGGTCATCAGCCCTATCCAGTTGGCCCGTACATATTGCACCTTTTGGTTGTCGTCTACTATTTCTTTCAGTTTACGCTCTATATATGGTCTTGCAGGATAGGTACGGTCGTCTCCATCGGGGAAGAATGGCAGGAACAGCTCCATAAATTGCGCCGTAGAAATGATATGTAGTCTATGCGCATCTTCGAGGTCTATTACCCTGTAGCAAATATCATCGGCAGCCTCGGTAAGGTACACAAATGGGTGTCGGGCATATACATGCCCATCTGCCAGCCGGGGTATGGCCAGAGTTTCGGCAATATGGGTGTAGGTGCCCATCTCAGGGTCGAAAAAGCCAGATTTTTTTTGTGCTATTTTCCCATTTTTCCTGAAACCTGCTTCCGAAGAACATGGATACTTTACCAATGCCGCCAACGTGGTATAGGTTAGCCCGAACCCGCCGGGTCGTGGCTCGTTATAACTGTGGGTGAGTATGCGAAAGGCATTGGAATTGCCCTCGAAGTTGCGAAAATCGGCCCACTGGTTGGGTGTTAGATGTTTGTCCAGTATGTCTTTATCGGCACCACTTAGCTCGGTAAAAAAAGCACGTATGGCATCCTCGCCAGAATGACCGAAAGGCGGATTGCCAATATCGTGGGCCAGACAAGCCGCAGCAATAACCGATGCCAGCTCGTACCGGTAAAACTCTGTAAACTGCTCGTTACCATTGCCATACAGCATGGCTATACGCTCGCCCACGGCCTTGCCCAGCGAGCGGCCCACAGAGGCCACTTCCAGACTATGCGTGAGCCTGTTGTGTACAAATATGGCACCGGGCAGGGGGAAAACCTGTGTCTTGTTCTGCAACCGGCGGAAGGCCGATGAGAAGATAATGCGGTCGTAGTCGCGCACAAAGGAGTTGCGCACAGGGTCGTTGCTGCGCTCGCTGTTTTCCTTTTTACCCGTACGTTGTGTTGCGTATAGCGACTGCCAGTTCATGCTGTAAAAATGCGATAAAAAAACGGCAATACCCTACCTGCGCGGGCGGCTGCCCATGACAAAGGTGAGTTCGCCACCCTGCATTATCTCATCATGCGTTATCCATGTGCGGTTCAGTGGCTTGCCGTTCAGCATTACCTTTTGGACATAGACATTTTTATCGCTTTGGTTTTCGGCGATAATGGTAAAGAATTTCTCTGACGCAATATTGCCTACCCGTATTACCGCACGATGCACTGCGGGGCTACCCAGCTCGTAGCGATCGCTACCGGGTGCCATGGGGTAAAAGCCCAATGCGCTGAAGATGTACCATGCACTCATTTGTCCGCAATCGTCATTGCCACTCAGCCCATCGGGCGTGGGGTGGTACATCTTTTTCATAATCATGCGCACCCGTTCCTGTGTTTTCCATGGCGCACCGCAGTGGTTATACAGATAGGCTACATGGTGCGATGGTTCGTTGCCGTGTACATAGTTGCCTATAATGCCCTCGCGGGTCACATCTTCGGTATGGGCAAAAAAGCTATCGGGCAACTGCATGGTAAAGAGCGAGTCGAGGTGCTGTGTGAACCGTTTGTTGCCCCCCATCAGGGCTATCATTTTCTCTGGCTCGTGGGGTACATACAGGCTGTAGTTCCACGAGTTGCCCTCTATAAAGCCCGGCTCATCGGTATTCAACGTATTGAACGGTGTGCGAAAGGCACCGTTGCTCAGGCGAGGCCGCATAAAGCCGGTAGATGAGTCGAACACATGGCGGTAGTTGCCTGCCCTGCGGGCAAATTCTTCGTACACATCCATACGGTTCAGCTTGCGGGCCATTTGGGCAATGGCCCAGTCGTCATAGGCATACTCCAGCGTTTTAGAGACCGATGCACCGCTTTTATCTTCGGGCACATAGCCCATATCCATGTAGTAGCCAAGCCCCTCATAGCTGCGGTGGCGGGCGGTGGCCACACAGGCATCCAGCGCGTGTTGTGCATCAAAACCGCCCGTCCCCTTCACCACAGCATCGGCCACTACCGATGCTGCATGGTAGCCTATCATGCACCAGTTTTCGTTGGCGTAGTGGCTCCATATGGGCAGCATGTGGTGTACACTCTGGTCGTAGTGGTGCAGCATAGACTGTACCATAGCCCCATTGCGCTCGGGGCATACAATATTGAACAGCGGATGCAGTGCCCGGTAGGTATCCCAAAGCGAGAAGGTAGTATAGTTGGCCGTTTTGGTGGTATGTATGTTCTGGTCCAGCCCGCGATACTGACCATCACGGTCGGAATATACAGTAGGGTTGATGAGTGTATGGTAGAGTGCCGTGTAGAAGTTCTTTTTCACCTCCTCGTCGGCATCTATGTTAATGGCAGACAGTTGTATGAGCCATTGCACACGGGCATCCTCACGCACCCTGTCGAAGTTGTTATGCGGCACCTCTTCGTACAGGTTTTGCAGAGCATTAGCCGTGCTTACAGGCGATATGCCCACTTTCACCACTACATTGCCGGGGGTATCCATATCGAACCCAAACCAGCCCCTTAGCTGCGTACCAGCCATCTCGGGGAAGTTCTGCTCCTGATTCCATTTGCGCCAAAAACCACGATACACCTGTTTTTTGCTTTCGTTTTGCCAGCCATAGCTGCGTATGGGGCGAGAGAACGTCATGGCAAAGTAGACAGTACGGGTGCGGCCCCAGCCATTGGTTTGCCGGTAACCGGTAACCAATGTATCGTTCTCTACCCGTACAAAAGACCAAACATTCTTATCGGGATAGTTATAAATACCATATACAAGATCCAGCAATATACGGGCACTGTCGGTGGCAGGGAAGCGGTACCTGTGTACGCCTACACGGGTGGTGGCGGTCAGTTCGGCCTGTATATTGTACCGGTCCAGCAGTACCCGGTAGTAACCCGGCTCTGCCACCTCGGTACTGTGCCTGTAAGGCGAGCGATAGCCATCGGACGGGCGTGTAGCTGTGCCGGGGTGCAGGCGCAACGGCCCGGTAGTGGGCATCAGCAAAATATCGCCCAAATCGGAATGACCGGTGCCACTGAAGTGCGTATGCGAAAAGCCCACAATGGTACTATCGGCATACTGATAGCCGGCACAGTACCGGTACACATCTTTGTTGTATTGGCCATTTACCTCGTAGGGTAGCGTATCGGTCTCGGGGCTTAGCTGCACCGCACCAAATGGCACCGTAGCACCGGGATAGGTATGCCCCATTTTATGGGTACCCACCAGCGGGTTGACATAACTATTGGGGCTACCCTGCCCGTGCTGTGCGTAACACCATATGCCCACCACCAACATCATTGCCAATAAACCAAATTGCTTCATACCTCGTTCCTGTTTGCACAGGTAATGTACGTAAACAAGTGGCAATATGGTAGTACCCCATCACAACACTGCCAGCAGTGCCTTTATAGCGGGTACCGAAAGCGGCTTCAGTATATAATCTTTTACGTGTGGGTGTGCTGCGGCCTGCTCCATATCGCATGCGGCTATAGATGAGGACAGCACATAGGTAGTAATAGGTATGCGGCTCAATGGTTCTACCACGGCATCCAGCAACTCCCATCCGCTCATTACCGGCATATTAATGTCCAACAACAAGAGATAGGGCCCGGAACCCGGCGGCAATGAGGCAATAAAAGCAACCCCTTCATCGGGATTGGTGAATGTGTACACCACCGCATCGGGTTCGGCTAATTGTATCACCTTCCGGCAAATGAGATTATTCACCGGCTCGTCATCTATTACTATAAACTCAGGAATTCTTTTTGTAGGCATAAAAAACAAAGCAATCAGTGAAACAATTCAAATTCAATTCGGAAAGAGGTGCCCTGATTGACAAGGCTCTGTACGCTGATGCGCCCACCCAATAATTCTACCTGCGTCTTCACCATAAACAAACCCATTCCTTTTCCTTCAACATGACCATGAAATCGCTTGTAGAGACCGAAAATGTGCTTGCCTTTCTTTTCGAGATCTATACCCAGACCATTGTCGCTAAACACCAATGCCAGCCCGTTTGCAGTGCGTTCCGAACGAATATCGATATGTGGCCATACCTCTTGCCGCCGGTACTTGATGGCATTGGTAATAAGGTTGAGGAATATGCTGTGTATAAAACTCTTGACTGTGTGCATGGCTGGCATAGCCTGAAAGTTGGCAGTAACCTGTACCTGCTCTTCTTCTATTTGTCCATTCAGGCTCTGGCAAATATCCTCCAGCAATTGGCCGAAGTTTACATTTTCGCGCTGCATGCGTTCTTTGTCGCGCACCTGTAGTATCAGGTTCAGGTCAAAGATTACATCATCCAGTTTGCGGGCACAGCCATCCAGTTCTGCAATAAGGCCTGTTTCTTCATCTCTGTCCAGGCCGGGCAGTTGCAATATATCGGCAAGGCCACGAATATTGGCTACCGGCGCACGCAGGTTGTGCGATACGATGTAGGAAAATTGTTCCAAATCTTTTACCCGCTGCACAATATCAGACACCATGCGTGTTCGTTCGGCTTCTGCCTGTTTTTGATCGGTAATATCCATAGCAATACCCAGCACTGCCCTGCGACCTGTGGCGGCATCGGTATAGGGCAATTTGGAGACTCTGAAACAACGCTCTACACCGCTGTAGTCTGTAAAGAAGAACTCCGGCACCTCTTGTGCCCCGCTTTCGTCCGACACATCCTGAAAATTAACCGGAAAAATGTCTGCCACATTGGCTCGCAGTAACTGTTCGGGCTTCATACCGTGCAATGCCGCAAAACTCTTATTGGCAAACAGAAAATTACCTCTTTCGTCTCGTGCATAAATCAGTTGTGGTATCATGTCCATTATCAGCCTCAGGTTACCCTCCGACAATGCCAGTGCTTCTTGTGCCATGCGCGTTTCGGTAACATCGTGCGAGACACCGTGTATTGATACCGGCTGATCTCCTGTGTTGGTTTCTATTTCGGCCTGAGTGAACAAATAGCGCACTTCTCCGTCCTTCCTTACAATACGGTGATGAAACTCTGTGCGGCCATTTCCCCTCAATGCCTCGTTGATAGCCGTAGCCACCATGGCCACATCATCGGGATGAATGAATGACATCCACGACATGTATGACTGTGTATGCTCTTCTGCTTCCAAACCATATATAAGACAGGCCTCCTCAGACCATGTAGCTATACCGGTAGCATAATCGAGATACCAACTACCCAAGTGTGCTATGGCCTGTGCCTGCCGCAGGCGATACTCGCTGTGGCGAAGTCGGGCTTCATAAATCTGTCGGGCTCGTTCTTTCTCCAGCACGTCCAGCGCAAAAGAGATGTCGTTGGTAGCACCGCTCAATAATGCCACCTCGTCATCGCTGAAGAAGTCGGCCTCGGATGCGATGAGGTTGAATACGGCAACAATACTGCCCGAACGCCTGATGGGTAGCGAGATACAAGACCGCCAACCGCGCTGGCGTGCCAGTGGCTGCCAGCGTAGCATGGCGGCATCATCGTCTATATAGGCCGATACCGCATGTGTGCCTGTACGCAATACCTTACCTGCCAACCCGCCATACTCATAGCGGGTTTCGGCAAACAGGGGCATGTCTGACGGCATGATGCCACACTCGGCCACCAGCATCATTTTTTTGGCGCACTCATCTATCTCTCCCACCCAAGCCACCTCAAACTTGCCAGTGGTAACGGCAATACGGCAAATGCCCTCATACAGTGCATTTTCGTCGTGGGCCTGCATAATGAGCTGATTGACATGACTGATGAAAGAGTAGAGCCTGTTGGCATGTACCATACGTTCCTCGGCCCGCTTCTGTGCCGTTATGTCCAGTACCTGACTGAGCAGTGCTACCGGCCTGCCGGCACTGTCGCGCAGTACCGAGTTGAACCACTGGCACCAGATGACGCTGCCATCGCGGCGATAGTTGCGATGCTGCAAATTGGATGAGTCGGTATGGCCGGAAAACAAAGATTGCACCATGCACTGCACAGTAGCCACATCTTCGTGGTACACCAAATCCATTCCGCCAAGGCCCGATGCGGCAAACTCGTTGGCGGTCCAGCCAAAGATCTCCATTGCCCTGTCAGACCAGTGTACGGCATTCAGTTGTGCATCCCACTCTATAAACCCAATGGGGGTGTTTTGTACATGTACCATCAGCCTGTCGTGTGCGGTGCGCAGTTTGGCAGCAGTAAGGGTGGCTGCTGTAACATTACGGGCATAGCAAGCAGCACCTACTATAACACCCTCGTGCAACACGGGATAGAAAGAAATTTCGGCCCATTCCTTGCCCGAGTAGGGTACATAATCGGTAACGGTAAATGTCTCACCATTCATAGCCTGCCGGTACCAGTTACAATACCGGTCGTTAAGGTCTTGCCCCAGCCCCCAGTCCAGTACGCACTGGCCTACCTGCACCCGCATGCCGCTCAGCTCATCCAAAACGTCGAAAAACGCCTTGTTGGCCATCATTAACCGATACTGGCGGTCTACGCTCCACATAGCGTCTTCGGTACTGTTCAGCAGCAGGTGCACATTGGTGTGATAGTTTTCACCCACCGTATAGTTTGGGGTAGTGGTGGTGCGGATACGATTTAAGAATTGCGCTTTCATTTATTTGATAAAGTGCAAATATCTTTTCAGGTTTGTGCCCCGTCCGTGACAGGCATCACGCAAGTATATGATCGTTATCAGGTTTCGTGGCAGCCGCCACCCGCCGAATGCAATAAAAGGCTACATTTGTCGTTTAAGACAGAGGCCTTTGCAGCGGCTTTTTCAGGGTACATGCGTCACTTAGCAGCCACATTATTGCTTGTTTCGGGTAGTTTACATGCCGGGGCACAAACATTCTTCACCTCTACCGAGCTGGGTGGAGGTATTGGCTGTTCGCAATATTTTGGCGACCTGAATGACCGCTACGGGTTTAAGACCATACACCCGGCAGCCACACTGTATATGCGCAAACACCTTACCCAATACATATCTATGAGGGTAGGTGCCTACTATACCAATGTATCTTACAGCGACAAGCTGAATAACGATGTGTTTCAGAGGCAGCGCAATCTGGACTTCAGCAGCCACATTGCCGAATTGTCGGTACAAGCAGAGTTTAACTTCTTCAAGTTTGTAACAGGCGACCCTTATCATCGCATAACACCCTACCTGACAGGTGGGTTTGGTGTTTTTCAGTACGACCCCTATACCATGCTGAATGGCACTAAGTATATGCTACGACCATTGGGTACAGAAGGACAGTATCTTGGCGGCTATGACGACCGCAAGTATAGCAACATAGCGGCCTGTGTACCTATAGGTGTGGGTGGTAAATTTTGGCTGAAACCCGGTGTAAACCTGACGCTGGAAATATCGGACAGGCTCACCTTGACCGACTATCTGGACGATGTGAGTACTACCTATGTAGGGCAAGACCGTTTTCCGCTGAACCCTCAGCAACCTGCCTATCTGCTGCAAGACCGCTCTACCGAGAACGGTGGCACTACTGTTTTGGGCCGCAAGGGCAAACAAAGAGGCAACAGCAGCACCAAGGACCAATACCTGATGTGTACCTTCACCATATCGTGGCACTTTGTTACGTACAGGTGTCCTTCCTTCATGGAGCACGATATGATAAGTACCTATTAGCACCTGTTAAGGTTGTATTTTCAGCGCACTCTGATGGAGAAATAGTATCGGATTGTCTGAAAAATGGTGTACAAAAAAAGCATGTATTCTATAGCCTAAAAAAAACAACATGGGAAAAATGAAGACTGATATGACGGATTGGGAAAAATTAAAAAAGAAAAAAAAGCCAATAGCACCGCTACCAGACAAGGACATACTCGGTGGCAGCTATAAGTATATCAACCCAATCAGGAAAAAAGAAAACCTCAAAAAGACGGCACCATCAGGGCAAAACCCAACTGGCACTGAGCATCCTGAAAACAGGCTGTGATTTGTGTTTATGTTGTCCTATTCTTTCTGCAAGATGCCACTAACACCACATGGAGGTACTACATGAATTTGCTTACCAACACGCACTCCTATAAGTTCCATTTAACTGTGCATCCGGGTCTTTGCGGCTTGTCCTGAGCTACACATTACCGTACCTGCTGCATGGCCACCAGCTTGCTGTAAATGCCATTGTTGGCCATTAGTTGGGTATGGGTGCCCCGCTCTGCTATTTGTCCTTTATCTAATACTATTATCTCATCGGCATGCTGCACTGTAGACAGGCGGTGGGCTATTACCAGGCAGGTTCTGTGCTGCATCAGCTTACTGATGGCATCTTGCACTACGCGTTCACTTTCGGTATCGAGCGATGAGGTGGCTTCGTCCAGAATGAGAATAGGCGGGTTCTTCAGTACTGCCCGTGCTATGGTAATGCGCTGACGCTCGCCGCCACTCAGGCGTGCGCCACGGTCGCCGGCCATAGTTTCGTAACCTTCCTTCTTCTGGCTGATGAATGTATCGGCATGGGCAATACGGGCAGCTTCCTCTACCCGCTCGCGGGTGGCACCACCGGTACCCAGTGTTATGTTGTTATACAGTGTATCGTTGAACAGTATGGGGTCTTGCCCCACTACCCCTATCAGGCGGCGCAGGTCGTCTATGCGGCAGTCGCGCAGGTCGCGGCCATCTATCAGTATTTGTCCACCTGTTACGTCATGGAACCGGGGCACCAGATCGGCCAGTGTACTTTTACCTGCACCAGAAGAGCCAACAAGGGCCACTGTTTTGCCCTTGGGTATGGTAAGGTTGATGCCCTGCAATACCGTTCTGTTGCCATAGGCAAAAGACACATTGCGTAGCTCTATCTGCTGCCGGAAATCGGGCAATGGCTGTGCATCGGGCTTTTCGGTAATGGTGTTGGGGGTGGTCAGCAACTGCTCTATACGGTCCAGCGCGGCGGTACCCTTTTGTACGTTACTGAAGGCACCGGAGAGATTTTTGAAGGGCGCAATCACCATCCAGAACATGCCTATGTAGGTAATGAACTGCGGCCCGGTAAAGCCCGTGCCGGCAAATACCATACGGCCACCCAACCATAATATAATGGCGGCTACGGCTATACCCATCGTCTCGGACGCAGGCGAGGCCAGCTCGCGCCGCGCTGCAATAAAGTTGCGGGTACGAAACAGCATATTATTCAAACGGGTGAAACGTAACCGTTGGTGGGTTTCGGCATTGAATGCCTTTATAACACGCATACCCGCCAGCGACTCATCTATAACACCCATCATATTGCCCAGATGCTCCTGTGCCTCGTTCGACGATTTGCGGAGCGACTTGCTGATGCGCCCTATTACCAGACCGGCAACAGGCAAAAACACCAGCAACAATAGCGTCAACTGATAGTTGACCACTATCATATAGGTTAGGTATACAATAATGGAAAGCGGCTCGCGGATGAACACCTCCAGCACACTCATGATAGACAACTCTACCTCGTTGATGTCGTTTGTCATACGCGACATGAGGTCGCCTTTACGCTCTTCGGTAAAAAAGCCTATGGGCAGCGACATGGTTTTATCGAACAGTTCGTTGCGCAGGCGGCGTAGTACGGCATTGCGCAGGGGGTTCAGTATGTATACTGCTATGTATAGGAACAGATTCTTGAGCAGGGTGAAGCCCACTACCGCAAAACATACATAGGCCAGTGCAGTCTGCTTGTCGTGTGCCAGTATCTGCTCGTTGATGTAGCCCATGGCATTGTTTACCAGCCCGCCCCCTTTGTTGGTGGCAGGTGGTGCTGCCTGAAACAGCACCTGCAATACCGGGCCCACCATGGCCATGGTGCAGGCTCCAAACAGTATACCCAACAGGTTGGATGCAAAATAGAGCGCGATTTTGCCCTTATAGTCCGACAGATACGTGAGGAGCCTTGATATTCTTTTCATTACCAGACGGCAAAATTACGATTAACCCCATATGGCTACAGACTATTTTGGCCATAGGTGCCAATTCCGTGTTAAAAACACCTGCTACGCCAGTCCGGCACACACCCCATTCTTTGCAGTAAGTATCAGCGGCTGTCCATCGGTTACCACTATGGTATGTTCGTGCTGGGCCATGTAGCCCCCCCGGTTACCTACCATGGTCCAGCCGTCGCGCAGGGTTACGGCCAGTGTAGAGTGGGTAGTGATAAAGGTTTCAATAGCTACTACAGCGTTTTTGCGAAAACGGCCCCGGTTAAACACGTCGCGATAGTTGGCTATGTTGGATGGTGCCTCGTGCAGGCTACGCCCCACCCCATGCCCGGTAAGGTTGCGCACCACTTTATACCCTATAGCCTTTGCTTCTGTTTCCATCAGGCCACCTACATCGGCTATGCGTGCGCCATCGGTAATTGCAGCAAGGGTTTTTGCCAGAATAGATTCAGACGCTGCTACCAACTGCCCGTGGTTGTGTACATCGGGCCCCAGCACAAAGGAGGCACCATTGTCGGCCCAAAAGCCATTCAACTCGGCCGATACGTCTATATTAATGAGGTCGCCTGTTTGTAGCACCCGTTTTGCCGATGGTATGCCATGGCAAAATTCTTTGCCCACACTGATGCACGAAAAGCCGGGGAAACCATAAGTAAGCAACGGTGCCGATTTGGCACCAAATGCGGCAAGCAACTGTCCGCCATAGTCGTCCAGCTCTTTGGTGGTCATACCCGGCTGCGCATAGTTTATCATCTGGCGCAGTGTTTGCGCCACCGCATCGCTTACCGCCTTCATCCCTTCCAGTTCCCGTTCGTTTCCTATAGACATGGTTTATCAGATTTGGTTACAAAGGTAGGATATGGTACTATAAGCAAAGCGAATAGTATACGCTACTCATCACCACTATTGCACAGATTGTGTTTACCTTTGCATATGTTCAATAACCGGCAGGGTGGATTGGAGCAGATACCGCCCGTAGTGAGAAGTATTCTTATCATCAACATAGTTGTTTTTCTACTACAACAGATAGGGGGCAACTTTGCCGAGAATTATTTTGCATTGCATTATTGGGGGTCACCGTTCTTTCACTGGTGGCAAATGTTTACCCACCTGTTTATGCATGCCAGCCTGATGCATATTTTCTTCAACATGTTTGCACTGGTTATGTTTGGGCGCGTGCTGGAGGAAGTGATGGGGGCTAAACGTTTTCTTGCCTTCTACCTTATATGTGGGCTGGGGGCCGCAGTTTGTCATCTATCGGTACTTACATGGCAGTTTGTGCAGCTAAATGATGCCTTTGTATATTATCAGGAGCACCCCACCATACAACAGTTTGCACAAATATTACAAAAGGGCAAAATGACCGACCCGGTATTTGCCCGCATACTGCAATACTGGAGCGACCATCCCGACTGTTCGGACTGTGCGCAAGTGTCTATGATGCGCATAAACGAATATTACAATATACTCACCAGCGTACCTACCGTGGGTGCATCGGGTGCTGTATACGGGCTGCTGTTTGGTTTTGGGTTCCTTTTCCCCAATGCCGAGCTGATGCTGTTGTTTCCCCCTATACCGGTAAAAGCTAAGTGGATGGTGGCCGTGTATGCCATTATAGAGCTATCTATGGGCCTCAAAAACTCTGTAGATGATAACATTGCCCACTTTGCCCACCTGGGCGGCATGATATTTGCCTTTTTGCTACTGAAGCTATGGCGTGTGCGTAGGCACTATTGGTAAGATACGGGCACAAAAAAAGCCGCCCTGTTATCAGGAACGGCCTATAGTGACAGGGGCCTATCAACAACATCTTTTAATAAAGTCTGAACGGAGTTTTCATTTTTTAGAGCATTGCAATGAATTGCATTTGTGATGCAATGTTAGCAAGGAAAACACCGTATGCTTGCCACAGTTTGTGAAAAGGCAATTTGGGTTAGGGAAACCTGCCTTTGGCTTTACTAACCGAAAACGGCGTTTCACTAACAACATTCCGTTAACGGCACAAGAGCTGCTTACCTTTACCGCCATGCATGCCACATGCTACCGGTTTATTGCTACAGTAGTAATACTACTTTGTGCCCATACCACATGGGCACAAGACCCGTATTACACTACTATAGACCGGCAGAGCGGGTTACCGTCTAATGCTGTATATGCATTGTTTCAGGACAAAAAAGGCTTTGTATGGATAGCGAATGATAACGGACTGACACGGTATGATGGGTTCGAATTCAAGACCTACCTCAGTAATTTGCAAACATCGCGCGCAGGCAACCAGATAATGGAGGATAAGTATGGGCGCATTTGGTACAAAAACTTTGATGGATACCTGTACTATGTAGTGCACGACACATTGAAAGCCTTACCGCAACACAACCCTATATCGAATGCCGGTTATGGTCTGCTGGACGATTTGCTGGTGGTAAAACAAGTGGACTCACTGACGTTCTATGACCTGAAGACACTAAATGTGGTACGGTCTATACCATTCGACAACATATCGGCAAGTGGCGAACTATGCTACAAAAATCAGCTATTCTGTGGTTCTGTAGACACAGTGTGGAAGATAGACCCAAAAGGCAATACACAGGGCACCTATGTGCCATTCATTGGCGAACCGGTTTTGTCGGCCTATGGCGTAATGCTGATACGAACTACGCAAGAAAAAAACAGATTTGCAAGATTTGACAAGGGCTATTTAGAAGAAATATTTCTGAAAGAAAAAATAGGCTACATACAACGAGCCCATTACAACAAGGGCATCCTTTGGCTGATGACCGCCAACGGATTGTGGGGCTACAACCGGCAATGGGCTGCGCTGAATGGCGGGCAACCCTACCTGCCAGACAAAAACCTGTCTTGCATGATGCAAGACAAAGAAGGCAACTACTGGCTGGGCACACTGAATGAAGGAATAATAGTAGTGCCCGAGCTGGAAACTAAAATTTGGTCTGTACATGGTATAAAACCATGTGGCTTTGCCCGTACCGGCAACACGATGCTGGTGTATACCAAACAAGCTACGGTACATGAGCGTATAGCAGGGTTAGACAACTTCAGACAGGTATTTGGTACTGCACCGCAACATGAAATATATAATTTGGCAGCAGACAGTAGTGGAGAAAAATACATTGTAGCCAGCCGCCAACTATTTATAACAGACAAAAAACTTGCCATACAACACAAAGAGGTATTGGCAGTAAAAGATTTGGTATTGCTGGATAAAAAGTATTGTGCATTTGCAGGTTCGGGGGCATCGGGCCTTATTCGGCTTAACGAACATGGCACCAGCCACTGGGACAAACAGTACACAGCTCACATACAATCATCGTCTTTACAATATTCCTACTTCCCATCTACCGGAGGCAGAGGCCGTACAATGGCATACGATGCCATTGGCAGTGTGCTATACCTTGGTGGTAGCATGGGCACCAAGCGAATAGACACCAATAATACTACAGAAATACGGTGGCAGGGTGCCAGCATATATGCCCGCAAACTGGCTTTTTACTACCCCAGACTATATATACTGACACAACAAGGCATGCTGCTTGCCAGTACCAGCCATACGCCACCAAAACAGTTGCGGGTAACTGAAAAAGACGAAGAACTGCTGGGCATGCGACGTACAGAAAAACATCTGTACCTCATTACCACTGCCGGCATCAGGCGACTGCAACCACAATCGGGCGAGTTTAGGTTTGTATATATACGTAGTGGCGTACGCCCCGATGAAATAAACGATCTGGAAGACGATGGCAAACGACTGATGATAGCTACCGACCGTGGGGTATTGTTTGCCGATGAACTGGAAACGGCACCCGCAACTGTACCGGGCTTTTGTATAAACAGCATACAGGTAAACGGACATGAAGTGGATGCGGCCAACATATCGGGGCTGAAGTATGGCCAGAAAGATGTAGAGTTGCGGTACTCTATATTGTCTTATGGGCAGATAAATAAGTTTGTACTGCAATACCGCATAAACGATGGCGAATGGCAACAGGCTGAACGAAATACCCGCCGGCTGAAACTGGCATCTATAGCACCGGGCAAATATTCTATAGGCTTCAGGTTGGTAAGTACCGATAAAAAGATATATGAACAAGCTCCGGTGCGTTTTGTTATAAGACAACCCTTTTGGCAACAAGGGTGGTTTTGGGCTATGAACTTTGGGGCAAGCGGCATAATAGGCTTGCTGTACTATCGTTGGCGCACCAATCAGCTGAGAAGAAAGAATGCCCTCATCATTGAAAAAATGGAATTGGAGAACCACCTGCGGCACTCTACACTCACCGCCATACGGGCACAAATGAACCCCCATTTTTTTTATAACGCACTCAACACCATTCAATCGTTCATATTCTCGGACGACAAACGAAACGCATCTACCTATCTGGTAAAAATGTCGAAGCTGACACGCATGATTTTGGAAATGTCGGACAAAGAATCGGTGACGCTGGAGGAAGAGACAGAGGCCCTGCGCCTGTATCTGGAACTGGAGAAAATACGATTTGGTACCGAATTTAACTATACGCTGACCATTGAAGGCAACGTAGATACTGAAATGCTGAAGATACCCCCAATGATTGTGCAGCCCTATGTAGAAAATGCCATAAAACATGGGTTGCTACACAAAGCGGGCAACAAAACACTGGCTATATCGTTTGCCCGCCAGGACGGGGCACTGACTATAACCATAGACGACAATGGCATAGGCCGAGAGCGGGCAACAGAGCTGCAACAACAACGCAAAGAAAAACATCAATCCTTTAGCACCGGGGCCAACAGCAAACGTATAGACCTGCTGAACCGGGAGGGCAGAAGGAATATAGGTATAGTATACATAGATAAAAATATTGACGGACACGCAACCGGCACTACCGTAATAATAACCATACCAATAGGATAACAAACAAGATGAAAGCTATAATAGTAGACGACGAAGCACGGGCAAGAACATTGCTGGGAAAGATGCTTGCCGAATTTTGCCCCGATGTAGAGGTGGTAGCCGACTGTGCCGACCTGCCGACCGGTGTAAAAGCCATAAGAAAAATGAAGCCCGACGTTGTGTTTCTGGATATAGAGATGCCGGGGCACAGTGGTTTGGAGTTGCTGGATTTTTTTGACGAACAGGAAATAACGTTCTCTATCATTTTTGTAACTGCCTATAACAACTACGCCATCAGAGCCTTCAAGATGTCGGCAGTAGACTACCTGCTGAAACCTGTGGAACCCAACGACCTGGAGCAGGCAGTAGAACGCCTGCGTAAACGCAACCTGAAAGACAGAAACAACACGCTGAGCCTGCTAAAAGAAAACATGAAAGAGAGTACACTGGAAAAAATAGCGGTGCCCGATGCCCACACTATACGTTTCTTGAAACTGACAGACATAGTATACTTTAAGGCCGACAATACCTATACCGACATCTTGTTTGACGACGGCAACAAACTTACCATCAGCCGCACACTGAAGAATATTGAAGACACGCTGCAAGGCACTGCCGTTTTTTTCAGGTGCCATAAGTCCTACATCATTAACACCCGATACATGACAGACTACATCAAATCGGACGGGGGCTATCTGCTATTGAAAGGAAAACATCAGGTACCAGTATCGCCCGACAAGGTGCAGGAACTACTGGCTTTGATAGCATTTGTGAAACGGTAGTGTATTGGTGCTTGTGGGGGAGGATTACGGAAACTACTGTAGCTACTTCCTTCCACTTATCATATCAGTAAGTGCCCACTCTATGCTTTTGGGGGCAGTCTCTACCATACGGCCAGCTTCGGTACCGTCGGCCTTAAGGAGAATGATGGTAGGTAAAAGGGTTACATTGTATTGTTTGGCCAGCTCCTGAGCCTCGGTGGTTTGGGTGGTTTTGGTGCGGTCCATACCTATCATCATCAGGTTGTCCCAGCTACGGTTAGCTACTTCCAGCGTTTTGAAGAGGTGGGGCAGCAAATGCTGCGAATCTTCGCACCATGTACCCATAAATACCAATAACTTGAAATTACCTATGGTTTGCCCGATGTAGGCAGCAGCCTCGGGTGCCGGCTGAAAGTTATCCATACCGGTGGGCATCCACGAGAAGGTTGGCTCCTGCTCCATATCGCGCCACGAGAAGATACCCTTGTACACCACCTGTCCGTTTTTTTCATCTTTCAGTGTAGCGTAGTCGCTTTTGCGGGTAGTTATTACCTGTTGCAGAGTGTCTTTGGGCATCATGGGTTGTGGTTTTACCCGTACCGGCGGCACCTGTGCCGTAGCACTGGTGCTTGCCAGTATCAGTATGTACAATAAGAGCTGCTTCATATTGGTTACAGTCGGTCGCGCAGTATCTGTAGTTTATTACGCAGGGCGGTGAGCGATGTTTTGAGGTCTACCGTAGTTACTTCCATACTTTTAGGTGCTTTCAATTTTGCCCTGGCACCTGCCAGCGTAAAACCACGCTCCTTTACCAGATGGTATATTGCCCGCAACTCGCGCACCTGATCGGGCGTGTACAAACGGTCGCCCTTGCGGGTAGTACGCACCTTTAGAGCAAACTCGTTGGTCCAGAAACGTATGTGCGATGTTTTTACCCCAAACAGCGTGGCCACCTCGCCAATGGTGTAGTAGTTTTTATCGCCCTTCCAGTCGGCAGGTATTACATTGGGGGTATCGCCATCCTGTGCGTTTTCCTCTGCCAAAACACGTTTGCGGGGTGTCGCTTTTTTTGTTGTAGCAATTGGTGCCGCTTCAGCTTCCGGCATTTCGGGTGCCTGTGCGTCTGTATTTATCTCCTCCATCATCCATGCTACAGCAGCTACTTCTGGTAGCGGCACCTCTTTAGGGCCATTGTTTCCTCTTATGCCCGCAAGCAAAGAACGGCGATCTGCAGTGGTTATCAACGGAGCCCCCGTATGCGATGGGTTGTGCCCCTGCGCTACCGCCACAAAAGAATGGCGTGGGTTGGTATGCACAGTAATACCTGTATCATCTACCGCAAGCGCATCGGCTGGCGGCTCGCTATCGGTCACCTCATCGGTAGCAACCGGGGTATTGTCTTCGTAGGTGGCCACCGGAATGTCTTCCTCCACATCGGGGGCAGAAACCAGCAACTCTATTGATGCCATAGCAGCAACCGAGGCATACTCCTGCACCATATCGTCGTAAACATACGGGGCACCGGCCACAACAATATTGTCAATGGCAGCAAATGTGGTATCGTCTGTAGGGTCTACCATGGCCACAGGCGGCACATCGGCCGTTATGGCAGCTACCATAGCAAAGTCGTGCAAGGCACCGGTATCGGGTGTTGCGTCTACAGATACTGCACTGTCTTCGGTCTCTCCGGCAGCACTGTCGTTGTCGGCTTCGTCCTCTGCATCAGCGTTGTCTTCGTCGCCATCTGCCCTACCCTTCTTTTTTGCCCGTGGCTTTGCAACAGGTTTGGGTACCTCCGGTACTATCTCTTCGCCAAATAGCGTGACAATGCGCGTACTCATATACTACGAAATATTATAGCGTGTACTATTATTCTACCGGCAGTGGTGCGGTTTGTGCTTTCTTCATTTTGTTCAGTTCCTGCTCCTTTTTGGCTTCCTGTGTTTTGCCATCGTTCAGTTGCTTGTTCAGGGCTTCGTTCTTTTTGGCCAGGTCTTTCATTTCCTGTTCTTTCTGCATTATGGCCAGTTCCTGTGCTATCTGCCCATCTAATGCTTGCAGGTAGCCCGATACACGAACAGCAGCAACGGAATCGGAACTGGTTTTTATATAATTATCGTACCCACGCGATGCCGTCATGAATACCGTTGTTTTGCCTTTTTTGCTCTTGATGCGGTAGTAGTAGTCGCCCTGTGTGGGGCTGATGGCCGCCCATGTAACACCTTTATAACTGGTGACACCTTTTTTGGTTTTACCCTTCCTGAGACCTGCATTCTCTATATTGCGCTGCATCACAGTTTTGGTAATACCCTTGTCGTAGCGATAGGTAGCACTGAATGTCCACATTTTTTTCTTGCCCATTTTGGCTTCGCCTTCTTTTACGGCTACCTGTGCCATAGCCATGGCAGGCAGCAGCACAAGAAGTGTTGTTTTGATCCATTTCATAATCGCCCTTGATTTATACAGACATTCCCCCCTTGCGTCGCTGCTATTTATAGCATTGCTACATGAATACGGGTAGTAAGCCGTCTGTGTCAGTAAATTAAAGCATAAAAGTACAACAATAATAAGAAGCAGGTAATGCCGGATTGTGGTATTAGGATTGTGTAAACATAAAACCGGAATAACCTGTTAAATAACAAGGTTGTGCAACCTACACACACCGCAGGCGGGCAATTTTGTATCTTGCAGCCATGAGTATGTTCGAGATAAGGGGAGGCAGACGCCTACAGGGTGTCATTACCCCACAGGGAGCCAAAAACGAGGCTTTGCAGGTGTTGTGTGCTGCCCTTCTGACCGATGAAGCGGTAACATTTACCAATGTGCCGGACATAGCCGACGTAAATGCGCTGCTGGAAGTAATGGCCGATATGGGTGTGAAAATAACCCAACCCGCCCCCAATACTGTAGTGGTACAGGCCGACACTATAGATCCCGACTATTTTGCTACGCATACCTTTCGCAAAAAATCGGGCAAGCTGCGTGGTACCGTTATGCTGGCCGGGCCTATGTTGGCAAGATTCCGCAGGGCCTACATACCACAGCCGGGAGGCGACAAAATAGGCCGCCGCAGGCTGGACACCCATATACTGGGGTTCGAAAAGCTGGGCGTTCAGTTTGCCTACGACAACGAAAATCAGATGTTCTCGTTACAGGGAGAGACCCTACGTGGCACACACCTGCTACTGGAAGAACCCTCTGTAACCGGCACTGCCAACATGCTGATGGCCGCGGTAATGGCCGAGGGCACCACCACCATATACAATGCCGCCTGCGAGCCCTATGTGCAGCAGCTATGCCATATGCTGAACCGCATGGGCGCAAGGATACAGGGCATCAGCTCGAACTTGCTGACCATAGAGGGCGTAGCCAAACTGGGCGGCACCAACCACCGCCTGCTGGCCGATATGATAGAGGTAGGCTCGTTCATAGGCCTTGCCGCCATGACCGGCAGCGAAATAACCATACAAAATGCCGATGTAGCCCAACTGGGTTTGATACCCGATGTATTCCGCAGGTTGGGCATAGACTTGCAGATACAGGGCGATAACATACACATACCGGCACAAGAGCAGTACCGCATTCAGAAGTTTATAGATGGCTCTATACTTACTGTGTACGACCATCCGTGGCCGGGCTTTACGCCCGACCTGCTGAGTATAGTACTGGTTACTGCCACACAGGCCAAGGGCACTGTACTGATACATCAGAAAATGTTTGAAAGCCGGTTGTTCTTTGTAGACCGACTGATAGAGATGGGTGCGCAGATAGTACTGTGCGACCCACACCGCGCCGTGGTAATAGGACTGGACAAACAGGTATCGCTGCGGGGTGTCAACATGGTATCGCCCGATATACGTGCGGGTGTGGCCCTGCTCATAGCCGCCCTGTCGGCCAATGGCAAGAGCACCATACAGAACATACACCAGATAGACCGTGGCTACGAGCGCATAGACGAGCGGTTGAATGCCTTGGGTGCCGACATAAGGCGTGTACCTACTGTATAGTAGTTACATGCCGGGCTTACGAATGGCGTTCCATATACGTTTGAAGTAGTCTTTCAGCTTGCCGGCAGCAGGAATATTGTCGCCGGTGCCGTTGCTATGCCCTATCTGTAACTGATACCTGAGGAACATAGAGCTGGAAAGGCCCCATTTGAACAGGAAGGTGCGGGCACCATTGTTGCGCTTTACCCTACTGGTGGTTTTGGACATAAAGTGGTAGGCACGGGCCTTAGATACCCCCTTGAAGGTGCGTACGCCAAAGTGCCAGAGCTTCATCATAAAATCGGGGTCGGAATACATGCCGGGGCTGAACTCTACACTAAGGCCGCCCACAGCGCACCATAGCTGGCGAGGCAGCACCATGGGGTACCAGTTTGATCCCTGCCAATCGGGGAAGGGTATTTTATCGAACTCGGCCAGCAGCCGCTGTTCTTCAAAATCGAGGTGGGTAGACCCAAAATTGTATGGGGCTATTACACAAGCATTTTTTGTCACCTCGCGCTCTATAAGCGTACCCGAAATGCACCAACGGATGCCCTGTTGTTGTTTCACCTCATCGTACAAATACTTGTCCCAACCGGGACAAAAGTAATTGTCATCGTCTGATAGTACTATATAGGAACACGTGGCCAGTGAAGACGGCAAATTGAATCCGTAACAAACACCTGCATTAGCTTCGGAATGGGTATGTAAGATACCTTGTGCCTTCACCCATTCCAGCGTACCATCGGTACCCTGATTGACATGGATGACAATTTGATGTTTGTAGACCGAGTTCTTTAGAATACTGCCAACAGTGATTTTAAGAATCTCCAGATTGTTCCACGATGGTATGAGAATACTAAAAAGAGGCTCGTCTTCGTTAAATCTCTCTAAAGTTCCGGTATGCATACAGGTTCAATTTTTTCTAAGGGCAAAAATCATACTTTTGCCACACTTATAATGTAAATACTATCAATTTAATATATGAACAGACAACCATCCAGCAGCGGAGAGCTACCTCTCATGAAGACTGGCGAAGGTATTGTATTATTCCATCCCCATATTCCGGCCAATGCAAAAAAGTATGTAAACCAGGTATTGGATACCCGGTGGAT
>JAGKWS010000067.1 GCA_021151685.1 Chitinophagaceae bacterium
ACTTTCTCTGCAATAAAGTTATCTTATTGCTATAGTCTTTTTTCATAAGTTTTTCTATTGTCCAGTGTAAGGTGACAAATTCCACATACCCCAAGCCCCCTGTACAAGTCAAAATTACTTGCGCCCTTTAGTTTTTCAAATTTAGATAGTAGAATTCCAAAACATATTCCTTGATCAATAGTTTGCAGAATTCACAATATCCATCCAATAAAATGATTAATTCAGTTTGATCAGTTTGAGATACAGCAATATTGGGAGAGGAAAATATTCGACTATAATCTAAATCATCTCCACTTACACCTCTATATATTTCAGCAGTTATATATGTAGTGTTTTCAGAAAATATATCAAATATCACGTCGAAGCCCTCACCTTTGCCTTTACCAAGGTTTTTAATAAAAAAAAACTGAAGGATGATTTGATATGATCTTAGATAGCGGCTATTTTCCTCGATATAAATGTTATTATCCTCGTTTTTATATGTAGTCAATTTGACATCGTCAACAATATTCATTTTGCTAATAAATTCTTGAATAGGAAATACTAAACAATCATTTATTTCCTTTATCGCTTTGTCGTGTAAGGTTTCTTTTTTCATAATTAGGTCTTTTACACATGATAATTTAGCCGTGGATCATGGATATCACGAAGACGGGCATCTTGAGCTTGTCGTGAGCGGTCACGAATTTCAAATCGCTCGCCAGTTCCCAATTAGTTCAAGGGTCCGTATACCTCATCTGTCCAAGTTTCCCACTTGGTCTCATTCTATGCAATCCTCACGCTTGCTATCCGAGATTTGCTTCGTCAATCTGAAGATTGACAGCCAGAGGGACGTAGTCGGAGACTACGCCCAGCAGGGGTTGCAAGTCGAAATGACTTGCAACCAGTTTTGATGAAACTGTAAACTTTTTTTGGGACGAGACATGTCTTAATTGTACACGTGAATTGATTTTTCGTCTAACTCTAATTTTTTCGGTACATTCAAAGCTTTTCGCACAGAGTCAAATTCCTTCTTTGTTAAGGGACCATATAGTGCGCCTTTTGCATTGAATCGTATCCAGTAACGAACATCTGATAGCTTTGTGTTTTTTTTAAACTCAAATGTCACCGTATCTGGGAGTTGCATAGCAATAATATAATCATCATCATAATCGTAATCACATATATTTGGCGGTATGTGTTTTCCTGGACACATAATCATTCTCAGTTGATAAGATTCTGAAACGTACATACACCCTCCGCTTATATGTTCATGACTGTCTTGAAAACAACCGCACAACATTATGAAGAAAGCTATAGAAAATGAAACGACATAAAAACGATGCATGTCAATTTTTGTATTTATAATTTTAGAACTATCTGGGTGGCATAGGTTGGTATTCTAATAACAAAGGTACTCTTTCGTATGAGTTTTTTGTGCTATCAAATTTGTCCATGTTAATGTAAAAGGGTTTTCCTTCACCATGTACCCAGATTCCAATAGCAGTTTCAATATTTCTAAAAATATTTTTTGGGGGTAGCCAAGGCTTTATATCGAAATTATATTCATCACCCGCCATGTATATACTCCCTTTGGAACTATACATAGTCACTTGGCCGTATACCAAACCAGTATTCAAAGAATTACCCCTATGATTGGCGTAGTGTCCACACTACGTCAAAGAGGCGGCCAATCTTCAGATTGGCGACATTCAACCACTCTGCATAGAACCACCTGAATACCACCTGGTCCAATTCCCGTTTGGTCTCACTATTAGCAAGCAAGACGCTTGCCAACCACACACATTACCCGCCCCATCCTTCTCTATCCAAACTCCGGTATTGTATGGCTTCGGCAAGGTGTTCGGGTTTTATGTCTTCGCTGGCAGCGAGGTCGGCAATAGTGCGGCTCACTTTTAGTATGCGGTCGTAGGCGCGGGCACTCAGGTTCAGGCGGTCCATGGCGGTTTTCAGCAGGGTTTGCCCAATGGTATTGATGACGCAAATATCTTTCAGCAGCTTGCTGCCCATTTGTGCATTGGCATACACCCCCGCATGGCCTTCAAAACGTTTGGTTTGTATCTCGCGGGCCCGTATTACCCTGTCGCGCACATCGGTGCTGTTTTCGCTCATACGGGCCGATGACAGCTCGCTGAACGGTACAGGTGTCACCTCTACATGCAGGTCTATAAGGTCCAGCAATGGTCCGCTTATCTTGTTCAGGTATCGCTGCACCATTACCGGGCTGCAGCTGCATTCTTTTTCGGGATGGTTGAAGTAGCCGCAGGGGCATACCTGCGTTGGCTTTTTTCGGAGTTGATACATCGGCAAAGCTACCATCGAAAATGATTGAAAATCCGCAAACTATAGGCGATCATCTGCATAATCGTCAACTAAAGCTAAAGATAAGTCAAAATGAAATGGCCAGACGTATTGGTGTACAACCCGAGAGCATCATCAATTGGATACTCGGTAGGATGCAGCCTCGAATCTCTGTCTGTCCTAAAATCATTGAGTTCCTGGGTTACAACCCATTCACTGCCGATACCAGTACGTTGGGTGGGAGGATAAAAATGTATCGCATACAACATGGACTGTCTCAGAAATGCCTCGCAGCCTTATCTGGACTTGACGAAATCAGCATCTGCCAATGGGAGAAAAATGATAAAACCCCTTTGCCCAATAAACTAAAAAAGCTTGAAAAAATAGTAAACAGTCAGGAGCATTCTTTTTGAATGCTTCTTTTAATTAAAATATAATATATGTGTAGCAGTCAGGTGTTTCTATAGCTCAGCGTCAATGAATTGTATACACAACCAAACTAATCTTGTAAAGGCACAATTCCGTTTCTGATTGCATATACAACAAGCCCGGTACGCGAGCGGATGTTTAGCTTGCTCAGAAGGGTATCGCGGTATGCTTCTACTGTTCGTTGACTCAAGAACATTTTTTCACCAATTTCTTTGTATGTGTATTCCTCACAGCAATACTCCAGAAATTGCATTTCCTGATTATTAAGAATGGTTTTATTATTACTAAGGGTGCTGATGCAGCTATGGCCATGTACATTATTGGGTATATACACTTCATTTTTGTATACCTTTTGGATGGCCAATTGCAATTCCTGTATGCTGCTGTTTTTACAAACGTATCCCTGCCCACCGTACTTAAATACTGTCTTTGCTACAGATGCACCTTGCAGCGATGTAACAATGATGAAGCGAATAAATTGCCATTTATTACTCAATTGTTGCAACACTCGCCAACCATTTTCTTTGGGCATACTCACATCTATAATGCATACATCCGGAAGTATTTTGGCATGTTCCAGTTTTTCAGAAAGGTCTTTGCCATCATTGGCCTGTAAAACCACTTCAATGTCTTTGGTATGTTCAATTGTTTCAGTAATAGCCTGACGAAACATTACATGACTGTCGGCTATCGCAATGCGAATAGGTGTTTTAGATCGGTTCATAATAATGAGGTAGTATTTGAAATATGGGTACACTCTAAAGTACGAAACCATGCCGAGACCGCAGTGTGTGAATTGTTTATTTTACGTTAAACTATACAGCAAAAGTATAGGTAACTGTACGGCAAGCAGGGGGCTATAGCTGTTACCACTCTCCCTAATGCATTGCAGGTTATGGAAGCATGGAGAAGGCTTCTATATTAAGTACAGGCGATGCAGACTAATTGACATTGAGGATAAGGGGGGCAGTTGGCTGTATTATATAATGGAATATTTGGTGGAGATTTTGTCTCCGCCAAACATTCCATTAAAATTATCGCATTCTACGACAAACAGGGCACAATTCGAAAAGATATGTGCCACTTAAGGTACACAAATTTTACGGCCAGTTTCTTAGTGGCTGATTTATTAGGCCCGAGAGCGCTACGCTAACTCTCGAGCCAATATAATACGCCTACGTTCTACAACAAATCTTCATATGCTGCCAGCATTTTGTTCAGCAAAACATAAGTATCTGTACCTTCATTAATATTGTTCGTGTCATCAAGATAATCCTTCACGAATCTGGCTTCGAATTCACTATTAATTTTCCCACGACCAATTATCAAAATAATAGTACGACTGTTATCCTTTTCAATTGTCAAACCATATTTCCCCAATAAGAATAGATTCAACTCATTAAAATCCGCTGGTTTTAAGGCTTCTTTCGCAATACTCCTTAAATCTCTTGTGCTCTCCCTAAATCCAAGCAATATTTGTCTATTGTTCGCAATAGGAAACCTTTGAATTGATCCTATCGCCATTTCTTGGACTTGCTTTAATTCTGGTGCTTTCGCACCGATAAAACCCCATACGTCTAAAGCCCAATTTTTTAGTTTTTCTATTTCAGGCAAGTAATTTTTTTTTTCTTTCATGTTTAATATGTTGGAATATATCCCGTAAATGTATGAATTTCTTCATGAAACTCCCTGTTAGAAGCTTTATGATAATCATGGCCCATTAAGTTAAACCGAGAAACACCTCGAATTTTATTTGCAACTTTCGGACTGCCGACACCACCAAAATAATCAATTAATTGTTGTTCTCTACCTCTTATCGCCATATATCCAAGCGGACCATAAGCTATCCTATCTATTTCAGGTTTACTAAATCCAAATCTAGGTTTTCCGGAATACCGCCATGCAGCCAACTGCTCAGGCGTACCGTGGCCACTGGTTCTTCCGACATACACCATTCCTTCTAATATACCTTGACCATACATTATGTATGTCACATGTGTTTTGGTTAGTTGATCTGCTGCTAACCCGGCTACTAATATGCCAGCAGCAATGGCTTTTCCCGCAGGTAGTGGGCCATCGCTGGCAGCAACTAACACAGCAGTACCAGCGGCTTGCTTGGTATTAGATCCTACCCCCACATCGGAATCGTCGTTCCACCAATCTACAATATCATCCCACAATTCCTTCCACCAAGGCTTTGGAGCAGGCTTTCCATGTGCCGTTCTTGTTCCCCCTTGAGCTGCGTAGAAACCGTCTGGCAGAGGTCCACCATCACCTCCGCTATCATCATCATCGGATTTTGTAGCATCACTTTGACCAGTATTATTACCGTTACCTGTTTCTGAATGTGTAGGTCTTGTACTGGAATTCTCTTTACTTTTTTTTCTGGTGGTACTATCAGCTATTTTTGCTTTTCTTGCTGGCTTTTTTGCTTTAGGTATTGGACCATTATATGCTCCCCAGCCATATGACCATGCCGTGCGTTTGTTATTGAAATAAATATCATATCGTCCCCATATGAATACTTGCCCATAATTTGTTTTTAGAAATTTATAACGACCTCTGTTGAACCGTTTCCACCCTTTTGGCCATGCTTTCATTCCTGTATCATCTTCCATTATTACAGGATTATTCTCGACATAGGTATAGGGTGACTCTGGGCTTAACTCTTGTTCTAAAGGGTCTACAGCTACCCACCTTGCCAGCCAAGGCGCATAGTATCTGGCTCCTATGTAGTATAGCCCGGTTTCCTTGTCGCGCTCTTTACCAGCAAAACGATAGCGTTTTAACGAAACCTCTGCGCCACTACGGCCACATTGAAATGATGTGCTTCCAAATGCATAGTATTCTTCGTATGAAATAACTGATGCACTTTCATCCAACTCCAGAGCAGCAGAACCAAGAAAATTTCCTAACTGGTACCGTAGAAGCTGCTCCTCTGTGCTACCTGATGGCAATATGGTTGGCGTGTCTATCAGTGCTATGCGGCCATTGTCATCATTTATATGATAGCTCTCACGTTCCAGCAATATAGTATTGGTGCCTAAATCGACCTTTTGATATATTTCCCATGTACCAAGATACTTACGAACATGCTTTAGGTTGGTATTGTTGTCTATTGTCACCTTTCTTACACGTTGGCCGGCAGCATACTGATAGTAGGTAATAATGAGACCACTGGCATCAATTACCACCTCTAAATTATTAACCTCATTGTAAGTGAGGGAGGTAAGGTGGTTGAAGCCACTGATAATATTGCCTCGCAAATCGTATGTATAGCTCTCAAGAGTAGGGTTGCTGCTACCTATACTGGTGTCAACAAGTCTGTTGGTACTACTATCTACAGTAAAGTTGCGGGTCCAGTTACCGGTGCCGCCTGTAGTGGTATGCTTCATTTGTAGCATATTACCAACTTCGTCATAAGCATAGTACTGCGCATATCGACGCATAGCAGCAGTATCTGAGGAAGAGACCGGTACTGGATTTATTTCTGTACGGGCACTATCGCTATATGTAGGTGCCGCATTGTTGCCGGCATGCTCGCGGCCTTTGGCGATGATAAGACGGTAGATGGCATCGTAGGTATAATTATTTTCGGGGCTTGCTACAGTGCCATTGAAATATACATCTTCCTGAGCGTCATCTTTCTGAAGCGTGATATTGTCTACCGGGTCGTACCAATAGAGCAGGTCTTGCAGCACTTTGCTATCGCTGGCGCGAGTGGTCCTTAACCTGATAAGGTTGAACGTTTCTATATCATATTCATAAGTAGTAGTACTGCCGTTCTCGTACTTCACTTTCGTGCGCTGCTCCTTGGCATTATAGTAAAGTTCATTTATGATGTCGGTATCTAAGCCATGTATCCCGTCAACACTAACGCTAAACAATAGCCCCGACCTGTTATAGACATAGCTTGTTATTGATCCATCTTGTCTGGTAACATAAACTGGTCTTTCTAATGCATCATACACAGTCTCAATGCTGTATGTATCGGATTCCATACTTACAGAACCCGGAGTTGTCCAGTTGGGGTGTTGGGAATAGTCGGTTACATATTCTCTGAGTACTCTTACCGGATTCGAATTTATGTCATAGTCGGGCATATACTCAACGCCTGCACCATCGTAAGCCTTGTAAACCTCGCCCCTTAAGTTGTGCAGCTTGTCGTCTGGTAAACCTTCTCCATATTCTGCTCTTTCCAACACTTTTGCAATGCCCCCAATTGGAGTCACATCTTTGGATGTCAACCTTCTCAGTGAATCATATACATAGTGGAATACACGACCATCTGCATCCCATACGTAAACCGGGTCTCCTTCAATATCAACCAAAATACAATTACTGCCACTATCAGTACTGGTGCTTTTTACTATATTACCCAGTATGTTATATGTGCCAACAAGCGGTGTTAGCCCCCGAGCATTATGTATTGCAAGATTGTTACCATCTATATCCAACTCTGCATAACTTGCGTAGAAAGCATCCATCCAGTTGGGTGGGTCGGCAGGATTGGGTATGCGGTTGTGCTGTATGGTATAAAATGCCCGGCCAAGGGTATCGAGGTGTACGGTGAGAGGCGTATTATAGTGCTTATGTGCCTTTGAAGCAGCATCTTGTTGCTCGGTGGTGCCTATAATGGCAGCAGCATACCATGCGCTGTCGTCTACAGTATCGTTGGCATCATAGTCTTTTTGCAGCCATCCATCCCATTCGGTCTTGGTAAATGTGCCATCGGGCATATTGGTGCGAATTGCACGGCCCAGGGCATCGTAGTGAAGGCGGGGGGTAACACCATGCATGGCGGCATATTCTGCATAGTCGAAAAGTGGGGTATCGGTAAAGTAGGGCTCGTATTGCATTACAGCAGCCCCCTTGTTGTTGTATATAACTTTGCCATTGCCTATCCAGCGCAGGGTGGTATCGCCCTCCTCGGGGGCGGCCTGCGCTTTGGCCATTGCTATGCGGCCAAGCCCATCGGTATAGGTAAGGCGTATGAGTACGGGGCTGGCAGGGTTTTCGCTGTTGTGCAGCTCGCGGGCTATCATACCCACTGCCACAGGTGTGGCAGAAAGATCGTATACACAGCGCCATGAGGCCCCCAAAAGTAGTGTGTGTGCATTAGCTTCGGGGGCAGAAAAAAAGGCGGCCTGTGCTGCTATATCGGCAGCGGTATTGGGGTCTATGCCTGCTATGGTATCGCCGGTTACCGAACCGTCTTTTTCCATCATGGCAGCGGCTACAGCCATGCCCAATGCATCGTATACTATATGCCCCTCATTATCATTAATATCGGTAATGCGGGTAGGCTGCAGGTTGTACCAGTTATACTTGTTCACCGTGGTAATATTGCCCACGGCATCGGTGGTAGACTGCGGCAGCAAGTAATAATTAGTACCTGCATCATCCCAATAGGTAATGGAGGTGGCATTGCCAAATGGGTCGTAGAAGGTAGTAGCGGTGTAAAAGTGTGCTGTATCTATGCTGGCAGTGCCGCCGGGTAGCCACCAGCGGGTATTATCTGTACTGGTAAACGCTGTAATGCTATCCTCCCGCAGGTAACCACCCTCACTGAGCATAGCCTCGGTAACACGGCCATCGTAATAGTCGGGTTGCGAAAGCACATCGGCGGTAAAGGCCAGTGTATAACCATTGTAGGGTATAGCCATGGCTTCTATAGTACCCAAGGGCAGCACAGTGGTGCAGTCATTGCTCTGGAACAGGGTACGGCTATGAGAAAGCATGCGTATCTCGGCACCTGAGGCGGGTGTTGCCGTATAGTCAATCTCGGTAGCTCCTGTTATGGCTGCCAGCAACTCTGTGCATGTCCACAAATCGGCAGCCGGGGCAATGCCCGTTACCTCGTAACTGCGCGCCTCATAGGGTACCCTCATGTGGTACCCATCACTCAGCACATCATTGCTCAGGGCATTGCGCTGGCAGGTTATAAGCATGCGTTGCTGCACATTGGCCACTATGGCGGGGGTATCTACAGGAATCTCTGCGGCCACACGCGGGTAGGCTACAGTAGCGGCCTGTAGCACATTGCCCAGCTCATCTACTGCCAGCGTAAGGTTGTGTACCACTCTTGGGTCTGCCACATTCCGCTCGGCACTCCACGATAGGCTTTCGCGCTGGTAACTTATAAAACTGGCATATCTGTTGTCTGATAGTGGTTGTATTTTTTTTACGGCATAGGCATTGGTGGTTACCGAATAGGGCACCCCTGCCAATGGCGAACCATCCAAGCCGTACACCTCTTGCCTTATGGGTTGTCCCTTCAGTGCCCGATAGGCTTCGCGCTGTTCCTGAGGGTTTAGCGGGTCTGCCAGCCATGGTGCCTTGGGTAGCTCTGCCCATGTAGTTGGGTAATACTCGGCTTCAAATGCCTCGTGGAGTGTTTTATCGCGCATCCATGCGCCTGTATGGTACCATGTTTTGGTGAGTACAGGGTACTGATCGAGCGAGGTAGCTTCGTCAATAACTGCGGTATCAGTATCTATTGTTTCCACCCGGCCAAAACCACGGAATTCACGTTCTTCATGGTCATAATAGCCATGGTGATAGCTGTACAATTGGGTGTATTGTGTTTCGCTTACCGCATCGGCCGTGGTTATCTTTTCTACGCACTGCACCGGGAATGGTAATTTTGTAGCCCATTCCTTTCCGGCCAGTCTGTCTTCCAGATAGTATTTGGTAGACTGTTTGTACTGTACCGTAATGCTCTTGCCCATACCATTGCGGTAGGTAGTCATCAGGAACGGTTTTTTACCGCCCATGAGGTCTATGTAGCGCATTGGCGCATTGGCGTAGTGTGGCAATGGAGAACTCCAGACAATACAGGCCGTGCCATTGCCCAGAAAGTCGGCCACCATCACCTTGCTTTGCTGGTCTATGCCCGGCAAGGGAGCTATATCATACGCTTCGCTGAACGCATTACCGGACTGGTTGATCCATACCCGGCAACTATTTTTGCCCAGATAGATAAGGTCTGGCGCACCTGTGCCACTTACATCGGCAAGCGTAATGTATAATGGGTTAAAAATGTCTGGCCTGTCGAACAGTGGTGCATTGCTCATCACCACCTTGGCTCCAAAACGACCAAATCCTGTATTGGGCCAGTAGCATACTTCCCTGTTCTTGATACGTACAATGTCGGTAAGGCCATCGCCGTTCATATCTGCAAGAAATATGGTCTGCACCATATCGTTATGCAGCAGGCGAGGTGCTTTTTCCTCGTCAAAACCTGTAGAAAAATAGCCGCCTTCCACAAATCCTTCCTTGCCTTCATTCTCGTACCATTTCCACACCCGCTCTTCGGTAATCAGTACATCGGCACGGCCATCACCGTCCAGATCCAGCATTCTTGTATATGGACTGTTCCAGTCTATATTAATCTTATGCTTGAATGCCCGGAATGCCTGCCAGTGCTGGTCGTCATCCAGCTCAAAATAGCCTTGTATTGGTCCGTCCATGCTCACCACCTGCCTGCGGCCGTCGGCATCAAGGTCTTGCCATTGCAGGCTACTACCCAGCCCTTGTAAAGAAGGCTTGGGGGCTACTGCGAGGGCAGGTGTAAATTGACCGTCTCCAAGGTTGCGCTTGTAGAACCAGCCATGCCCCTGCTCGGTAAGGATGCCAGGCAGCCCTTCTCCCAACAGGTCTATCCATTGGTAGGGGCCGGTAAGCCCCTGTGGTGCATTTTTACTGTCGCCGGTGCTAACATTATGGATGGTATTATCCCAAGCCAATGGCTGGTAGTCCATGGTGATAGGTGGCAATGACTTGCTGTAGTAGCCGCCACCGGGTTTCAGCATATAACCAGTTTGCCCGATAGCCGTAATGAAATCGGCTTCAAGGAAAGCAGTAGTATCTGGCCTGTAGGTGAGATCGAGGGAGCGCACCAGTACAGGGTTGCCGCCATCCAGCTCATCGAAATAGTGGAACATCAGCACTCGCTGGCATCTACGGTAGGTACGCACCTCGAAGCCTGCATGGTAGTCTGAAAATGGATCTTTACGCAGGGGCCATAAGGCCGACGGGGTTGGAGTTGGTGCTTCGGCATCATGATCGCCATAGTCCAGCACCGCTTCCATCAAATAGTCTGAACCATCCGGCAGCTCTGCGCTTATATCATAAGTATCGGGCGTAGCCGGCTGCCAATGGGTACGGTTGCAGTATTGTACCCTTTTGAGGTAGGTATTGGCAATGGGAGCATACCCATTCAGGCGGTTATGCTCATGCGGACTTTCTTTTACATTGATGAGGTTCTCGGCAGCGTAACCGTAAACGGTAAGATTGCCCTTGTTGTCATAACTCACCTGTGGCAACCAGCGAAAGATGCGTCTGCTGTTGGCAGGGTCACTTACTCGCGCCTCTGGTGTAAGGCCATAAAAGGTAACCACATTTTCTTTTGTGGTCACTTTCCACCAGCTACCGGTTGTGCCGCTCTTTGTTATGTGCTCGATACGCGCCCATAGTCCTTCTATACGGGGACGGTACCGCTTGATGGTATAGTCGCCACTGGTAAAAGTATCTCTCAGCCATACACCACTGTCTTCGTACATCAACGGCACAAGGTCTTCGGCCCCTGCCATAACAAAGACATCGCTCTCCTCTGCATCGTTATACATTGGTAGCTTTTTGTCTGTACGCCGCTGTATGGCTGGCAAACCAAGCGACCAGCCCAGTCCGAACTCGCTGTTACCAGAGCCTGAGTTATAACTCAGGCTTAGTGAGGGGTTGAACCCACCTCTACCGGGCGTGAGTGGCAAGGGTACGCTGAGCGAAGAGGTTCCGTTGACAGCATTCACCTCGAATTTCTCATCAATACCTTTTAGTGCACCACCACCCTTGGGCATGGAAATGACCGGAGCAGCCGATTTGTAGTAGGGACTTTTGTCTTCTTTATCATCTCCTTTGGGAGATACAGTATATCTATCTAATGGATGGCCTTGCTGGCGGTCGCCCCCACCAGCATTGGCCTGATCTTGCTTAGGATCTGGTATATTGCTCATGATTCACATTTTTGTTGCTAATAAATAATCGTAACCATATTTCACCTGACTATGGCAATGACAGATTGTAAGTGGCAACGATATATATATCATCAAGCAATTCACTCATATTTACGGGTTCTGGGTCGGGCAATGTTGATTGATCTATTAACCTTAGCTTGAACGTGATGCTTTCACCAGCTGCGATTGCTGCGACAGGTGTTAGCGTCATTGTTGCAGCAAAATTGCCCGCTGTGTTTAATGATCCTGACAATATAGGGCTGGGCAATCCTGCATAATCCACTTCCAGTTTATAAGTGTGGGACAGTGGCGAGGACGGTTTGAGCATGATCTCCCACTGTTTCACTGTTATGTCCTTACCATTAGACAGGAATGGGAACATTCCTGCATCCACCACAATTTCCATTTGGGCATCTGCATCAGTAGGGTAGGCGTTACCAAAGGCAAACCATCCGTCTGCAAATTCATGCTTCAGGCTGAAGTACCTTGGCAGGTCAATCGGAGTTACTCCGTCTCCAATAACTGCATCCCTGAGCTCTGCGGTGCGTGTTGTTCGTTTGGTGTCGTTGTAGGCAGCCGTATATTTTACATGAATGATAACGTCGGAAATGGTATTATAGTCGAATTGGCGTAAAATCTCCTCATCCATTAAACTAAGGTGCCATGTACATAATGCCCCACTTCCTTCAAATGGAAGATAACGTTCATCTTTTAGGTTCAACTCAAACATGCCGCTATCGTTTTGGGCACCGCTTAACGAGACAATAGACGGCGATGTATAGGCGGCTGTTATTGCACCTGTAGCATCTTCGATAGTTGCGGCACTTTGCGTTAGCATTGCGGCAATAGTTGTATATGGCCCTGCAACACAGGGTATGGTAATGCTCACTGATTTTACCCGTCTGTTATAGTGGCCCGGATAGTCGAGGTCGAACATATCTTGTGTACAGATTAGCTGACACATTCCTGAAGACCTCAAAGTGAGTAGCTGCGCAGGATCTTCCATCGCCAGTGAAAAATGCTTAGTCAACTCAAGTTCACGGGTATTGGCTTCCAAATAAGCCATTTCCATTTTCCGAAGGTCATACTGCATTTTTTCTCCGCTCAACAATCCTTTTTTCAGACTATCCCAGTAGCCAAATCGAATAAATCCTGTACCCGGTGTCGATACCCATGGAACTTCGAAATTCAAATTTTTCTCGGCACGTTTAGCTATGTCGTAAGCGAACTGGTACGCCTGGAAGTAAGATGAAGATATTTGTCCCACCATCCAACTGTAGAGTTCCATGTTGGTATATTTCTCATGCATGTACTCATCTACGGCTTTAGCGTTGGTGATCTGTAACTCTTGTGTTGCCAAGTCTCTTTCTGCCATGTTTTTGCGTATTTGAGCAGCTATGATCTGTTTATCTATCTGAATGATCTCCTTAGCTGCACTTTCTGCCTGGAACTGCCAATCGTCACGTCTGCGTTCATAACCAGCTTCTGTTAGGGCTTTATTCGCCTGGTAATTTTTAATACTGGCTTTCATAGACTGTATAGTGCTGAGTGCGCTGAATACAGCACTAAGCTCCCTACCCCCGAAACTTGGGCCTACAGACATAGGGACCTGAGCATTAAATTCCGGGATTATTGCAACAACCGACGCCACTGCGTTCAGTATGCTTGCGGCATTCTGATGCCGCTGGGCTTCATCCAATAATGCAAGGTGTTCTATTTCTCTTGCATTTTTATAAACTCTTGTACTGTAATAGGTAAGGCGCAGCTGTGCAACGTCTTTAGATTTAACAAGGGCCTCAATGTTAGCCGAAGCCTCGTCTATAGCTACCTGTTTCATTCGCTTCATGCTTTCCAGAACAGCTATTTCATGTCCGGAGCGCAACAGAGCAAGTTCTTCCGCATCTTTTTTCTCTAAAGCAGATAACAGCGCAGAGCCAAATGCTTTAACATCATTGCAGAGCTCGTTTGCTTTTTGCAACATGACAGAGAAACGGTAGGGCATTGGAGGGGTGCTCAGGTCGTCTAAAACACTGCTGGCATCAATACCAGCTGCCGCAGCCCTTACCAATAAAGCCGGATCTATAGGGGCATCGAATAATGGTAATTCCCGAACCTGACCGTTTATGTTGCGGCAGTTACGGATGTTGAATAGCCTGCCGGCAATGATATCCCAATAAGCAAGTAGTTTCGGATTGTTTGGAAGGCAATAGTAGAATAATTTGATTAAAGGAGGTGTATCCCCTTTCACTGGTCCACCACCTGTTCCTGTAGCATAAAGCGGACCAGAGTTAGGATCAATGTAATTTTCGACACCAACCATAGCATTCGAGAAGGCATCCAGACCGGCTGCGGCAAGCTCACTGAATGTTCTTGGTCCTGTAGTTAACCTCTTCGGTACTTCCTGCGGCCTTTCACCAAGGATGTTTGCAACAACTATGTAGAGATTAGTAGCCTTGTTGATTGATTCAAGCGTATCCTGCCTGTAAAGTTGATCTGCCCAAGCTATCATATTGTCCATGTAGCACATCACTACATTTTTCATGTATGCCAATATGCGCATTCGAGCAATAACATGTGGTTTGAAGGGATTGTCCATCCATGTATACAGCTGATCCAAAGCCGCTGCATTGCCAGAATGAATTTGCGCCAATAAGTCGTCTACACTTGATATGGCAGCACCTGCGGCATCGTAAAACGGACGGAACCTCCAGAATCTTTGTTTGGAATGGGAAATGCTACCATTAGCATCAACAGTGCAAGTCGGATCGAAAATGTAATGATACCATTTCCGGGCGTCTTCATATTGTTGGTTATCACTTAATCGCTTTGCTATCAGCAATGGCATATGGAAAAAGAGTTCCCAATTGTAGCCACCATAGGCAGAATCAAACTCAAAATCGACTTTATTGGTAGGTACCCGTGAGCCGTAGACAATCGAAGTCGGGCTATAGGACGGGAAATTAAGAATATCGTTCTGATCTTGGGTACTAATGTCAAGGAATCCACTCACCCCTCCGCTATTGAGTTTCCACATAAAATCATTTACCCTGCCGTGGAAAAACGACTGAAAATAGAATTGTTGGGTGGAGTAAACTCCTGTCAGTGAGATAGTACCTGCATAGAAAGTGGAAAATTTGATGCCAGAATAATAGTATGCGGCTGCGTTCTCTGCGGCTGCGGCAAGAGATAGTCCTCCACCGGTACCGGATATCTGCACTGGCTGTGCAAAAAAGGTGTTTTTATCATCATGGTAGAAAAAGCCTTTCTGTAGCACATAACGCATATTTTTTGTTGTATCTGAGTAGCCGAACACATGATACTGTCCATTAGGAGATTTCAACAATATCTGGTAGCCGCTGTACCTTACAGGTAAGTTCAGGGTACCGTAATTGGCCTCTGCGGGGTAACAATACGGAGTAACGGGCGTCGGTCCCAGATTATTAGCCCAAAGTACTTCGTTCAAAGATCCATCAGCTTGCGTCGGGTAGTAGTTGATGAATTTATTATTCCTATACGCGGTGCGGCTAGGCGCATTATACCTTCCTCCGAACCATGACTGCCATATCTGAACGCCCCTGTCTTTGGAGAATACGAAAGTGTGGATATTATCTCCGTATTCTCCTATACCCGAGCTGAACTCATTGGTCATCTGTATGAAAAGGAATATCACACTACCGTCGCCAGCTTCCGTGGAGGAATGCACAGACAACTTAGACATCACCAATTCAGCAACATTTAATGAACGGTTTTTCGAGAGGTAATTGTAGTATTTTAAGGCATCACCGGTAAACGGCAATCCGCTAACCGCAGCACCTGAGGGCCCATCCGCAGGGAACATCTTCTTGTAATACTCATTAATGATCGGGTTTAGGTCAAGTGTCATCTTTTCCTTACCAATCTGTTGCTCCTGCCATTGACCATCTTTGTACTCACTCCAGTTGACCGTTATCTCAATCTGCTTGATATACATTGGGCTAGCCTCGTTGACGCTGGTATCCGAGTTGGGTCTTCCAAGGTCATGGTAGAACCATTTACTCTTGCTGAACCCATTATTTGCCATTACATAGTTGACTATTCCTGCCCTGCCGGGTACTTGTTTTTCACGCATGGTCAACCAGAACAGGTACAATTGGTTACGCCATACAATCATTGTCAGGTGATTACCCTTTACCTCAATATTCAATGGCTCCCAAGGTGTCCATTGTCCATAGACCATACGACGGTAGAAGTATTTATGAGGCTCCTCAAAGGTCCGGGCGACCACATGCGTAATGATTTTTTCCGTGATAGGATCTTTGGTGTTACACACGGCCATCGGTTCGAGCTTGGCTACTTCCTGTAGCCTACGCAAATAGTCAAACAAGGCATCTTCAGCACGACTATCGGTCACATCGCTTTGGAAAAGCTTATCCTCCATTTCCTGGAAAAAGATAGATTTATCGTCCCTGAGTTCTGGCTCGATCCAGTTTTCAGGGTAAAGGAATACCTTACGGTTAGCCTCCCAAATACGATACCAGGAACGCCACTGCTCCCATTGATAAGTCATTTTAGGAGGCATAGTAATACGGTTTGTCGCGTCTCCATTCCTATACTCCAACCCCAGCTGAACACGGTCAACATACAATTGAGCACTGCTGATTGCCTGTTTGATGCGTGAAGTTTTCATGCACGATTCCATTTCCACGTCAATAAGCAGAAATGCATACAGGTCGTTTTCGTTGCGCCATTTTTGTACGTTCATCAAATTTGCAGGGTCAGGTCTTGCTACAACAAAACCTACCAAGGCATCTCTTTGCTGTTTTCTGAGCGTGTCTCTGAGGGGTTTGGCTATTGCAGCCCATTCTTCTTCAGTCTGCTTGCCCTTTGCAGCTAAAATAACCTGATGAGAATCTGCCATAATGAGCCCTTGCATCAAGGTGGCCTGTAAGGTAGCAGGTTTTAAGCCGGTACGCAGACAGCCTACCATAAGGGCTATCATACCCCATAATTTACTGATGCTGGAGGGTGCGGATGGAACAAAGTCATCCGGGAAACGTGCGTTCAGGAGTCCTGCTGGCGTAGATACGATAATCAGTGATGGGTCACCTATCAGATCAATAAGCATATTACCCCACTGCTCTCTGTTAATTATTCCTTGCCATGCTGCCATACTTACATTCACATCCCCTGCTTCATTAATCGCAGCTTTCAGCAATTGTACTAACTGATCCTCTATCAACGATAACCTGTCACGCACATTGATCCAGCGTGATAGCTGCAACAAGCCACGGAAAAGACTACCTACTGTAGGTTGTGGCTCCAAACCTGCTACGGGCAATGCGGCGAAATTGAAGCCAACTGTTGCAGGTTGCGTATACAGATACTGAAATTCAGGTGTGTTGAGCCTGAACTTAGCAGTAATAAACGCCATTTTGTAGGCCATTTTGTACATGGGGTAAACATGTACAGATACCGTCGGCTCCTGAGGTGTAAGTGGAATAGTAGATGTAACAAAAAGAGTACTGATCAGGAAGGTAATCTCAGGCAGCTGCATTGATGTAGCTACCCATTCCGATGGTACATTAAACTCTTTACTGAAACTTTGGTAGATCAGATTTACAAGCTTGTTGTAAGCTGTAGTTTCCTCAACACCTAATGGGGGTATAGTTCCTGTGTACAAAGGAAACTTCTGCAATTCATTACGGAGTTTCTCAAAAAATGCTTGAATATTGAGTGGCGCAGGTGCCGAAGGTCCCTGTTCATCAGAGTTTTCAACGAGATAATCAATTTCTGCCAGTGTAAGACTACTACTGTTTATTGCATCTATCGCAGTTAAAATGCTGCTGAGATTATCAAGCCTTGTAGATATATCGGTCTGACTTGATACAGGGAGCTCAATACCAATATCCAACAAATACAACACTTTCAGCATGTCGCTTACCTGATAACCTGTTTTACGGCATAAGGTAGAAAAGCTGTAGATTGCACTCAGTTCATCCAGCGTTACTGCATGGGTAAGCATGTCCGTGATGCCCATGTAAGTAAGGATCAACAGAAGGTCAGTCTCCCTGATGTTATTTGCAGCAGCAATGGCCGCTGTAAAACCGTTGTAATATGGAGGCAGGTTACCCGGCGGGATACTTGCAGGATCCATACCTCCAAGGTCATGAAACTCAGGGAGCGGCAAATTAAGGACAGCCCGGTTCCTGTACAACATATCGTATACTGATGGCTGCTTGCTTTGCAACTCACTGGTATAATCGACATACTGATGAATATCCATGTAGTACCACCACCCGGCAAGCTCAGTAGGGCGCATCCGTAATTTTTCAGCAAATTGAAGTACGCGTCCGATAAGATTGAATTCGGTCGTGTTCAAACTGGTAACCAGTAAGGAGGTAAATATCTTATCCCAATCAGCTACCGACATTTTTCCCGTGCGCCAAAGGCGAATGAATCGGTGTAGTTTATTGAAAAAGACTGCTGGTGTTGCTGGTGTCGCAAACACAAGTTTCAGCTTACTTAAATCGCAGGTGTCAGGTCTTGCTGAGTCAGAAGAGGTAACTGTAATAAGTCGGGTTCCACTAACCCGCTTATTAAGAAAATCGGAAGTCAGGAATTGAAGGAATTCTTTATAGTTTACTTGTAATTGTTGTATAAGTATGTCCATCCTGCCAGCAAGAAGGTCACTCCACAGTCCGCTGATCAATGGAGCGGACATATCTGCAGGATCAATAAAATTGGTTACAGCTGATGAGCTAAAGCCGTAAAACAACCATGTACTCGCACTCAGGGAATGATCATCAGAGACAATTTTTGATTCCTCAGAAGTTAAACCAAGCATCTCGCTGTATATGTCAAAATCTGAGATAGAGGTCGGAAGGTAGTAAGGTTGAAACAACCGCATCATTTCATACCGCGTGTATCCGAGATAACCAAGGTAGGTCCGGGTTTCGGCGGCAGGCAAGCTGAATGGGAGGTTGAACGGATAGACAACGTTAGATAGGTTTTTATTGTTGGAACCGTAACTCAGCGGATCATAGGCTTTGACATAGTCGGGAAAATCAAGGTATTGCCATGTATACACGCCACCGACAGTTGATGCTTGTTTATAAACGTGCTCAGGATGGGCAGCCAGTTCCAAGGCTGTGCCACTCGTTTGGTACGATGGCGGCACAGCTACGGAAGGTTGTGAGAAACGCTTAAGTATGATGCCCTCCAACAACTCAATTACCAAATCGATGTAGGGCAGGAGCGTGTTGGTATTTTTACAGGTCATGTCTATATGCTCTAGGTCTGGACGCCTGCGAATAAGCTCACTGTATACATTTGGCGTCACTCCCGGAAGCCCTGCCTTCAGAAAATTCATAATGTCCGTGAAATAAGCAGCCGGACTGTATACAGAAAGGCATTGGTCACAAGCGCAATAACTTGTGCTACCAAATAGATTTTTTATGTTTGGGTCCACATGCACTACCGGAGGGTTCGAGCTATGCGGCCATGCAAATACACCGATTTGCTGTTGTGCCGAAGACTGATACAAGCCTGTAAACGTTCCCACAGCGGTTGCAGCAAGCATAGTAGCTTTAGCATGAGCTGCGTATGCAGCATCTCTACTACCTAGCAATGAGGCATAAGATGTAGCAAAATCATCGGAAGGTACTGCACTAATAGCCGCATAAGTATGTAGGCTATCCATGATGAGCTGTGCAGATGCATCTGGATTACCCCCAACCAAACGGAACATACGTTGTATTGGTGCCATAGCCTGCTGAACATCTTCCACATCCTGAATGCCTGTCATGTTCACATTCGGATTGTCGGTGTTTATATCATATACATTATTTATCCTCAAATCGAACGAAGGGTTATTGGTAATGAAGGTGATTGCTTGCTGACGGATTCCAGCATCAGGTATTAACAGTTGGCCCGACTGCTGATCCTGCAACAAAACACTAAACCCTTTTAGTGGAAATTTATCCTGAACAAGTGAACGTAATTTCTTTGCATATAGTGTCTTAATTTCTGTTTCGTCTGTCAGGTCACCGATAATTGCCTTAGGCACACACAGCTTTTGCGCCTGGGTACTTACGTCAGTAATGTAGTCAAACCAATCAGTTTGGCTCCATTCGGAGATCGTGTAAATATCTTGTGCGGTTTCTGTCATCAGACTAGCAATCATTTCCGGCTGAAAACCGGTAAGCGTTGCCAGCTGTAGGCCCCTGTTTGCTAACTCTGCTTTTGTTGGCTCGATAGTAAAATACTCATCCCAGAAAATATCGATGTTATTTTGCTTGACGCCATATAACTGAAGAAACTGTGTTGTATCGGCTTCAGGGTCCTGACCACCAAAAATGCTGTTCAATACAGCTCCGATAGTATATTGTTCTTCAGTGATCAGTATGTCCTTTGTTGCAGCGATTTGAAAATTAATAACACCCATAACGAAGTCATCAATTTCCTGCGACGTTTTATCTGATATCGAGTTGTTCTCAATTGCCTGAGCGATAGTAGTGCGTATTTCGTCCTCCAGCATAACGGTAGCAGGATTGGCACTTACTTCCTTTGTGCTTGTTAAAGCATACATCATATCATGCGCCACATCGCACAGTTGTGCGTATTGACGAGAACGGGTAATCTGTTGTACATTCAATAACGAACAACCAGCTGTCCTGGCAACATAGTCCAGTTCGCCATTAGCATTTCCGTAGCCCTTCGAAAAATATTCTTTGTCCAATGGTAAACCAACTGTACCATCGGGAGCCACCGGGGTATTGTCAAAGTCAACACCGTCAGCAAAGTCATTGAAAGTTGTGCCATTGATGACATGGGAAATTTTATTGATTAAAGTATCAAAGACCGGAGCTGGGGTATAGTTTTTGATATCCAGCGTAAGATTAATCTGGAGCTGGTCGGTCCCGTCGAGGTAAACCACTTCAGAACTTCCTAATTTGTTATTCTGGTTCGTTACATTTATTATAATACCCCGTCTATCCAACACTGCAGCATGGCCTATATTCCGCATGTTTACTTTAACTGAGTACTCCCCGTTGAGATCAGTAGATGCTTGCGCCAATAGGGTCTCGGAGCGAAACGCTTGTTCATAAACATTAACAGTCAAAAACGTGGCAGCCACACCCGTATCTGCTGTTATTTTTCCCCAAATTGTAAGGTAAGCAGCAATTTCCTGCGTGTCATAATCCTGTATTACAGTATCGAATGCACCCTCTGATATGGTGAGCACAGTGATATTTTGTTGAACAGCAGAGCTATTTGCTACTTCTTTATTATTGTAAAAGGTTTTATATTTTGGTGTAATCGTAGCATTGTTAACCAGGTCCGATATAGGGCTATTAAGATGGATACTGAATGTGCCTGCTTTATCAGTATATGCAGTGCTTAATAAACCATAAGTGCCCGCACTATCCCAAATCTCAACACGAGTTTGTTCCAAGGTAAGTGTGTTAGGGCTGAATTGTACTTTTCCGTTAATTTTTAGTTGGGTATTGGGCATAAAAGATATTTTGCATCTAAAATACATGGTTTGATTGCCGGGTAATACCGTATTTCCCACGTTTTTTATTAAAAAATCTTTTGTAGATACGACCAATAAGTAAGATGTTTTGATGGTACACTATACCTATTTGATTATTAAAAAATCTCAATTTTGGTTGTCAGTGCACTACTGCATGTCAGTATCCAAATATTCTATTATTTTCTTTTCTGGATCGTGCTTTACGCAATCGCATATGTAATGTCTGTACACTGGATTGAGCACGAGTTTTGCAAAAAGCTTTTGCTGAATAGTATGGTCTTGTTTATAACAGCATAAGCTTATTGGAAAAATACGAAGTAGCATTTACCAAGTAAATGGACTTTACTCGAAATGTTATTGAACAATTTATTGTTGAAATGAATAGTATTTTAATGCGTTGATTGCCAATGCTGTTAAGTTTGTTTTTATACAGTGTAGAAGTTGTTTTTTGAAATTCTTATTGATAATCAATATTTTTCCGAAAATCTGATGTTGAACTGAAAAAATCTGGGTTGAATCATGAACATTCTTCCAAATGAAGTTTTTTCTTACCCGCCCCATCCTTCTCTATCCAAACTCCGGTATTGTATGGCTTCGGCAAGGTGTTCGGGTTTTATGTCTTCGCTGGCGGCGAGGTCGGCAATGGTGCGGCTCACCTTTAGTATGCGGTCGTAGGCGCGGGCACTCAGGTTCAGGCGATCCATGGCGGTTTTCAGCAGGGTTTGCCCAATGGTATTGATGACGCAAATATCTTTCAGCAGCTTGCTGC
>JAGKWS010000068.1 GCA_021151685.1 Chitinophagaceae bacterium
GCCCTATGCCCTCTATGCCGAAACTACGGGTAGCGGTGGCGGGCATTGGACGGCTACCGGCGATGAGATAAGTAATGCCAATGCGGGTAGTGTGGTTATTGGTAATAGCGAAACCCCACCCGCAGCCAAACTGCACGTGATGGGCTCCACCGCCCTTGGCGAGAATAGTGTGGCAGGAGGCCTTAATTCTGTGGCTATGGCTGGAGGAAATGCTGTGGGAGAGGGTGCTTTGGCAATTGGTGGGAACCCGCCGGAAAGTGGATACCCAATGTCAACTGCCAATGGTTTGCGTTCCATTGCCATAGGTGGCGGTGTTGCCAATGCTGACCATGCAATGGCTATTGGTTCCAGTGAACTTTTTGGTGGAATTGGAGTCAACTCGGTTGCCTCCGGACGGCATGCGGTAGCAATATTGGGTGGGGAAGCAAGTGCGGTAAATGCCATTGCAATGGGGCATAGCAGTTCTGCCCAAGGTTTTCACTCGGTATCATTAGGTGCATATAGCACTGCACGTGGCGAAGCCTCGTTGGCGGCAGCAAGTGGCTCCACCGGGCCTGATGCCTATGCGGCAACAGCACTAAGTCGTGGCGAAGCTAATGGTGTACGTTCGTTGGCTGCCGGGGTTTGGTCTATTGCCAATGGCGAAGAATCTACTGCTTTGTGTGGTGGCAGGGCCAATGGGGGAATTTCTTTGGCTGTTGGTGGATCTTATAATTATTTGTCTGTAGCAAATGGTTTGGCATCTATTGCCATGGGAGGCGGTAGGGCTTATGGCGAACTTTCTGTAGCAATCGGAACAGCCAGTACATACGATGCTGAATCGGGATCGGCTGCGGTTGGCAATTGTGCCATTGCGATTGGTGGTGGCAATGCCAGTGGAGAAAATTCAATTGCAATAAAGGGGCAGGCATCAGGAAATTATGCTTCTGCTTTAGGAGGTGGATCCGCTTCCGGAGGTATGTCTGTTACTATTGGCTCGGGATCATTATCTACTGGTATAATGTCATTAGCCGCGAACAATAGTACCGCTAATGGTGACTACTCGGTTGCAATTGGATCAAATAGCCAAACAGATGCGTCTGCAATTTCCGCTACCGCTATTGGTGGTGGTTATGCAGTTGGTGAAATGTCATTTGCCGCAGGTTCACGAACTGGTATGCCATCATCAGCAATAGGAGCATATTCGACAGCTTTAGGTGGAGGAAACGCCAGTGGCGAAGGGGCATTTGCTTTTGGTTTGGGCGGTAATGCCAGTGGAGAAAACTCTGTGGCATTAGGCGGTAATGCCAGTGGTATTGGCGCAACTGCTGTAGGATTCGGTGGTGCAGCATCGGGAGATTATGCCATTGCAGTTGGTGGGTCAGTAGCATCTGGCAGACATTCTTTTGCCGTTGGTTTGAGCTCATCTTCCACTATTGCAACCGAAGCATCGGGAGATAACTCATTTGCTGCAATAAGTGGCCGTGCATCAGGATTTAACAGTTTTGCTGTTGGTACCAGTTTTATTGATCCATCGCAGGCAACCGGAATGTACGCAACTGCAATTGGCGGGGGCAGGGCATCGGGAAATAGTTCCAGTGCTATAGGTTGTGGTTACCATTCAAATTCTTACGCTGCAGGGGCAAGCGCAACTGCAATTGCTGGTGGAAATGCCTCTGGAGATTTTGCCATTGCTATTGGTGATAATGCAAATGCAAATGCAGAACGTTCGCTTGTCTTGGGAAGTGGTATTGCCTCGGGCAATGGTGCTGTAGCCATAGGGGTTTCGGGGGCATTCGGTGAAAATTCTCTGACACTTTGCGGTGGCTGGGCTAACGGTAACAGTTCATTTGCTGTTCGCGGCATTGCAGAAGGCCACAGTTCAATTGCTGTTGGAGGCAACACCACTGGTGACGGTGCGGTAGCACTTGGCTATCTTTCTACTGCACTTGGCGATTATTCTACTGCCATCGGCGGTGGTGAGGCACAGGGTTATCGTTCTGTGGCAATAGGCACAAGCGATGATGAACACATGATACAAACCAAGGCTTCTGGAAATTTTGCAACGGCTCTTGGTGGCGGATGGGCCAGTGGCGACCATTCGGTAGCGATCGGACGTGGTGTCAGTACCAATGAAAAAACAGGCTCATTCGCATTAGGTGATTATTCTGCCATATACCCTTATACCACCAACACCGCCGACAACCAAATGATGATGCGTTTTGCGGGTGGTTACAAACTCTACACCAATGCCGAGGCGAGCGTAGGAGCCGAGATGGCTGCCGGTGGCAATAGCTGGAGCACCATCAGCGACCGCCGCAAGAAGGAAAACTTTGCCGCCATAGATGGTGAAGCTTTCCTGAAAAAGATTGCAGGCTTCAAACTTTCCAGTTGGAACTATAAAGGACAAGACCCGGCTATACACCGCCACTACGGCCCCATGGCGCAAGACTTTTATGCGGCCTTTGGCCACGATGGGTACGGCACCATAGGCAACGACACGACCATCAATCAGGCCGATATGGAAGGGGTGACCTTTACTGCGGTACAGGCTTTGGAGAAACGTACGCAAGAGATAGCCGTGCTGAAAGCCGAGATAGAACAACTAAAGAATGAAAACCGCGAACTGAAAGCCTCTGTTACAGACCTATCGGCAACACTGAAAACCGAGGTAGCGCAGTTGCGTGCCGAAATGCAGGCGGGCAAATTGTCTGGCAGGTAATGCACGCACGGTAGTTATAGGCCGGGTAGGGCAATTGCACAATACGGAACGAGACAATTCCTGTATTGTAGCCGTCGCATTTATATATATATGAACATTATAAGTCAGCTAACGGCTTGGGGTGCTATTGCTTGTATTGGGTACGAACATTACTTTTGAGTGCGCTATTGTAGCCTATTGCAACAGGATACCGGCAGCAACAATACTAAAGGAAATTGCAGCTTATTGTAGCTATTGCCATGTCACAGAATTGCATTCATCATCTACACTTTAATACTGTATCAGATGATGGTGGGTATGAGCGAAATAAAACAGTTTTAAAGCCGCCCAAGACTGCTACAAGAAAGGCTGAGAACAATAGTTATACCAACGCTCAACAAGATGCTTATCTGCTTTAGTGAAACTTTATTGTTAAGTGTCTCCTCATTTTTATATCTTCATTGTAATTATGGTTGTTATGTATTTTATTTGTCACCAACCACAAGACTCTTTTTGTGAAAATAATAATACTAACGAGCAACTATCCGCGTAAAAAGTCTCCGAATGACGGCATTTTTATTCACCAGCAGGTAAAAGCACTACAGCAGTTAGGTGCCGAATGTCATGTGCTGGTAGTACACAACTGGTTTCCGCCATTGGGGTTGCACAAATACCACCGGTACTGGCGAGATGGGTATGAATTGAAGGCAGACTATCTGGATTCCTTTGAAGGTATTCCTATACATCATGTGCCGGCATTTGTGCGCATGCCCAGTCGTTTCTTTCCCCAAACCGAATATGACCGTGCTGTGATAGCCCTTTCCAAATACATTACTTCCTCGCGCCAGCTACGTGATGCTGATATTATTTATGGGCATTTTCTTACGTCAATGGGGTACATAGCAGCACGCCTGAAAGATATGCTAAATATGACTGTGGCCACTATTGCCCGAGGAGATGATGTGCATGCATGGCCCGAAACCAATCCCGATTTACGCAATCACCTGAAATTTGTATTCAGCAAATCAGATATCCTGCTCGCCAACAGCCAGCGTTTGGCACAAGATACCCAACACTGGATGGAGCCTGGCTCCAAACGTAGTGTGTCGACAGTGTATAATGGCATTGATACTACCTTTTTCAGGCCTGCTGCTTCGTCTGAAGAACGTCTGCAAATCGTTAAACAGTTTAATTTGCCGTTTGATGATAAGATTTTGGTATGTGTTGCCCGTCCAGTTGTTCTGAAAGGGTGGGAGGAGTTGCTGACTGCCTTTTCTGAATTTGTTGTTACGCATACTGGTTGGAAGCTGTTAATGGTGGCGCCGGTTCTCAATTATCACGACGAAATAGATCTGATGCAAAAAGGCAGAGAATTATCTATTACTCAGTCTTTGATATTTATTCCGGGGCTAAAGCCACCACAACTGGCATTATTATTACGTGCCTGTCATGCTTTTGTTTTGCCCAGCTACAACGAAGGTATGGCCAATGCATTGCTCGAGGCTATGGCATCCGGGCTGCCTTGTATTGCTACCAATGTTGGTGGCCATGCCGAGGTAATAGACAATTGGAGCAATGGTATACTTATAGAGCCACGCTCCGTTACTGAAATTAAAAATGCCCTCACCTTGCTGGCCGAAGATGATAAGCTATGCGCAGCCATGGGCATCCGTGCACGACAACGCATGGAAGAACTGGGAAATTATTTGCAGAATGGAAAGAAATTACTGGATATTTTTGAGCAAAATTTAAGAACTACCCGGTCCTCAACGCATTCATGACTATTTCCATCATCATTCCCACTTTCAATCGGTGCCAGTTGTTGCAATACACACTGGCATCGGTAGTTCCGAACAAACACAAGACTGTGAGGTTACAAGTCATAGTTGTTGATGACGGATCGGATGATGGTACCAAAGAAATGGTAGCGGCAAAGTTCCCATGGGCAATATACTTGCTTAACAAGGGTAGGGGAGCCGCCGCGGCCCGAAATACAGGTCTTGCCCATGCAACGGGTGCTTACATCATGTATCTCGACTCTGATGATCTGGTAGGCGAAAATTATTTTGCCGCCAAAGTGGCCGCACTATCTGTGCCCGATGCCCCCGATGCAGTATATGGTTCTTACGACTTTTTTCGGGCCAATGGTGAATTCGACCTGAAAGATGTCATTTTCCGTCACAAATACCCGGTATTGCCTGGCAAGGCACATGCCCGGCAACATCTTGTAGAGTACCTCTCTGGAAACTTTCTGCCACCACATACCCTCATTTGGCGGCGTAGCCTGCTACAGCAAATTGGTGGCCATAACGAACATCTTTCCATCAATCAGGATGTAGACCTATTTATCAGAGCTGTACTGCACGGTGCAAAAATTGCCGCAGTCACAGACGATACTAAGGTGTACATTCGCGATCATGAATTGGATGCCCGTGTCGGGCATTCGGGTAACAAACAAAAATGGGTGCAGATACTGGAACTGCGCAAAACTATATTGCCCCAGTTGGCATCAGCGGGTTTCAACGAGCCTCAGGTTATGGAGGCTATGAGTAGCTACCTATTCGATAAATGGAGGCAACTCAGACATGCCGAGCCGCAGCTGGCAACACAGTTTCTGCAACTGGCCCGGCAGGTATACTGGCCTGTGAAACTAAAAGGAAACCCGTTGCTGGGCTTGCTGGCAAAAATCATAGGACCTCACAAAGTGGTTCAACTGAAATATTCCATTCTTAAAAGAGACTAATTATAATGTGTGGCATACTATCTATTGTGGCGAAAGACAAGGCAATGAAAGCTGCCTCGCTGGCGGAAGCTTGCTCCATCATCAGGCATCGCGGGCCCGATGACGAAGGTTTCCTTACGTGGAACCGTGGTGATGATCCTGTTTTGTGGGCCGGTGACGATACCGCTGCTTCTACATTACAGCACCTGCATTACCAGCACTTGCCACAAGATCATACATTTCAGGTGGGTTTCGGCCATCGTCGGTTGTCTATTCTCGATCTCTCTCCTGCTGGTCATCAACCCATGTTATACCACAATGCGGGTTTGGCCATTACGTTCAATGGTGAGGTATACAATTATCTTGAAATACGAGAAGAACTGGTTGCGTTGGGGCATTCTTTTGTCAGCACTTCCGATACCGAAGTGATATTGCATGCATGGGCACAATGGGGCGAAAAATGCATAGACCGCTTCAATGGTATGTTTGCCTTCGTTATACTCGACTACAAGAATAACCAACTCTATGCCGTCCGCGATCGGTTTGGGGTTAAGCCCCTGTATTATTACGATAATGGCGAGGCATTATACCTCACCTCCGAGCTGAAGCAGATACGTACCGACCCTCAGTACAAACTGTCGCTCAATGAAACACTTGTAAGGCAGTATCTGGTAACAGGAGCTATCAATCATACACAGGCCACATTCGATACCAATATACATGCACTGCCTCCCGGGCACCTCCTCCATATCAATCTTTCGGCGGCAAGCACCTCCTTCGCCGTAAAGGCATGGTATACGCTACAGCCACGCAAATGGTCGGGTACTTTCGATGAGGCAATAGCCGAGTTCAGGCGGTTGTTAATAGATGCGGTGCGCCTTCGCCTTAGGTCCGATGTTACTGTTGGTTCTTGTTTGTCTGGTGGCTTAGACTCGTCCAGTATAGTATGCATCGCTGCCGATTTGCTAAAAGCCGGGGGCGACAATGCTGGTCAGGAAACGGTAACCGCCTGCTACGAGAATGCCCGTTTCGACGAGTGGAAGTTTGCCCTTGAAGTCATCAACAAAACCAATGCACGCCCTCATCGTACATTCCCTTCCTTCAACCAGTTGGTACAGGAGATAGACGATTTTCTATGGCATCAGGACGAACCTACCGGCAGTACATCCCAGTTCAGCCAATGGGCGGTATTCAAGGCTACTCATGATGCCGGGCTAAAGGTAATGGTAGATGGACAAGGGGCCGATGAACAACTGGCAGGTTACGGCGGCAACGACTTGCCTCTGTATGCTGGATATGCCGGTAGTGGCAATTGGGGCCGCCTGCTCGATGAGATGAAGCACTACAAACAGCAAAATGGCAACTGGCCTATAGGTTTTGTAGCCGGGGGCATACAGTTGGGTATAGGTGGGCTTATGGCCGCACTTTTGCCCTCCCGACTAAAACTGAAACCAGTGCCCAATGCTCTGTGGCTCAGCCAACCCGAGCCATCAAGTATTTACAGCCAGCCTGCACGTAGCCTGCAGGAAAACCTCTTGAGGCAGATGAATGGCGAGCCACTGCCCGCATTGCTCCGTTACGAAGATCGTAACTCTATGGCTTGGAGTGTAGAGTCGCGCACACCATTCATGGATTACCGCCTTGTGGAATTTACCCTTGGGTTGCCACCAGAATATATATACCTCCGTGGCGAACGAAAAACCATCCTTCGCCGGGCGATGCAGGGTATTTTGCCCCCGGCTATAGAAAACAGGAAAGATAAAATGGGCTTCGTTACGCCCGAGGAACTGTGGTTGCGGGAGGAAGGTAAAGAATGGTTCCTGAAGGGTGTCAACAAAACGTTGGAACTTTTCCCACATCTTTTTAATAAAGAACGCACGCTACAGATGTTTGATGATATGGCATCTGGCAAAACCCGGTTCGACTTCACTATCTGGCGCATTCTGGCTCTTGGCCGCTGGTACAGCAACCTTAATAACTCAACTCATGTAGATGCTATTTCTAAAGTCGGTTAGTTTAGCGTATTAGAGGGTCAATAGCCCGAAAGCCTTGTTGAATGTATAATGAGTAATGTGATTTTTGGGGCAAGTTGCAGTTTCTTCGGGTTTATCAACTCTTTCAAACAGCACAATGAGCCATCATACTAACGTAGATAGTCGCAAATTATTGCATACGCAATACATGTACCCAATACCACTGTAAACGCAACCAAAATCAACCAGCATACACCCCACAAAAAAACGCCACCCATACAGGTGGCGTTTCGTGTATCATATCTTCAAATGCTATTTATACTTTACCGCAGCCTGTGCCGACTGTATAACGCGGTAAGACCCAGACCCCTCATTGGTTATAAAACCTACCACCTTGGCATGGTTGGCTTTGAAGGCTGGCCACCTTGCAGGTGCTTCACTACGGTCGGTTATGTTTTTAGTGTCAAAGGTATAGGCCTTTACCACTACTCTTCCGGGTTCTTTTACAGTCTGCGATGGCAGTATCGGGTCGCCACCGGGTACTGTTGTCAGCATGGTGCGCAGTACATTGGTAAATAAGTACTTTTCGTCGCCACCGGGGTGTACAGGGTCGGTACTGGGGTACTCCTGCACATCTATAATACTATCCTGCAACACAGCTATAGACAAGTTGTGCGGAAACATGATAGTTACCGGATATTCTATTTTGGCTATCACAGACAGCTTTCCGCTGGCAGAGTCAAAGGTACTTTCCATAGTCAGGTTCAGCGAATCGGGCAGGGCAAGGCCTGCCTCTATGGCTGCTCCCCAGCTACCACGGTCCACCTTCAGGTTGCCGCCAAATGGTTTGCGGTCTATACCTGCAGTTGGTAGCGAGCTCACACCACCATATATCACCTTCGATATACTGGTGGCATCGCCATGCCTGAAGTCGTATATTGCCGCATGTGGATTGGTAGGTGGCTTAGTTTGTATTGGTCCCGTTATGTACAACCCTATCACATTTACACGGCCGGGATACGTTTTCTGATATTCCTTCAGTATCTCGTGTCCTGCCGGGCAGTTAGGGCATGCCGCACCTGTATATTCCTCTACCAGTACCTGCCTGCCCTGTGGTGCAGGCACAGCCCCCACATAGGTAGTATCCTTGGCCGTATCTTCGGTAAACTTGATCAGTGGCGGTTTCTCCTCGCACGATTGCAGTAAAAAAGCGGAAAGGGCCGCCACCAATAGAGCTTGTTTCTTCATTGTTATTAAAACTAAAACACGAATTTAGGGAATTGACAATAAGAAACAGCACAAAAACTGTGCCTGTAATCACAATTCCATGTAGCTACTTGTATCAAACAATGCCCTTCAGACTGTTATAATATTGCCAATATAGCCGGTGGCTCAATGTCTTTTCGTTATTTTGCACATATTTTGTGGCACTTATGGCTATTTCTAAAGAAGTGAGAATCGGTGTGTTGGTGGCATCTGCCATCAGCATATTTTTTGCCGGCTTCTATTTTCTAAAAGGCTCCGATGTCTTCTCTAACAGTAAAGAATATACCTGCTACTACAATACAGCCGGTGGTTTGCAAGAGTCTTCCTCTGTGCAGATACGGGGTATCAATGTAGGTAAAGTAGTAAAAATGGAGCTGGCCGGCGACAAGGGCATCAAAGTAACCTTTACTGTAAACGGCAACACGGTCATACCCAAGGGTACAGTAGCCAGCCTTGCCTCGGCCGACCTTTTGGGCACCAAGGTTATCTCTCTCGATATGGGGAGCGGCCCCGGCGAGGAGCTTGCCGGTGCTACCCTTACTGCGGCCAAGGGCAATGACATGATAGAGAAAGTTTCAGGCTCGCTTACCCCAAGGCTCGAAGAGTTGAAGACTACTATAGAGTCGTTCAACGTCACCATTGCCCGCGTAAACGATATGCTGAACGAAAACAACAAATCGGCCATAGCTGCTACGTTGCAATCGCTGAAAACAACCTCGGACAATCTGGCAAAAATTACGTCTACGTTCGAGAAGGAGAGCGGTCAGCTTACCTCTATCATTCGCAATACCAACAGCATCACCGGCAATTTGGCCAAGAGCAACGACTCGGTACAGCGCATCATCAACAATACCAGCCGCATCACCAGCCAACTGGCCAATGCCCCGCTGCAAAAAACCATTACCGATCTCGAGAAGACAGCGGTACAGTTGCAGGGCATTATGGACAAAATAAACAACAGCCAGGGCACACTGGGTATGCTGGTAAACGATAAGGAGATGTACCGCAACATGAATGCGTCGCTCAAATCTATCACCAACCTCACCGACGACCTGAAGGCCCGCCCTTCGCGCTACATCAGCGTCAGCGTATTTGGTGGCAAGAAAAAAGATTAGTGGGTACAACAGTGCGGCAATTCTCTACAGTATATAATAGTAACATACCGGCTCAATTGGTACGGGCCGGTCTGTTTTTGTTGGTACTACTGCTGCCCCTTTGCCTGCTGGCACAACCCAAGGCTGATACCTCCGATAAAATAAAAATCATCATAGCCAATACCGGCGTTATAGAACACTACACTACCGATAGTGGCTCCTACAACAAGTTTGTAAAAGATGTGGTGGTCTATCAGGGTACCGACACCCTCATTTGCGACAGCCTGTACCAATACATAGAAAAGAAGAAACTGGAAGCCTTTGGCGATGTGCGCATAGCCCAGCAGGGCGGCACAGGGGGCACATGCAGCTATCTGCGCTATGCATCAGACAAGCGGCTGGCCTACATGACCGGCGATGTATTGCTCACCGATGGTAAAAACCGCTTGTGGGCTAAAGAACTAAACTATAATCTGGACACAAAAACAGGCACCTACAACAACAATGGCACCCTGCAGAGCGATAGTACCATTGTTACCAGCATCTATGGGGTGTACAACGTTAAGAGCCACGATGCCCGCTTTACCGGCAATGTGCTGATACTGGACCCACAATACAAAATACAGTCGAAAGACGTGGGGTACAATACCGAAACACGGGTACAAACCTTCTACGACTATTCGGTAGTAACGGCCGATAGTGGCAAATCTATCCTTACCGCCTATGGCGGTACCTACGATAGCCGCAATGTGGTGGCCCGCTTCACAGGCCATTCTTCTATATGGACGGACGGCCAATACATAGAGGCCGATACCTTGCACTACGACAAACACTCGGGCTACGGCTTTGCACAGGGCAATGTCATTTCGCTGGATACCACCAAACATTCCACCATCTTCTGTGGCCGTATAGACTACTTCCGCCGCCAGCGGGTACTGTGGGCGGTAGACAAACCCGTACTGGAACTGGTGAACGGGCGCGACACCTTTTATATGCGGTCCGACACGCTCTACTCGGCCCCCATGGTACGTGCGCCGGGCAAGCAGTTCCGTATGCCGGCCGATACGCTGGACCGCCCCGTGGTACTGCCGGTGAAAGATAGTGTGGGCAAAATAGGCAAGCGTACTGCCAACGACACCACAGGCCGCAAAACACGCACCCGCCCCAAACTCGTTGCCACTACCATTACCGATAGTGTGACCACTGATATGCCCCCTGCCATACCCGACACTATGTGGGTAGTACCCAAAACAAAATTCAGCATAGCCTCACTGCTGCGCGATACTGCCCGTAACAAACCTATAGCCGATACCAAAGGAAAAAATCGCCGAAAAGCACCGGCTATAGACACTACCGAAGCCGATAGTACTGCTCCCATGTTCTTTACCGGGTACCACCATGTGCGCATCTTCTCGGACTCGATGCAGGCCCTGTGCGATAGCAGCAGTTACACCCGATCCGACTCTATTGTACGTATGTTTGGCAACCCCGTGGCATGGGCCCGCAACAGCCAGATAACGGGAGACAGCATACTGATGCAAGTAGATACCAGTGGCATACGCAGCATGTACATACCGGCAGCCGGTTTCATGACGTCGCGCTCCGGTCCCGAAATGGCCAACCTGTTCGATCAGATACAGGGCGAAACTATTACCGCCTTCTTCAACAACAACGCCATAGAAAAAATGCTGGTACACCCCAATGCCGAAACCATGTACTTCTCTAAAGACGATGGTGGTGCCTACATGGGGCTCAGTCAGGCATCGGGGCAGGTAATGCGCATTTTCTTTGGCGACCAAAGTATCAGCACTATCAAATTTGACCGCGATGTACACCAAAAAATGACCCCCATGCTGCAAGCCAATCTGCCAGAAGCACGCCTGTCGCGCTTCAAATGGCGGTACGATGAACGCCCGAAAACCAAGGAAGAACTCTTTCGCTGACATTTTAAGAAACATTTAGGCCCCTATGCGCCCAGCACACATTAGGCACAACCCCAGACTTTTAATATATTTGCCGTCCGGTATGTACCAACACGTCAGAAATAGCATTTACCTCCTTACAGTTTGCATCGGTTTATACTCGTGCAGCGGGTTCGAAAAAATCCGTAAAAGCAGCGATGTAAACCAGAAGCTTACCAAGGCCAATGAGTATTATGCCAAGAAAGACTATGTACACGCCAACATACTCTACAAAGAGTTGATGCCCATTATGAAGAGCACCCGCAACTACGAGATGCTCTTTTATAAGTATGCCTACTCCTACTACTACATGAAGGACTATGCAATGGCATCGTACTACTTCAAAGACTTTGTAGACTACTTCCCTACCAGCAAAGATGCCGAGGAGTGCGAGTATATGAGTGCGGTTTGCCTGTTCAAGTTTGCACCCAAGTACACGCTTGACCAAACCAATGGTGTAAAAGCCGGCGAGGCCCTCAACAACTTTGTAGTAAAATACCCCGAATCGAAGTTTGCCACCGAAGCCCAAGGCTATGTAGCCGAGTCTCAGGCCAAAATGGAAATGAAACAAGCCGATGCTGCCCGGTTGTACTACAACATGAATCAGTTTCAGGCGGCCATGGTCACCTACAAAAGTGTCATGCGCAACTTCCCCGAATCTAAAAGAACCGATGAATACTTGTACATGATTATGAAGTCTATGTACAAATATGCCAAGGCCAGCGTACCATCTAAACAGGAAGAACGCTATGCAAATGCATTGAGCGCATGGCGGTCGCTGAAGGATGGCTACCCACAGTCGCCCTATATGGCCGAGGCCGAAAAAATATATACAGAAACCGAAATAAATATTAAAAAGATACACAATGAGCAACAATAAAAGATCGTTGGCATCGGTAAACCCACTCGTGGAAACCCGCGATGTGGTAGCCCTCAAAGAAAAAACAGGTAATCTGTATGCATCGATAGCTGTAGTATCGCGTCGTGCCAACCAGATTTCTGTGACCATGAAGGAAGAGCTGCACAGAAAGCTCGATGAATTTACCGTACATGGCGACAACCTGGAAGAAGTACATGAGAACAAGGAGCAGATAGAAATATCGCGCATCTATGAGCGTATGGCCAACGCTCCACTACAGGCTCTTACCGAGTTCAACGACGACCAGATTTACTACCGTAACAAGTAATTGCGGTAGCAAAACATAACAGAAGCTGTACCCTAAAACGGTACGGCTTTTTGTGTTTAGCGCAAAGAAGAAACAGCTTTTTTACTATTTTCACACAAAGTGCCACCCCATAGCATGAATCAGTTCATCAATCTGAACACCATCATTGGCAATGGTAAATCTTACAGGGTTCCTGTATATCAATGCGACTATTCGTGGACCAGTGTTGATTGGGAAGACCTTTGGAATGATATTGAAGCCCTGCCTGCCGAAAAAAATCATTACATGGGGTATCTGGTACTGCAAAATGGTGCCGAAGATGAGGCATACTGGGTAATTGATGGGCAACAAAGACTCACTACCTGCTCTATACTGGCTCTTGCCGTAACAGCCTTACTCAAGAAGTGGTCGGGCGAAGGGATCGATTCAAAAGACAACGACTTGCGGCGCGAGAAAGAAACTGAAAGATATTTGGGGAACTTCTCTACCAGTAAACTAACCATGAGCCCAAAGCTCACCCTCAACCGCAATAACGACGATTTTTACCGTAGCTGGCTGCTGCAACTTCGCACGCCACCCAGCATAGGTGTGCTGAAGCCATCACAAAAATTGCTGCAAAAGGCATTCAATTACTTTTACGACAAGTTGGTAGAGAAATTTGACACGAGGAAATCGGGAGCAGAGCTTGTTGAATTTCTCGAGAAGACGGTAGGCACTGGCCTACAATTCACCATCATAGAGGTACAGAACGATTTGGATGCGTTCAAAGTATTTGAAACACTGAACGCACGTGGTGTAAAACTATCGCCTGCCGACCTGCTGAAGAATTATCTTTTCAGTCAGGTAGCACGCCAAAGCCAGCTGGACCTTGATGAAGCAGAACGCCGATGGAACAACATAAGCGATGGACTGAAAAGTAATGAACTTACCACCTACCTACGTCATTACTGGAACAGCCGATATAAACTAAAACGCCAACCGGAACTATTCAAGGCTATAAGAAAACTTGTGGAAGATAGTGAGCATGGTACGGCACGTGCCACCATGCAACTACTGGCCGATCTGGAAGATCAAACTCCATTTTATGCTGCGTTTCCTTATCCCTTCAATGAAATTTGGCATAAAGAAGAACAAGAATACCTTAATGTACTAACGCTATTGGAAGTAACTACTTGTTATGCCCTGATGCTGGCCGTGCTGCGGCATGTGGAAAGACACCACTTCAAAACAGTATTGCGCGAGCTTGTAGCTATTACCCTTCGTTACAACCTGAGTGGAAGAAACCCCAACGAGGCCGAAAGACAATTTTCTGATGTAGCCAACAAAGTTTCAGATGGAAGTCTGAAATCTCCGGCTGAAATCATACGCGCTTTAACGTCAATTTACGTCAATGACGATATGTTTGAAGTTTCTTTCGCCTCATTGTCCATTAGCACGCGCCGCAAAAAAGATCTGGTAAAGTATCTGTTGGTGAGCCTTGAAAACCAGCTTGCTGGTAGCAACTTGTATATACAAGATCCGCAAATCTCCATAGAGCATATATTGCCCGAAAAACCGGGTGCGGTTTGGGAACCCTATTTCGAACCGGCTGAACAGGAAGAATACATTTATCGAATTGGCAACTATACGCTCCTGTCGGCAAGCACCAACAATAAGCTGAGTAACGAAACATCGTACAGTCAAAAGCTCGACCAATACAAAACTTCAAAATATGCCCTTAGTAGCCGGTATTGTATGTACGAGTCGTTTACGCCGCAAAACCTTGCCAACCGTCAAGAGCGTATGGCCAGGCTTGCCAAAAGCATCTGGAAGAGTAATTACATAGACCAATAGAATAAACCTAACAAAACAGCACCAATGGGTGAAGTAACTTGCAGCCAGGATGAGCAATAAAGAGAACGGACATATAGTAGTGCAGGGTGCGCGGGTACACAACCTGAAGAATATTGATGTAAGCATCCCCAAAAACAAGCTGGTGGTTATTACCGGCATCAGCGGCAGTGGCAAGTCGTCATTGGCATTCGATACCATTTTTGCCGAAGGCCAGCGACGCTACATGGAGAGCTTTGCCGCCTATGCCCGCCAGTTTGTAGGCGATCTGGACCGGCCCGATGTAGACAAGATCACCGGCCTGTCGCCCGTTATCTCTATAGAGCAGAAAACCACCAACCGCAATCCCCGCTCTACCGTGGGCACCGTTACCGAGGTGTACGACTTTATGCGCCTGCTGTATGCCCGCATTGGCGAGGCCTACTCGTACAATACCGGCAAAAAGATGGTGAAATTCTCGGAAGAGGAAATTGCCGACCACATACGCCAGCACTTTCAGGGCAAGCGCATCATACTACTGGCACCGGTGGTACGTGGCCGTAAGGGCCACTACCGCGAGCTGTTTGAACAGTTGCGCAAGCAGGGCTACCTGAAAGTACGGGTAGATGGCGAGATAACCGACCTGAAAGAAAAAATGCAGCTGGACAGGTATAAGATACACGACATAGAACTGGTGATAGACCGCCTTGCCGTGCAAGCCGATGCGCAGACCCGCATCAGCCAGAGCATACAGAAAGCCCTGCAAATGGGTAAAGAGCTGATGTTTGTGGCCGATGCCGACACCAACGCCATACACCAGTATAGCAAGCACCTGATGTGTACGGAGACGGGTATATCTTACGAGGAGCCATCGCCCAATACGTTCTCGTTCAACTCGCCCTATGGGGCCTGCCCTACCTGCAAGGGGTTGGGACAGGTATATGCCGTCAATCTGCAATCGGTAATACCAGACCCCAACAAAACCATCAACGATGGGGGTATTGCACCTCTGGGCTCGGAGCGCGACTCGTGGTCTTACCAACTGGCTACCGTTGTGGCAAAAAAACACAAGGTGCCGCTGGATAAGCCTATACGAGATATACCGCAAAACCAACTGAACGTAATGCTCTACGGCAACGAAGTGGGCATTATTACCTATACCGATGGAGATGCCGGCGGTGGCTATACCGAAGAGGTAGCCAAACAACAGTACGAGGGGGTGGTGAATATGGTGCTGCGCTGGTTTGCCGAAACCAGCTCTGAGGCCATACGTACATGGGCAGAGAGCTTCATGGAGCTAAATACCTGTACCGAGTGCGGTGGTGCAAGGCTGAAAAAAGAGAGTCTCTACTTTAGGGTAGATGACCATAACATTGCCCAACTGAGCAATATGTCTCTGGCGCAGTTGCAAGACTGGTTCCGGGACGTGGAACAACGCTTGAGCAACAAACAAAACCTGATAGCCAAGGACATACTGAAAGAGATACGCGACCGTCTGCACTTTCTGATGGACGTGGGCCTGCACTACCTGACCATGAACCGTGCTACGCGATCGCTGAGTGGTGGCGAGTCGCAGCGCATAAGGCTGGCTACGCAAATAGGCTCGCAGCTTACGGGCATTACCTACATACTGGACGAGCCCAGCATAGGCCTGCACCAGCGCGACAATATGCGCCTGATAAATGCCCTGAAAAGCCTGCGCGACAGTGGCAATTCGGTACTGGTGGTAGAGCACGATAAGGACATTATGCTGGCATCGGACCACCTGATAGACATAGGCCCCGCTGCCGGGGTACATGGTGGCCGCATAGTAAGTGCGGGCACGCCGCAGCAGGTATTGCAGGAAAAGACCACCACGGCCGGCTACCTGAACCATACCCTACAAATAGAGGTGCCTGCCGAACGCCGCAAGGGCAATGGCAAATCGCTGACCCTGCATGGTGCTACGGGCAACAACCTGAAAGACGTAAGCATCACCCTGCCGCTGGGCACGTTTGTATGTGTGAGCGGTGTATCGGGCAGTGGTAAGAGTACCCTCATCAACGAGACCCTCTACCCTCTGCTGGCCAAACACTGCTACCCCGGCTACAAACAACAGGCCATGCCTTACAGCAGCATAGAGGGGCTGGAGCATATAGATAAGGTGATAGAAATAGACCAGAGCCCCATAGGCCGCACACCGCGCAGCAACCCGGCTACGTATTGCGGTTTCTTCAACGAGATACGGCAACTGTTTGCACAGGTGCCCGAGGCAAAAATAAGGGGCTACAATGCGGGGCGTTTCTCCTTCAATGTAAAGAGTGGCCGGTGCGAGGAGTGCCAGGGTGGTGGTATGCGCACCATAGAAATGAACTTTCTGCCCGATGTGTATGTGCTGTGCGAAAAGTGCAACGGCCGCCGCTACAACCGCGAAACGCTGGAGATACGCTACAAGGGCAAATCGATATCGGATGTGCTGAACATGACGGTAGATGAGGCGGTAGAGTTCTTCATCAATGTATCTTACCTGCACCGCAAGATACGCACCCTGCAAGACGTGGGCCTTGGCTATGTGACCCTTGGCCAGAGTGCGGTAACCCTGAGTGGTGGCGAGGCGCAACGGGTGAAGCTGGCTACCGAACTAAGCAAACGCGATACGGGCCAAACAATATACATACTGGACGAACCCACTACGGGCCTGCACTTTCAGGACATAAAACACCTGCTGGCCGTGCTGAACCGGTTGGTGGACCGTGGCAATACGGTGCTGGTGATAGAGCACAATCTGGACGTGGTAAAGGTAGCCGACTACGTAATAGACATGGGCCCCGAAGGCGGTGGCGGTGGCGGCACCGTAGTAGCCAGCGGCACCCCCGAAGACATAGCCGCCCACCCTGCCAGCCATACAGGCCGCTTTCTTGTGAGCGAGCTGGTGCCGGTGGTGCCTTCGCAGTAAATTATAATTCATATTGCCGCCGAGTCCTCTTCGAGAGACTCGGCTCGGACATAAAAATTTCCGGCGAGCCCTCTCTTACAGGACTCGCCGGAAACACAACTGCTATTTATTTACTATCACCTTGCCTACATACCGGTTGTTGCCGGCTATGGCCTGATACAGGTAAAGGCCCGGTGCGTATTGGCGCACATCAAAGGCGGCTTTTGATGTATTGTGTACTACTTGCCTGCTCAGTTCCTTGCCCGTTACATCTACTATTGCTATCGTCATTTCCTCGGCAAAAGGAAACTCGAAGTGTACCGTTGTATTGGCCGGATTGGGGTACACCTTTATGGTACGTACCATGTAGGATGCATTTGCATTCTTCTTCTTGTCTTTGGCAGGTGTTTTTCGTTCTGCCATAGTTTCGCGTTGGGTGGGGCCGGCACAGCAGGGGAAGTTGGTTTCGTGGGCTATTACCTGCTCGCGGAATGGCCCGCTTACCACACCCAATGTTGGCGGTATGGCACCCAGTGTATCGGCGGGTTCTATGTCCCACTTACCGGCATCGGCATATTCTTCATCACTATTGCCGGTATACACATACTTAAAGCGTCCGTTGGTGTTGTTGTTTATAAGTGTCATAAGGCCCACACTGGTGTCTGATGCATACAAGAACTCGTGTACCTGACCCGTCTGGTAGGCCACCCCGCTGTAGAGGGCGGGCAGTACTGGTATATCGGTACTACAACCGGGGCATACCGTTTGTGCCACATCGGCTATACCGTCCAGTACGGTTGTTTTCCATGTTCTGGCAGTATCGTACACGGTAGTGCCGGTATCGCTGCAGTAGGTACACACATCATTATTTTCATCGGCTGTGTATTGCTGTATGTGCGCCCCGCCGGTAGTGTCTATGGGTATCCAGTACACACCACTATTGCTATTGTACTCAAAGCCGGCCTGCCGACCGTAGCAATTCTTATTATTGTTGTACAGTACCAAAATGCTGCCTACGGGTACGGCTGCCCACACATCTTCATCAGAAAGGCGCAGATGCCCCGGATGAACGCCTGTGGTGTTGCACTGGCCAGAGCCGTACCAACCGGCATTATCGTTTATTATCCAGCCGCGCAGGTCTACCTCCTTGCCCATATTGGTGCCGCAGTTGGCGGCTATCATTTCTATGTACTGGCAGTCATTGTCGGGGCCCTGCCCTGCTTCTGTAACCACCAATGCCCCCCGCCTGATGAGGGTATCGTCCTGCTCTATACCAAGGGTAAAGGAGACGCAACCATATACCGAATCGGCGGTGGTGGTATCTACCAACTGGCGAAAGTGAAATGTTTGTGGCGCAAAAGGTGCCCGTACCGGCACCCCATCGCGCATGGTAAACTCCATGTCTATGGCGTGTTTCTCCATAGTGTCCAGCACTATACCATCTAACCGTAGCGGCGAGGCAGGGTCGTAGTATACAGTGTACTCGTTATTGTTGTAGGAGGCATAGCTACCCAAATGCCCACCTGTGGCCCAACGGCTATACAAGCCACTATCCATATGCAGGGCCACATACATATACTGCGATGGATTGCCGGCAAAATGCAGGTGTATGTCTCTGTCGGTAAGTACCTGCAGGCTGAAGGTATTGGCACTTACATTGCTCACATTGCTTACAAAAACTCGTTTTATGCGTTTAGGGCCAATTTTACGGCCCAAATTCGCCAGTATCATATTGCGGGTGACAATGTTATTATTGTTAATAACATTCGTTTTCGTGTTCGACACCTCATCATATGCCATGCCATCTATATCCTTAGTCGGTTCCTTTATTCTTGCAAGTCCACACACTTCTACCGATGAGGGGGCATCCGGATACAGTACCGGGTTGGGAGGATACCAAGCCACAGAGGTCACATATTCATCACCCGGTTCCATGTTGGGTATAAATAAAGGGCTGCTTCCTGTAAGCATCCCCCCTGCCGGATAGCCACCAAACTCCGCAACCGTCCAGTCGAGCGGCCAATGTTCACCGGTAGAAGCGAGTGTCCAGTAAAGATCCACTTTGGCCTTTTCGAAGATAGTTGACGGTTGTACATACGGCCTGCAACCTACATTGCGCACTCTTACATACATATAATTAGGTGCTCCACTTCTGAAGTATTCTACATTCTCTGGCGTTGTCACTGCATCATTATTCAGTCTGTTCCAAATATCAGGACTGGCCCAAATGTTCCCCTCTCTTGGGTCTACTACTTGCTGGCTATTGGGCTCGTCCATCATGTCTACGTAGGAGTCGCGGCTGGCAAGCTGGTAAGTAAGATCTTTTGTCAGTTTGAATTTTATCTTTTTATGGGCTACTTTCGGTATCTCCGAATTGTCATACACGGTAAGGTAATATTCCGCAACGCAATCAACCAATGCGTATTTTATGGTAGGAGTGGCAGATGTATAGTCATCAAGTGCTGTTTCAGCATTCCTTGTTTCCCATCGGTAGGTGTATGGTGGCGTACCATTTACCAATATCGGTGTCATTTTCGGTTTTATACCATTACTGCTATAAGGTGGTGCTGCCGTGCTATTGCCTGGTGCACAGAGTGTGTTGATCTCTATGCCTTTGATGTAGAATGTCTGAGTTTCCGGATTGTTGCATGCGCCAGGTACTATTGCCTGGTTAACTGCACCCAAAGCATCCAACGCGCCGTACCCTATCCTTTTGGGAGAGGCTACATACGCGTTATCCGGCACATCGTAAATACTTGTTCGCGAACCTTTCTTTAGTGCATATTCCAATTGGTAGGGCGACAGGCAAGAATTCACGGACGCCATCAATGCTACCACTCCAGCAGTCATGGGACTGGCGAAAGAAGTCCCATTCAACTCGCTGGCATAATATACATTGTCGCCCGATAGAGTCGGGTCATAATTCAGCCCACCCACTTTGTGAGCCGGTGCGCATATATCTACTCTTGTATTGCGGTTATACTGTATCTGGGAATAACCAGCCCCGGTAGAGTCGCCATGCACCACATTGTGCTCATCGCAACCCACATTGTTCTGTGGGCCATCTTCAACCCAGTCGCAATTTTTATTGCCTATATGTGTGGTAGATATAACATGATCGTATGATGCCGGATACATAAAATACCATGGCAAGTTATCCATGTCTGTGGCCTTGCCATTGCCAGCAGCAGCGCATATCACTACACCGTTTTCATATACTTCATCGGTTTTTAGACGTCTAAGTATATTGCCGGCATCTAATTTAAGTGTTGGGGTAAAATGATCGGCCCAGCTTGCGTTCAGTACCCGAGGGCGGTACGGGTTAAGTGGGTCGGCCATATCGTCCATCTCATCTGTATTCATATTGGTGGAAGTGTACAACGAGCAGTTGAACCCCACACCGGGGTACCCAATGTGGTTGTCAGTTGCCCCGGCAGCCATGCCCGCTACGGTAGACCCATGCCCAATCGGGCTAACATCTACATAAAAGTCATTGGCCTCCATATGCACTATCTTCGATGACAGGTCGGGATGCGAGGGTATATAATTATCCACAATACCTATCCTTACTTCGGGGCGCCCTCTGGCCCAGTCCACCCCATCGTCTTGAAGCCCCCATGCCTGCCGTGCGTAGATATAATCAAGTGCCCATGGGTTGGAGTAGGTACCTGCATGCCAGTCGTTAGGTGTGTACCCGCTCAGCCCCATTGGTGGCGGTGAGACTTCGTAATAGGCAAAAACATCGGGAAAGTTAGTCGTCAGTTCCTCTGCCACGTAGCTATTGCTGCTTATCACAGAATACAACTGCCGCATATCCGGGAACCTGGAATGAGGCACGGATTTCTGAAATTTTTTGAAGGTATATTTATTGATAATATTGTTTATGCTACTGTCCGTAAAGACAGGAACAAGATAAATACTATCTTGTTGTATGCTCACTATAAAGCTATCGTTCGCTATATATAT
>JAGKWS010000069.1 GCA_021151685.1 Chitinophagaceae bacterium
TCTTCATGTTTGTACGTTAATTTGATGCAAAATTACCTTCTAATTTTCATAACCAAAAAAGAAATTTATTAAATCATTTGTGAAACATGCTTCGCCGCATACTGCCCATATAGCTTGTAATATCAAGACAATAGCGGTAATGCTTGTTCCTGTAAGTGCTACAGCCCCCAAACACCATACCTCCTGTCGCATTCATAATCTCAGCAGCACCTCACAAAATTATATAGCACACATTTCTGTACCTTTGCGGCCCAATGAACCTGGAAGTACTGCAGGGGTTATACCAGAACGATATCCGCGTAAAACAGATTGCGGCCGGATACGCATTGCCCGGCCATTCACTACGCATCTATCTCGATAACCTTCGTGGCTCTTCGCTCAACTTTATTGCCGCCGCTGTTTGGCAAAGTACCGATGCCAATCACGTCTTTATTCTGAACGATAAAGAGGAAGCCGCTTATTTCCATAACGATACCGAACACCTTACCAAGGGGTTGGATATTTGTTTCTTCCCAGACTCCTTCAAGCGCAGCGGCAACTATACCGAGCTCAACAGCAGCCACGTAATGCTGCGCACCGAGGCATTATCGAAATTTGCCGGTGGTTTACGTTCTGGCGGACCAGCCCATAAGAAAGTGCTGGTTACGTACCCCGAAGCCCTTTTCGAAAAGGTGGTCAATTCGTCGTCGCTCACGCAAAACATGATCAGCATCAAGGTGGGCGAAAACTTGAACATAGACCAATTGTTGGAGCAGTTTGTATCTCTCGGCTTTCGCCGCGAAGACTTTGTGTACGAGCCGGGCCAGTTTGCCATACGTGGCGGCATTCTCGATATATATTCCTTCGGCAACGAGCACCCCTACCGTATAGAACTGTTCGATACCGAGGTAGACAGCATCCGTATCTTCAATCCCGAGACCCAGCTATCCGAGCGTAAACTATTGCAGGTCTCTATCCTGCCCAATATAGAAACCAGGTTCGAGGCCAGCCAAAAGATATCGCTGCTCGACTTCCTGCCGGCCAATACCATTATCTGGGCCAAGGATCTGAACTTTGTAGTGGGCAAGCTGGGCAAAATGGCCGACGAACTGCCCGAACGCCTGAAGAACACACAAGTAGCCGTAGACCACGAGGAAGACATGCTGAAAGAAATTTCGCCTTCCGACTTCGAAACCGATGGTACATGGCAAGACAAAATAGCCCGCCGTCACCTCATAGAGTGGTACAACCACTCGCTGGAACAGATAACCGGCCCCGATATTGATGCCACTTTTCAGTTTGCTACCGAAGAGCAGCCGGTCTTCAATCGCCAGTTCAATATGCTGATAGCCGACCTGCAAAAGCGGGTTACTGCCAAATATGTGCCCTACATATTTGCCGACAACCCCAAACAACTGGAGCGTTTGCGCAGCATCTTCGACGACCTGAATGCTGGTATACAGTTTGTACCCATACCGGTATCCATCAGCAAGGGTTTTATAGACCACGACAAAAAGGTGATTTGTTATACCGATCACCAGATATTTCAGCGGTACCACAAGTACAATGTAAAGCAGGCCTACTCCAAGGGCAAGGCCCTTACCCTGCGTGCCCTGCGCGAGCTTACCCCCGGCGACTATGTAACCCATATAGACCATGGTGTGGGCGTGTACAGCGGCTTGCAGAAGATAGAGGTAAACGGTGCCATGCAAGAGGCCATACGCATCTTGTACAAAGACAACGATGTGCTGTATGTCAACATCAACTCGCTGCACAAAATAAGCAAGTACACCGGCAAGGAAGGTAGCGTGCCGCGTATGAACAAGCTGGGTAGCGATGCATGGCAGAAGCTGAAGAACAAAACCAAGAAGCAGGTAAAAGACATAGCTGCCGACCTCATAAAACTCTATGCCAAAAGAAAGGCATCGGAGGGGTTTGCCTTTACGCCCGATAGCTATATGCAAACCGAGCTGGAGGCATCGTTCTTTTACGAAGACACCCCCGACCAAAGCAAGGCCACTGCCGATGTGAAGCGCGATATGGAATCGCCATCGCCCATGGACAGGTTGGTATGTGGCGATGTGGGCTTTGGCAAAACCGAGATTGCGGTGCGTGCCGCCTTCAAGGCCGTGGGCGATAGCAAGCAGGCTGCAGTACTGGTGCCCACAACCATTCTTGCGTTTCAGCACTACAACACCTTCAAAGACAGGTTGAAGGACTTCCCGGCCAATGTGGACTATGTGAACCGTTTCAAGTCGGCAAAGGAGAAGAAAGAAACCCTGAAGCGGCTGGAAGAAGGCAAGATAGACATCATAATAGGTACCCACGCCCTGCTGGGCAAGGATGTGAAGTTCAAAGATCTGGGCATCCTGATTATAGACGAAGAGCAGAAATTTGGCGTAGGTTCTAAAGAAAAGCTGCGCGAAATGAAGGCCAATGTAGACACCCTCACCCTTACGGCCACACCCATACCCCGCACCATGCAGTTCTCGCTCATGAATGCGCGCGACCTCAGCATCATCAACACCCCGCCACCCAACCGCCAGCCCGTACATACCGAGGTAATGGTGTTTGATGAATATGCCATACGCGAGGCCGTGTACTACGAGACCGAGCGTGGCGGGCAGGTGTTCTTTATACACAACCGGGTGCAGAGCCTTGTAGAAATGGTGACCCTGCTGCGCAACCTGTGCCCCGACCTGAGCATAGGCATGGCCCACGGCCAAATGGAGGGCCACCAACTGGAAGAAGCCCTGTACAAGTTTATAGAAAAGAAGTACGATGTGCTGTGCTGTACCAACATTGTAGAGAGTGGGGTAGACATATCGAACGCTAATACCATTATTGTCAACAATGCCCACCAGTTTGGCCTTAGCGACCTGCACCAGCTACGCGGCCGTGTGGGGCGCAGCAACAAAAAGGCATTCTGTTATCTCATAGCACCGCCCAAAAGCCTGTTGCCCGGCGATAGCCGCAAACGGCTGGAAACGTTGGAGCAGTTCAACGAGTTGGGCAGTGGTTTCCAGATAGCCATGCGCGATTTGGATATACGCGGTGCCGGCAACCTGCTGGGTGGCGAGCAGAGCGGCTTCATTACCGAAATAGGCTTCGAGATGTACCAGAAGATACTGGCCGAAGCCATGCGCGAGCTACGCACATCCGACTTCAAAGAGGTGTTCCGCGAGGAGCTGGACCGCAAGAAAGACTATGTAAGCGACTGCACCATAGATACCGATCTGGAGATACTGATACCCGACAGCTATGTAACCAACATTACCGAGCGACTGTCGCTGTACACCCAGCTCGATGATTTGGAGACAGACGAAGAGCTGAACCAGTTTGCCACATCGCTGCAAGACCGTTTTGGCCCCATACCGGCACAGGTGCAAGACCTGTTTACCACCCTGCAATGCCGCCGTGTGGCCTGCGAGCTGGGGTTTGAAAAGCTCATCATCAAAAACGAGCAAATGCGGTTATACTTTGTCAGCAATCCCGAGTCGCCCTACTTCGAGTCCGAGACCTTTAACCACATACTACACCACATACAAACCCGCACCATGCATGCCCGCCTGAAGCAGGTAGGCAAAAACTTCCTGCTGGTAGTAGACCGTATGAAAAAGATGAAGGACGTGTACCAGTTCCTTACCGCCATGGTGAAGGTGGAAGGGTAGAATTGATGGTATGCAACAACAGATGTTGGTAAAGGAAGTCAGTGTGCCCGGCACAGTCTATACTCTATCATATACATCAGCCGCACCAGTTCGGTGTTTTCGTTGCTGTACACATAGTAGTCTGGCACATCGCTGGTAAACGTTATGCTGCCCATGTTGTAGCCTATCCGGCTATAGTTGTAGTGCGACACGAAAAAGCGGGTGTTTATAGTTTCGGACTTTAGGCGATCTCTGTTGGCCAGAAAATAACTAAAAACACCGGCACAACTGCTGATCGTTCTGCGGCCGTGCCAGCTACTAAAGGGGCACAGATAAGTATTGCCACTTTGTTGCCAAAAGATGAAGGTCTCTTTTTCGTAACCAGCAATGCAGCCACTGCATAAATGCTCATACACCAGCATAGTATCTATGTGCGCCTGTTTCAGCGAATCTGTAAATCGGGCTGTTTGTTGCCTGTAAGACGCATCATTGAAAGCTGCACACCGGGTAGATATAGTGACAGCACCCAACAAAAAAAGGACAACAAGGCGATACATTTAGGGAAATTAAGGAAAAATTCTTGGGTGATGCCGGACGGAATCCGGCTACAGAAGTTTGGCGTAGGCAAAGCCTACGCCAAACTTCTGTAGTCAATTTTACATGCTACGGCCAACATGGGGGCTGGCAGGGGCTGTCCTACTATGTCTGAACTTCAGTACTTCAAATTCCGTTCGCAGAACGGCATGCTATTATTGGTTCCAGATGCCCTTCGGAACATCAAGAACAACAGGGAATTTAAGAAAGTCTTAGCATCGCCATACACTACTTTTACCGCTCACATATATCTATTACATAAAATGAGGGCGTTTACAGTTATAGCAATCATTGCTGCCTTTGCATTAAGCTTTACAGCATGCAAAAAGAAAGACTTTTTGTATGATTATAATACAAGCGAACTCTTTGCTACACCTACCGATACCGAGAAAGCTGCTGTAATGCATGATTGGCAACAACGAGATCTCTCCATTACCCAATACGCTGTTTTAAACCAGCTACTCGTTGCTGGTGGCCGGTACATACTAAAATTGGTTTCGTACAGGTTTCAGAATATGAATGAGTATGGCGCATTGCTGATACCTGCGCAAGCTGGCACTTTCCCTGTAAGAATGATGGTAGGCGGCTTTGGCCATGAAATAACCACCAATACGCTTAATGTAGGTATTGATAGCACTACAGATGGTACTTTTATTTTGGCTGTACCGGCTTTACGCGGGCAGTCGCTATCGTTAACGGTAAATGGAGTTGCCTACACAACCCCTGTTAGTGAAGGCAGGCACTGCGATGCTTTTGATGGCGGTACCGATGATGTGCTGGCTATGCTCAATCTTATAGATACATTGGAAGAAAAGGCCGATGTAACCCGTACCGCTGTTAGAGGTGGTAGTAGGGGCGGCACTGTAGCCCTGCTGGCTGGTATTCGCGATGCAAGGGTGAAACGAGTTGTAAATGTTGTTGGTCCCACGGATATGCTTATCCTTACAAAAGCTACTGTTAATGATCCCACATACCAATGCCAGTTCCTGGATGACTTGGTTAATAAACAAGCATCAGTTGCCGCTACAAGGCACAAAATGATTGCCAGCTCGCCCATATACTTTACAGAGCATTTGCCGCTGGTGCAGGTGCATATGGGCAGTAAAGACAATATGGTACCCGTTGAGCAAGGCAACCTGCTTCTACAGCGAATGACGGAACAGGGGCTGGCGGACCGGCTGGAATTTTATGTATACTATAAAACACATGAGGATATAGCTACTGACAATCCCGACCTTAACACCCGCATCCAGCAGTTTCTTGCACCGCTCTAATAAGTATAGGTAAATGCTCCGCAGTTCTTATTTTAGGGTACATTTCAAATCTTCGCTTACTGTTTTTGTTCAATGCTTGCCGCAAAGGCGCATCTATCTTTAGGCAATACGACTCCCCCAGTTGGCCGTAGTATATAAAAAAGCTTGGCGTAGTCTCCGACTACATCACAGCGGCTGTCAATCTTCAGATTGACGAAATACAAAATTTTCTACCTTGCAACTATGAGTACTGGTTACCACATAGATGATCAATATGGTATGTATTTTCTCACATTCACAGTGGTAGATTGGGTAGATATTTTTACCCGAAAGGTATACCGCGATATTGTTATTGACAGCCTGAATTTTTGCATCAAACATAAGGGACTATCGGTATTTGGGTTTGTAATTATGACCAATCATGTTCATCTTATTGCTCACAGTAAAACCGGCAAATTGTCGGACACCGTTCGGTATTTTAAAAAGTTTACAGCGCACTCGTTATTACAAGCAATAGAAACGGAAACCGAAAGCCGACGAGAGTGGTTGTTGTATAGGTTTGAATGGAATGCGGCACAACACGAGCGCAACAGCAAGTATCAGGTTTGGACACATGAAAACCATGCTATCAGTATCACCACAAATGAATTCTATCGACAAAAACTGGAGTATATTCATCAAAACCCAATACGCGCCGGGTGGGTAGAACGGGAGGAAGATTATACTTACAGCAGCGCAAAGGCATTATTTTGCAATACTAAAGGTATTGTAGATTTGTCTTATTGGTAAAGATTTGCTTCGTCAATCTGAAGATTGACAGCCGCAAGGACGTAGTCGGAGACTACGCCCAGCACAGGGAAAGGGATAGGAGCCGCTTACAAAAGAAGATTTGATTGGAAAGGTAGAAATAAACCTGTTAATGATCATATTGACCCTTGGCATTTAGGCATTGAATGGCTTACTGGCATAGGTCCAAGAGAGCATCATTTTATTGACAGGGACCCTATGACGGAAATGCTCAAACAACATAAACATATTGAGCAAACAAAAGAAATAGTAAGAAATAACATAAACAATATTAAGGTAGATGAGCCTAAGTCAAATCCATATGATCTTAAAGGGTTCGGAGGAGTTCCTAAATATTTTGGTGACTATTCGACACTACTGACTTTCGGTGCGACAGGAAATCTTGCGGTTACTTATTTGGGGTCCTATTCTCTGACGTATACTATTACTGAAATTAATTTAGAAAAGGGTACAGCTATAATACATTTTAAAGTTGCTAATTCATCTTCAATATCTTCGGGGTTTCGCCCGCCTGTGATAGGTTATACAGAGATGTGGAATAATAATATAGGTAAACCTCTTAACAAAGCATTTGAAGACGGCCCTATGTCTAAAACAATACAAACATTTGAATGGGATGAAACTATAAATTTGAATGGGAGCAAAAAATAACATAACAATATCAACATTAATTGTAGCAATTATATGCTCACAATTGTGCTGTGATAGAACTGCACGATCAAATGCTCATAAACTAATAGGCGTGTGGAAAAGTAATGATGGTGCCAGAGTTATATTGAATCAGGACAGCACATTTCAGGGAATTTCATTGCCCTCAAAACTATTTTTTATTCATCATTACGACGGAATGAAAAAAGTATTCAATGGGGTTGGTCGCTGGGAAATTGTTGAGTGGAAATTTCAATTCCCAACTATTAAGTTGTATTTCGATAGCACAAATGTGAATAAAACAACTGAAGTCTTTATTTATGTATCTGGTAGTGGCTTTTGGGAATACTCAGAACCTTTTAATACTTTATTCCAATGGGAAGAGGAAGAAGGAGGTAATCGATATAAATATATCCGTCAGTAAATCAGCAAAAAATACTGAACGTGTCGCGACCGTTTTAGGTCGTAACGTAATAGCAGGAGGTATAATGATGTATCCCCCAGTTGGCCGTAGTATAAAAAAGCTTGGCGTAGTCTCCGACTACGTCACAGCGGCTGTACAGGCATTTGGGGGCGGGTGTTGCTTTATAGTTCATGCTTAGTGGCCAATGGAAGTATAGATTGCACCGGGCAGGTAGTGGGTGTTGTTCACTCAGCAGCAGCACTTGGGTAGCAACCGGGTGGGCATTGCCCCATTTGTGTATTGTTTTTCATGTTTTGGGCGCGGGTGGGTTGGTTTTGTTGACTATCAATAGATTGTGTGGTCAATTGGAGGCCCCATGATGCTGTAAATGGGGCATAATGGGGCGACATGAGTGTGGAGTGGGAAAGCGCGCGATGTGTGTAGTTTCTCATTGTTACACATTCTCTTTTGCGTCGTTGGTGCCTCTCATCCATTTTCTGGCACATGGCACAGAATAGTAGCAGGCACATTCCATTAACCTGTTCATTTCGCTACACATACACCCCAAACAAATTCATAGCCACCTTTTGTAAACCATTTACCGCGCCACAACAACTGAATAACGATTGCCGTCGGGGCTTATCTATATTTGACCATAGCGAATCAGTAATTCAGTGTCAGCATGTTCACCTTGCGTGTGCCCCTCTTGTACCGCCGTCTATGCCTGTTGCATGGACCCACAGGGGTAGTGTATGGGGTGCCGTTTGGCTTTTGCAGCCCTGCTATCTGTAGCTACACTTTACATTTTACGGCACTACAATTGTATCTTTCACCCCAATGTTCCATTGCATCATAGTAGACGACGAACCCAAGGCCCGCATACTGCTGCGCAATATGCTGGCCGAAACCGATGACACCATTCGGGTATTGGCCGAATGCGAAGATTTGGCTTCGTGTGTGCGTGCCATCAGGCACCACAAGCCGCATGTGGTTTTTTTGGACATAGAAATGCCCGGCAACAGTGGTATAGAAATCCTCAACTTCTTTGAAGAGAGCGAAATTGATTTCCGCATTGTATTTACTACCGGGTATAGCGAGTATGCCCTGCAGGCATTTCGCCTGTCGGCAATAGACTACCTGCTGAAGCCCATCAACCCATTGGAGCTGGCCAATACCGTAGAGCGTATTCAAAAAGACATAAGCAGCACACCCGGAGCCTACAATGCGCTGTATCAAAACCTGTCGGTATCGCGCGATGCAGGCGATAAATGTATGCTCATCAACCTGAGTAATGCTACCCGCTTTGTGAAGCTGCGCGACATCATTATGCTGCGTGCCGATGGGTCTTATACCGAGTTTTATATGAAGGGGGGCGAAAAACTGCTGGCCAGCAAAAACCTGAAACTGTTTGAAGAACGGCTGGCCGGCAGTAGCCAGTTTTTCCGTAGCCACAAGTCGTTCATCATTAACCTGCGTTATGTGCGCGAGTGCAACCGCAGCGAGGGTACTGTGTGGTTGGAGGGCGATTACGAGGCGTTTTTGAGTGGGGAAAAATATGATACGTTGGTCAGTAAAATGGAGTTGCTTACCTGATGCGGCAATACTGGTGTGCCATATGGTGTGTGTTGCTGCTGCTGTGTGCGGCAACCGGCCGGGCACAGCAACAACCCCGGCACTACCAGTATAAAAGTGCCAATGGGCTACAGAGCAACACGGTATACAATGTACACCGTGCGCGCAATAGTTTGGTGTACATAGCTCATGAGCTGGGGCTTAGCTCTTTTGACGGGCAGAATTTTATCAACTACCCCAATTTGCACCAGCCCAATTGCGAGCTTACCAACATAATAGAAACCAACAATGGACGCATCTTTTGCAAGTCTTTTGCCAATAACCTGTACGAGCTGCGCGGGCAACACTTGCATTTTGTGGGCCATTTCCCTACGGGTACCGGGTATCAACCAGTTGGTGCCTACAAGCAATATATAATGAATGTGACCAGCGACACACTGGCTATATGGAACACAACCCAAAACACCACTGTTTGCCGCAAACTACAATACCGGCAAGGCCCCACTGCTGGCAAAGTTGTTTACGCAGCTGGCTACAGCAGAAACCATAGCTACTATACCATACTGGTAAACGACAAGCTGGAGGTAAGCTACGTAGATTCTGGCAGGTATCCTATGTATGTTTGGCACTCGGGCAATGGAGAGGTTTTTGGTACAAAGGGCAAATCGGTTAAAGGCATTGTAAGACTTTCTACCGGCGAAACCCTCAATACCAACGCTGCCGAAGATGCCGCAGTAAACTTTATATCCTGCTCTGAACATTATATATGGATATGTACCAACAATGGGGTGTATTACCGGCCCCGTAACGGACGGGGCCTACCCATGCAGCATATACTGGCTGGCTACAACACTACTGCCGTAGCCGAGGTAAATGGTAAGGGTGCCGTTGTAAGCACTCTGGGCAATGGCATCTTGTACATACCTTGTTTCGATGTATTGAAGTATACGGGCTTGCCCGCGCCTGTAACGGTAATGAATGGTACCGCCAACCAACTGCTGCTGGGTTGTAGCGACGGGTCTTTGGTAACAATAAACAAAGCCGATGCCACCCAAAAGACGATACAAAAAGAAGGAACACAACCTGTTTCGTTCCTATTTAGCGAAGAAGGCAAAGTACTTATAGAGCGAAATGGCACGCTGAATGGGCACACCTTTATAGCATCGTTGAAGGACTACTGCCCGGTGCCGGGGGGCTACATTTTTTCGTCGGCCAATGGCCTGTACTTTTACCATAGCAACAACGAACCCTCGTGGCTACGCAGGTTTTGTGGCAAGATGCTGACCACCAATCTTTACGAAACAGTCTTTCAGCAGGGGTACACATCGCGGTTGTGCTACGACAATACCCAACAAGTTTTGTATTTTATACAAAATGGCATTATCCACTACATAGATAGCACCCTTACCACCCCCCGACAGTTGTTGGTGCCACCGTGTGTACTGCGCGACATAGGCATATACCGCAACCAGCTGTACATTGCTACAAAGGACAAGGGACTGCTGGTACAACAAAATGGCCGCTTTGTACCGGTAATACTAACTGGGGGCACACTGGCGGGCAGCATACTATACCAGATATGTGTGTGGAAAGACGAAATGTGGTTGTTGGGCGAAGATGCCATATCTGTAGTGAATGGCAACAAATTGCAGCAATTTGGCCGAAACATAGGCATTAACTCGCCAGATATTCGCAACTTTTATATAGACAGTACCGATGTGTACCTGATAGAAGGGAGCGATGTAACCCGTTTTCCGAAGAATATACTGCTGACGCAGGCACAACACCCCTTTTTTCTGCTACATGGCGTGTATTGCGATACGCTGCCACTGCAGCCCGGCCACAAACTGGAGCCAGAGCAAAATCACATACGCATACGGTACTCTCTGGTGTCATTGGCTGCCAGTGGCCAGGTAAAAGCCGCCTACAGCATAAACGGTGGTAAGAAGATACTACTATCTCCCAACAGCAACCTGCTGGAGCTGAACTATCTGGAGCCGGGCAACTACAACATTGCCTTCTACACCTATGTGCAAGAGCAGTACACACAGGTGGGCAGTTTTGCTTTTCGCATAGTGCCGCACTTCTACAACACACCGGGCTTTTGGGTGCTGCTGTTGCTGCCGGCAGGTGGGTTGTATTACTGGTATAACCGCAAGCGCATAGCACGCATACGCACCGGATACGAACAGCAACGAGCCCGCATGATGCTGGAGCGCGAGCTGGACAAAAGCCTGCTGACCAGTATACGGGCGCAAATGAACCCGCACTTCCTCTTTAATGCGCTGAACACCATACAGAGCTATGTGTACATGAACGATAAGCGGAGTGCAGGCATATACATCAGCAAGTTTAGCGACCTTACCCGCCGCATACTGGATCACAGCAGCCGCGACACCATATCGCTGGCCGAGGAGCTGAATGCGCTAACACTGTATCTGGAACTGGAAGCTATGCGCTTTGAGGGAATATTGGAGTACCATATAGACACTGATGAGCGCATTAATACCAACGAGCAAACGCTGCCCCCCATGTTGCTGCAACCCTATGTAGAAAACGCCATCAGACATGGTTTGTTTCACCGCCGGCAAAATCGCCAATTGTACATCAGGTTCATACATACCGAAACGGGCATACGTATAGAGATTGAAGATAATGGCATAGGCCGCAAGAAAAGCGAAGAGCTGAACCGGCAAAGGATGAAAACCCACCAATCTTTTTCGATGCAGGCCAACCGTAAGCGGGTAGATATTTTGCGCCAGCAGCAACCCGGCATACAGCTTGCCATTATAGACCTGTACACCCCGCTGCAAGAGCCCGCAGGCACCCGTGTGGTAATAGAGCTGCCCCGCACCATACGCTGATGATAGCCATAGTTGGTAAAATATACTGGAATGTACATCAACTAACTTGATGGTTTGGTGAACCGGGCCGCAACCATTTATATGTGCCCGATACCTTCGACAAAAAATTGACAAGGTATGAAACCATCTTTCTACACATTAACAACCGCACTGCTGCTGGGTACACTGGGAGCAACTGCACAGGTCTATCATTACGATTTTGATAGTTCGTTTGCACTCACGGGCATCCGCAAATTCAGTGCGGGTAGCAACCATGCCGAGGCACTGTCTGGTTATCTGCTCAATGATGGCAAATCTTACGTGGCCAGCACAGTAACCGATGCTATAGGCAACCCCGCATTATCTATAGGTGCCCGTCTTAAAGCGAATGGTGATTTCGACAGTACGCTTTGCGGTTCTTATTGCAGCAGCGGCACCCCACAAGATGCGCGCGCTACAGGCATCTACCAGTTGGGCACCAGCCCCGATTACAAATATTATTTCTCTTCTACAGGCTTTGGAGGCAATGTACTGTTTAGCGGTGCTACCACCTTCGACGACCAGACATACTCTACTTCCTACACTATTTGTGTAGCATCGGCACAGATGAACGATAGTATAGTACTTGGTGGCGGCGTAGAGTCGGGCGATGGCATTATACTGTGCTATAAGGCAAACCCAGTTGGTGCGGGCTATGCGGGGGCTACAGGCATCATTACGGGGGCTACCTACCCTCATGGTGGTATTGTGGCACCATTTATGCCGTCTATTACCACTGTTGGTGTAGCGCACCTTGCAGTGCAAAGTACCGGCAAAATACTATCGGCAGGTCATGTAAACTATACCTCTGGCACCGACTCTACTGCTTATATATGCAGGTTCAAAGCCAATACCCTTTCTTTAGACAGTACCTTTGGCACCTATGGCATTGTGTACATTGGTGCACCATCTACTACACCTGCCACAATTAATGCTATGTATGTAGCACCCGATAACCGTGTGTATGTACACTACAAAGAGCAGGGTAGCAGCAACACCTACCTGATGGCACTGAATGCCGATGGTACCTACTACACCGCCTTTGGTACCAGCGGACAGGTAAATACAGGTACTACCCGCATCAATAAGATGAAGATGGTGGGTGGCAAGCTGATATGCGGGCTGCAAGGCGCACCGGGCAACGATGTGGCTTGGTCTTATAATGCCGATGGTACTGCCGATACGTCTTTCCACGCCGGTACCAACGCACTGAGCCTGGGTAGCTATGTAAGTGGCGGCAGCAATTTTGTTGTGAATGACATATCGGCCAATGCAGCTGGCGATATACTGCTGGCGGGCCGTTTTGACAATGCTACCCCCAAGCGCGAGGGTATGGTGGTGAAGCTGGTAAAAAAGCTGCGCTATATACCCGGCCCTACCGGCGTAGCAGCAGCCTACAGCAAAGACCTGAGCCTGTACCCCAACCCCGCCAGTACGCTGCTGTATGTAGACGTACCCGGTAATGATGCTGCACAGGTGCGCATTGCCGCAGTAGATGGGGCACTGGTATTGTCTGAGACCGTGAGCGCGGGCCAGCCACTATCTATAAGCACACTGGCACCCGGTATGTACTTTGTACACCTGACCAGCGGCGGCAATACCTACACCGCACGCTTTGTGAAACAATAATATGGATTACGCCGATATGCAAACATCTTAGTATACCCATGCCACATGGTCATGTCGTGAGACCGCTATAAATTGTGGCATTCAGTTTCCCCGTTACAAACAGTTTTTGTAACGGGGATTTTTATGTGGTGCATAGGGCTGGTCATTTTGCTAATAAAGAACTTTCATACTACACAAGCAACAAACCATAAACAGGCTCTGAAAAGTAGCCATCATTATTTGGTAGTGTCAATGTCGTGTATTTACTTTGTGTAATAATTACACAAAGTGGTTGACAAAACAGATAGTATGTATCAAAACCCGGCCCTTACCGCCGACTTGGTGGTGTTTGGATATCAGCAAGGTCAGTTGAGTGTATTGCTGCTGAACAGAAAAGAACAGCCCTTTATCAATGAATGGACTTTGCCCGGTGGTTTTGTGGCATTGAATCATACATTGCAGCAAACATGCCAACGAGTGCTGCGCGAAAAACTGGGGATAGATAGCCTGTATCTGGCGCAGGTATATACTTTCGACCAGCCGGGCCGCGACCCGCGTGGCCATGTGGTATCGGTAGCGTACTATTCGCTGGTGAACCCGGCCACAGTGCATATTACTACCGGAAAGATGGCCAATGATGTGCGCTGGTTTCCGGTAAGGGAACTACCTGCGCTCGCATTTGACCACGCCCACATTTTTCAGGTAGCATTACAACGCCTGCGCAACCAGATACAATACCAACCTGTGGGTTTCCAACTGCTGGATGAGTTATTTACCATGCCCGAGTTGCATGCGCTGTACGAATGCATACTGGCTACTAAAATAGACAGGCGCAATTTTGCCCGCAAGGTGCAGGATGCAGGGTTGGTAGTACCCACCGGCGAACGCCGCGAGGGTGTACGCAATCGCTTGCCCGAATTGTTCCGCTTCAATCAATCGCTTATTCATTCTACGTTTCACCTCAATATTACTCCCAATGAACATTAGTCCCATATTGCTGAAGGATGGCTACAAAGTAGGCCACAAGTTCCAGTACCCCGAAGGCACCACATTGGTATACTCTAACCTTACGCCCCGCAAATCGCGCGATGGGGCTATGGATGCCATTGTATTCTTTGGGCTGCAGTATTTTGTAAAAGAATACCTGATGCACCAGTTTGAGGAGCACTTCTTTTCCCGCCCCCTACAGGAGGTTCTTGCCGCTTACAAGCAACGTATGGACAACTATCTGGGTAAGGATAGCGTACCTACCGACCACATAGCCGCACTGCACCAGCTGGGCTACCTGCCACTACACATAAAGGCCCTACCCGAGGGTAGTCTGGTACCCATGAAGGTGCCGGTATTTACCATCTGCAATACGCGTCCCGAGTTCTTTTGGCTCACCAATATGCTGGAGACATTGCTCAGTGCCATCATCTGGAAGCCGTGTACCTCTGCCACCACAGCCTTCCGCTACCTGCGCACCTTTACACAGTACGCACAACATACGGTGGGTAGCGACCATTCTTTTGTACCGTGGCAGGGGCACGATTTCTCATTCAGGGGTATGGGTGGTATAGAAGATGCTGTGATGAGTGGTGCCGCCCATCTGCTGTCATTTGCCGGTACCGATACCATACCCGCTATAGATTTTCTGGAGCAATACTATAATGCCAATGCTACACAAGAGTTGGTTGGGGGCTCTGTACCTGCCACCGAGCATAGTGTAATGTGTATGGGTGGCGAAGACGATGAGCTGGGCACCTTTCGCCGACTGATAGATGAGGTGTACCCTACGGGTATAGTGTCTATTGTAAGCGACACTTGGGACTTCTGGCAGGTGATTACCGAATTTTTGCCTGCACTGAAGAACGACATACTGAACCGCAATGGCAAGGTGGTGATACGGCCCGATAGTGGCGACCCGGTGAAGATAGTAGTGGGCGATCCCGATGCCAAACCCGGCAGCCCCGAACACAAAGGAGCCATAGCATGCATGTGGGAAACGTTTGGCGGCACCATAACCCCGCAGGGTTACAAGCTGCTGGATGCGCACATAGGGCTAATATATGGCGATGGCATAACCCCCGAACGACAACTGGCCATACTGGAAGGCCTGAAACAAAAAGGCTTTGCCAGCTACAATGTGGTGCTGGGCCTTGGGTCATTTACCTACGAGTATGTAACCCGCGACACATTTGGCTTTGCAATGAAGGCTACCTATGGCGAGGTAAACGGGGTGGGTAAGGAAATATACAAAGACCCGAAGACAGATGATGGCACCAAAAAATCGGCCCGCGGCTTGTTGCAGGTATATAGAGACAATACCGGGCGGCTGGCACTGAAAGACCAATGTACATGGCAAGAAGAAGCCGCAGGCGAACTGAAAACAGTGTACCTTGATGGCCAATTGATGGTAGACGATAGTTTGGCCACCATCAGGCAGCGCATACACAACCACCTGATGCAGGACGCATAAAACACATACGCAATGAACACAATACACCTCATAGACCCCAAAAGGTCGGTAGTTGGGTACCAAATACTCACATTTCCGGACGGGCAGCCACACATAAAATTAGTACCCGATACTATGGCCGCACTGAGCAGGAATGAGCCACTGCATATAGTGTCCCGTATAACCGATACAACCTCGCTACTGATAATACTACTGGCCAATGATGTACTGAAGCGGGAAGGATTCTTCAGCATACACCTACACATCACTTATCTGTTGGGTGCCCGTATGGATAGGGTGATGGCACCGGGCGAACCATTTTCGCTACAGGTAGTGGCTGGCATCATCAACAGTGCGGGTTTTGCTACTGTACACATTCTGGACCCTCACTCGCCCGTAGCCACCTCGCTGATAGAGCGTAGTGTTGCGGTAAACAATCATCACTTTGTTGCCGATGCCATTAACCATTATATAGCACAATACCGGCCTGAGAAATACAGCATCGTATCGCCTGATGCCGGTGCCGCCCGCAAGATAGGCGAGTTGGCCATGCACCTTGGTAGTGTGCCGGTAGTACATTGCACCAAGGTGCGCAACCCTACCACAGGCGCGCTCAGTGGCTTTGCCACAGATGCTACCGACCTTGGCGGGCAAACCTGCATTATAGTAGACGATATATGCGATGGAGGTGGCACATTTGCCGGCACAGCGGCCACGCTGCGGCAGGCAGGAGCGGGCAAGGTGGTACTGGTAGTTACGCACGGCATCTTTAGCAAGGGCATACAAATACCCGATGTTGATGCGGTATACTGTACCAGCTCTTACCGGCAGGTAGATGGCATACACTGTATGGATGTGTGTAAGTACCTGCCATACATGGGTAGGTAGTATTATCGCATCCACAAAACCACCAGCGAGTCGGTTAGTAGCTGACCGTTGGTAGTGCTGCAAGAGGCATACATGGTGTAATAACCGGTATTCCGCAAGGTGGCATTCAGTAAAGCGTCAGTGCATCGCAATGTATAGACAATGCCCGCACAATCGCCCGATGACTTCCTGAAAGCGGCATACCGCGAAAAAGAAGGATGCGAGAGCAGATTGGTATTGGCGGCAATGGTATCGGTGTCACATACCAGAGCCCTGTTCAATGTAAGCTTTATAGAAGTAGAGTCTATTCCATTTTGCCAGTTGGCGCACCTTTTAGACGCATAAGCCGTACTGATACCCGGTATAGACCAGTGGCTACAAGTAGCCTGCGGGAATGCCGTAAAATACAGGTTATGGGTAGTGATAATATCTACAGTATCTTTTTCGGTCTTGCCATCGGCATATAGGGTCATTTTGCATACCCATGCATCGTACGGGGTAAGCTTACAGGAAAGCAACCCATTGAGGCTGTATAGACAAGCGGGCAGCAAGAGCAACAGCAGTAGTATTTTCCGGGTCATAGGTGAAAAGTTGTTTGGCTAAGATAGACATTAGGTGCATATAAGCAAAGAAATTGCTATGCAAATAATTTTCAAGCAAGGGGCCAAACTATGCGGGTAATGTAATGCGGACTGTCATGCCATGCCCGGGCTTACTCTCTGCTACAATCTTGCCATGCAATATTTCTACCATGGTCTTGGTGAGGTATAGGCCCAGCCCCTTGCCGGGTACCGACAGATGAAAACGCTGATATAGCTGAAACAATTTACTGCCATAGCGTGCCATGTCTATACCTATACCATTATCTGCAATACAAATAGTAAGTTTCTCGTTAGCCGATTCGGTCCATATTTGTATTTCAGGTGCTACGTCTGGTTTTCGGAACCGTATACTGTTGGATAGAAGCTGATACAGTATGTGGCGCATATAACTTCTTACAGTAACAAATTGGGGTGCCTTCTGAAAATTGGTGTGTAGCCGTGCCCCGCTTTCCTGTGCCATTTGGTCTATGCTACGCCACACCTCGTCTGTTATCAGTGCTATATCTACCTGTTCTTTGGCTTCGGTAAGTTCGCGGCGCAGGCTCAGCATTTCGTTCAGGTCGCGTATCACAACATCCAATCGTTCAGACGATGTTCTGATGCCCTGCATCATAAACAGGAAATCTTCCTGAGACATGTTTTCGCTAAGGAAGCTGTTGAGGCCCAAAATAGTAGCCAACGGGCCACGAACATTGTGCGACAGTATTTGTGCAAATTGCTCCAGATCACGATTTTTCAGCAGCAGCTCATCAATCAAATCTTGTCGTTCCAGTTCCATTTTTTTGCGGGCAGTAATCTCGGTTACCGATACACAAACACCTATTGCAGTATTGTTATTGGTAACAGGCACCGCTACTATGTGGTAATAGCATTTATCGGCACCCTCGTCCAAAGCCACTTCATATTCCACAGGTTGCGATGTGCTTAAGACCCGATTGAGATATTTGCCGATAAAATCGACATCGACAGAGGGTACTGAATACAAAAATGGTTCGTTGATGACTACATGCAGATTGGCTTTGCCAGCCATCCCATTGATGAAGCTAAGGTTGAATGCACGTACATTCAATTGTTTATCCAGCAGCAGATAACCTACCTCGGTATGGTCGAAAATAGAGCGCATGTGGGCTTCTGAGCGTACAAGAGCAGCCTGTGCTTTCTTTCTATCATCAATATTTTCGATCTGCGATACAAAGTACAGCGGTTGCCCCTTGCCATCGCGCACCAGAGACGTATTAAGGTTGCCCCATATGGCTGCGCCGGTTTTGTGCAGGTATCTTTTTTCGGTACGGTAGTATTCCAGCGCACCAAGTAGCATATTTCCCCTGTACTCAATATCGCCTGCAACATATTCGGGATGCGTTACATCGGCAATTTTCATTGCAAGGAGTTCGTTTTGCGTGTAGCCCAGCATGCTACAGAAGGCACGATTTACCTTAATAAACCGGCCATCTACAGAGGTAAGGGCCTTGCCAATGGCTGCGTATTCGAAGGACGATCGGAAATAACTCTCTGACTGCACCAGAGCCTGTTGCTGTACGGTTTTGTGAATATATATCTCCAGCGTCTCTGCAATAGTATTCAGCAAGCTACGCTCTTCTGCCATAAAGGGGCCTTCGTCGGCAGGGGGCATTGGCTTGGTGTAGCCAACTTCTATTACTCCACTTCGGCCGTCTGTTACATAAAATTTAGCCTGCATGCTGTCTGCCGGCCGGCCATAATTATGGCTATAATAAGTGTCTGGCCCCAAATCTATACGAGCCACGCACACATCGGTATACTGCCATGCCTGTACAATACCCTCGGCTATCTGTTGCAAATTATCTTCGAGCGTGTTGGTTGCTTGTTGCAGCAGGTTGTGTACATGGTGTATGACCGTCAATTCTTTTATCCTTTCTTTCAGCAGATATTTGGTACGCGCCCTTTCTTCCTCGGTACGCAGGTGGTGCACGGCAAGGGTAAGGTTTGTAACCAAACGTTCCAGTACGCTTACCTCTGCGGCATCAAATGCATCGGTATGGGCCGAGTAAATGTTCAGAGCACCGTGGGTGTTATCTTGAATCTTAATAGGTAGTACCAGCGAAGCGGCTATACCATGCTTGCGGGCCTTCTCAAGCCATGGCTTGTAGTTGGCCGACTTACTGACATTATTGGTAACAACCGTTATGCCCTCCCGCAACACAATACCTGTTGGCCCACTGGAAAGATAGGGGTCGTTCATCACAATTCGAATATCGTTCAGGTAGCTGGTATTTCCGGCCGCTGCAATTGGAGCTACCCACTGGTCGGGGTCATTTACATCGGGCTTCATGCCAATCCATGCCAGTGTATACCCGCCCGACTCTATGATGCAGGTACACACATCCCGATAGAGATCTTGCTCGGAACGACTACGTAATATGATATCATTGATATTGTTGAGTACAGCAAGTTCCCGATTCGATTTGGCAAGTGCCATTTCGTTACTTACTTTTTCCGATATGTCGGAATAAGTAAGTACCATAGACTGCACATCTGCATCGTGCAGCATGTTGCGGTAGCTGACGTTTATCCACTTATAGGTGCCTCCTTTCGTCAGTAACCGGTGCCGTTTACGCATGGTGCCGCCCGGTGTAGCCACCAAATGGCCATAGTCGGCACTGTCGGCTGCAATATCCTCGGGGTGTATCAGGTTGGTAGTGTCCATAGCCTGCATATCGGCCAATGTATAGCCGGTAATGACCGTTGCAGACGGGGTCATGTACTTTACAGCACCGGTAGCATCCAGCAACACTATGGCATCAGAGCTGGTTTCTATCAGTGTACGGTAGTACCGTTCGTCCGATATGATTTTTTCATTCTGTATACGTATTTCTTCTTCTTTTTCCTTCAGTGCTATTTCGCGGCGTTTGCGCTCGTCTATATTGGTAGCACTTAGAGATACGCCCAGCACACAGCCATCGTCATCGTATACGGGGTTTACCTTGTAGAGGTACCAGATGGCTACATCCCTATGCACGGTCTCGGTTTCTACTTCTATGGTTTCACCCTTCAGGGCTTCGCCAAACCCCCACAAATAGAGCTCTTTATGGGCATCTATCACAAAATCGCGATAGTCATCTCCCACCAGTATATCTGTGTCAAAGTATAAACGCAGGTCTTTCTGTATCTCGCGATTGTAACACAGTACTGTGTGGTCTGGGCCTATCAGCACAATGCCTGTGGTAGTATTGTCTAAAACTGCTTTGTGATATTGGGCAATGGCACTGGGTGCCGCATTATGGGCCCTTAGGCAATCGGTTACGTTGGTATAGAGTAGCAGTACGTTTTCGCCCAATGGCTGAATGGTGATTTTCAGCCATTGTTGTTGTCCATCTGTAGCAGGTAGTGTAGACAACATACAGCTTTTTTGCTGTAGCCGCACACAGTCCGAGCAAAACGCCATTAATGCAGCAATATCCCCAATTGGGTATATGTCTGCCAGCGTTAGGTCTCCTCCGGGGCTATTCGCTTTTGCTGTGGCATTGGCATACAACACACTTCCATGTGGCGACGCAACAACTACACCTTCTCCAAGTGCGTCGAAAATTTGAAAGTCTGCAACCGACTGCATCATACTATATTACAACAATCAAATATAGTTATCAATTATCAATAATTAACATTTTTTCATTGGTTAAAGGAGTTTAATTGGATGCTCTCCAATCAGATAAACATAGTAGCACCTATAGGCACAACCGGCAACCTACAAACAAAAAAAGAGCACCCTGGACAGGGCACTCTCTGTAGCCTTTACGGCTCACTACAATGTATCTTGAAACAATGAAGCCTGTAGTAGTTGCTTCATGTTTATAATATCTTGGTATTAGTTATAGTTTACTGTTACAGGTACGCCGGTAGCGTTGGTGTACAAACCACTTGCCTGACCAGCAGCTACGTTCAGTGTTGCACCTACGTTCAGT
>JAGKWS010000070.1 GCA_021151685.1 Chitinophagaceae bacterium
ATGGTAATCTTCGGCCACATAAAATTTTGTAAATGGGCTTATCTCGGTCACCACGGGTTTGTCCCACGCTTTTTCCTCATTCAGCTTTTTCTTGTACGCCTCGGCCTTCTGTTTTTGCTCTTCGTTATGAAAGAATATTACAGAGCGGTATTGGGTGCCCACATCATTGCCCTGCCGGTTCAACTGGGTGGGGTCGTGGCAGGTCCAGAAGGCAGCCAGCAACTCATCGAAGCTAATCACAGCCGGATCATAATAAACGTTACATACCTCGGCATGACCTGTTGTGCCGTTACATACCTGCCTGTAGGTAGGGTTGTCTACCTGCCCGCCACTGAAGCCAGATTCTACCAAACGCACCCCTTTCAACATCTGAAACTGCGCTTCCGTACACCAGTAACATCCTGCCCCAAAAGTGGCTACTTCCTCTTTGTGTGTCTTTTCTCCTGCTGTTGTGTTATTCATCTGCTTAAATGTTTTCGACTCATGGTACCTGTCTGTTTGCGCACAGGCCAGTAACTGTAGTACCAACATCAGTACCGGCATCAACAATAATGTTTTTAGCTGTCTCATGCTATCTCAAATTTACAGAGTATATACGTCTCACAACATCAATCAGTTTTATAGGGCATATTCCCTATGCGGATTTTTAACATTTTGTAGTATACCATCATAGAGTGCTGCTTACAAACACAGCTTTGCAGCATACATAGTACTTACAAGAAAGGCTGCCATCCGTGGCAGCCCTTCTGATAGAGTGGGTATATCTTTTGTATTTTATTCAACTGTCAGTTTCGCAGTGTGCTGTGCATGGCTTCCGGTCAGGCGCACCATATACAGCCCCTTTGCCAGTCCGGCAATATTCAAGGCAGGTGTGGCATCAGAAGCAACAGTAGTCATTACAGTTCTGCCGGTCATGTCTTGTATGGTTACAACTGTTTCGCCCAACATTGCTGTATTTATGTATAGTCTGTTTGTTGCAGGGTTAGGGTATAGCACTACTTCATTCTTTTGCACGCAGGCAACAGATGTAGGTATTGCCCATGGCAGTATCACACCAGATGTGGTGTACTTCTGAAACCCAACAAGCGGAGCCGATGGGGAACCAGAACTAAGCGTCAGAATTGGCGAAGGTGTCGTATAATAACTATACTCGGTAGGGTACACTTCATAGCTGCCATAGGCCAGTCCGCTAAAGGTATATGCCCCGGCCGCATCAGTATAGGTACAAGTCAAAATATCACCCGTAGCATTACGCAGGTACACCGTTATACCCTGCACAGGTATCGCATCAGCAGTACCCTTGCCCGCTCCTGCATATACATAGCCACTTATAAAACCCGGCCCCGTTGGTACCGTGCCATATATCATGTTTATATTTTGCGCATCAGCCGTCGTGGCAGTATGCACAATAGTAGCAGCACTGTTCCATACCGTGGTAGATGCTCCATAGGTAGGTACATAGTCGCTGGTACCCGCTACAGTACCAAGTAATCTGGCTTTTACCAAATAATTGCCTGCTGGTTTACCGTCGAACTGGTAATACAATGTAGACCCGGACGTACAGGCCATAGTAGAATCCAACGCAGTAATAGAACTATCAATCGGATTGAACTGTATGAGCCATACCCGTACCGATGGTGTAGCCGGCGCAGTACCGCTGAAAGTGATATTGCCATATACCTTGTTGGGCGATAGGGTGATGGTAGCAGTAGCACCACAACCCAGCGTACCATAATCCTGGGCGGTATAAGTGGTAGTGGTGGTTACCGTAGCTATTGGCGATGTACAAGACCCACAAGTAAGGCCACTGGGCGGTAGCCACATATAACTACCTGTTCCACCAGTCACATTCAGTGTATAACCGGGGCCACAGGCAACCGGCGAAGAGGTAACTGTGAGTGTTGGCACCGCTGTTACCGTTACAACTCTGGTAGTATAACAGCCACTTGGCAACGCATAAGTGAGCGTAGTGGTACCGGGGTTAATAGGAGTAAACACACCAGTTGCCGACATAATAACCCCAATACCAGGTGTAGAGCTGGCCCATATACCACCTGCAGGCGAGCTGGTACGCGTTTGTGTAGTGCCTATACAGGCATAACCAACCCCAGATATAGCAGTAGGCGATGCTATAATGCTATCCGAAACAACTGCCATGCAGCCCGATGTATTGGTATACGTAACTGATGCCACACCGGCACCAAGCCCTGTTACCAGCCCCGAAGAAGACACAGACGCTACCGAAGAAGGTGTTACCGACCACGTTCCCCCCACAGGGCTACCCGAATGCGACACAGTACCGCCAATACAAACACTCGTAGGGCCGGTAGTAACTATACTCGCCCCGGCATTCACCGTTACCACACGGGTTACCGTGGCACTGCAACCTGAAGACGATACTGTATAAGAAATTGTAGACGTACCGGATGCTACGCCATAAATAATGCCAGATGCGCCTACTGTGGCCACAGCAGGGGTTGCACTACTCCATGTGCCGCCACCAACTGTAGATGCCCACGTAGTACTACTACCCGAACAAACAGTGCCACTACCCGTCAATACCCCTGCCGATGGGGTAGCAACCACAGATACTGCAACGGTGGCAAAACCACCGGCCGGAATTGTGTAAGTCAGCATGGCAACACCCAAAGATACCCCGGTGGCAACACCGGTACTGGTAGCTACCGTTGCAACAGTCAGGTTGCTGCTACTCCATGTGCCACCTGCCGGTGTACCCATGTAAGTAGCCGATGTACCCACACACATCATACCGGGTCCTGTAGCGGTTTGGGCTCGCCCCACAACCGCACTTAAAAACAAAACAAGAAATAGTAATTTACTTTTCATAAAAGGCAAAAAATTTGTGTGATGAAATAATTCTAATGCTACAAGTATAATAGGTACTACCAGGTATCTGGCCGAAACTACATATTACCCATTGCAACTATAAGGCGCAATATTTTACATCATTGTTAGCACTCAGCCTATATTTCTTGTTACTACACACCGTTGCCAACATGTTCAAAAACACAAACTGCTAGAAAACACACATCCATTTGTAAAAAAAATGAAAAAAATATTTGCAGATTTTGAAAAAATAAATAGCTTTGCATCAGTTTTCATAGTGATAGGGTTTATAGGGGCTGGCCTGTTCTCAGGCTGGCTTTTTTTTTGCCCCTACCCCATCTACCTTTCCCCTCTATGGTATCGCCTTGTATACCGGTGTCATATCATTTGAACATAAAATGGGCACAAAAAACACACATATCTCTTTGCGACTCTTCAATCAGCCGTATACCCTTTTCTTCCTTGGTGCCCCTCATAATGAAGAAACCTTGCCACGCAGTTTTTTCAGATTAAATTGGCATCATAAATATTTTTCATACCATTCAAATTTGCTGTGAATGATGTTATCTTTCTCAGCCCGTACATAGTTCAGATAGGCAGATGCCGCCGCCGAAAATCGCTTACCCCTTAGCCATACAAGGTACCAGTTAGTCACAATCGGGAAATGACTCACAGGCACTATGCGCAATTGTCCGCTCCCCAGTTCGTTACGTAGCCCTATAAGTGGCATTATAGAGCAACCCAGTCCCGCAATAACAGCCTGTTTCACGGCCTCGTTCGATGTCAGCTCCATCTTCTTTTTCACCTGTATCTGATGGGTAAAAATGTGTCGCTCCATAGCGGCGCGCGTTGCCGACCCCTGCTCGCGGTATATTACCGGCAACTCCTCAAACACAGCATTGGTATACCGTTTGGCATTCAGCCCCCAGTCTTGCCCCGCTACCAGATATAGCTTGTTCTGCATCAAGCCCACATGGTCTACGGCCAGCGAGTCTGGCAACAACGACACCAATGCGAAATCTACCTCGTTTCGCTCCAGCGACTCTATCACACGTGCCCGATTGGTTACATCCATAAATAAGTCAACACCCTGATGTCTCTTCAGAAAATCGGTAAGAAAGAACGGCATCACATACTTTCCGGTAGATACGGCCGATATACGCAACCTCCCGCTTATCTGCCCCTTGTGTGCATGTGTTTTATAGTCCAGCGCATGCACTCCTTCCAGTATTTGCTCGGCAGTTTCGGCTATCTCCCGCCCAAACTCGGTTATATACAACTGCCTTCCCACTACTTCCGTCAGGGGCAAATCGAACTGGTCCTGAAAATTCCGCAACTGTATCGATACTGCTGGCTGAGACAAATGCAGCTCCTCCGCAGCCTTCGTTATGCTATTCAGTTGCGCCACCTTCAAAAATATCTTTAACTGATTCAGTGTGTAATTCATTCCAATATATCCTTTATATGTTGGCGCAAGCCCGCCCGGCATTCACAGTTTTCAACTAATATCCATTCTTTTTCCTCATTGCTACACTTGCACACAACACCAATACAAAATACTAAACACCAACACAAAACACATTACAATAAATAAAACCATAAAACAAACTTATGATTAACATTCCAAAGTTAAATAAAAAGATATAAAAAAGTGTTGGCAGTTTTGCATCCACAAACAACAAGTGGTAACCCCAAAAAAGAAAGGCAATGTTCGACAATCTGAAAATAGGTATTCTGGGTGGCGGCCAACTGGGTGCCATGCTGCTGCGCTACGCAATAGACTTCGGTCTCGATGTAGCCGTTCTCGATAAAGATAGCAAATCACCCTGTTCCCGCTACAGTGGCTCATTTACCACCGGCGATCCTCTGAGCTATGATGATGTGGTACGCTTCGGCAAAAACCTCGATGTCATTACCATAGAAAAAGAAGCGGTAAACATAGAAGCACTAAAGACTCTACGCGATTCAGGCGTTAAGGTCTACCCATCCCCCGAAACCATCGAACTCATTCAGGACAAATATGTACAAAAACAATTCCTGAAAGAGCACAACATACCTGTAGTAATGGGCTGGTTGGTGATGGACCGGGCAGAGCTGGAACAACATGTTACCAAATTCCCGGCCTGTCTTAAAAAATGCACCAGTGGTTATGATGGCAATGGGGTCATTATGTTGCAAACAGCCGAAGACCTTGGAAAAGCCTTCAACGAACCATGTGTGCTGGAAGAGCTTATAGACGTAAAGCAGGAAATATCTGTCATCGTGTCCCGCAACGAAAGCGGTGTTATAGAATGCTATGACCCCGTACTCATGATGTTCGACAAAGAGCGTATGCTGCTCGACTTTCAGATATGCCCTGCCGGCCTTGCGCCCGACGTAGCCATGCAGGTATGCAACATAGCCATGCGGGTAGCCACCGCAGTAAACCTCACCGGCATTATGGCGGTAGAGATGTTTATTGCCACCAACGGCAAAATATATGTAAATGAACTGGCACCACGCCCCCACAACAGTGGTCACCATACCATAGAGGCCGCTGCTACATCTCAGTTCGAGCAGCACCTCCGGCTTATACTTGGCTTACCCATGGGCAGCGCGCGCACCACCAAACCATCGGTAATGATTAATGTGTTGGAGCCTGCTGCACATCGCCGCCAAATTATCGAAGCAGCACTGAAAACAATACTGTGTACCAACGACATACATCTGCACTGGTACGGTAAAGAAAAAGGCCGCGAAGGTCGCAAAATGGGGCATGTCACCATCACCAGCGAAAGCCGTGAGGAAGCCATGTCCAAATCTATCATGATCAGACATTTATTAAAAGAAACATATGCATAAGAAAGTAGCCATTATCATGGGCAGCAGCTCAGACGCAGGCATTATGGGCCAGGCAGCAGCCGTACTGCAAGACATCGGCATCCCTTACGAAATGAGGGTAGTATCTGCACACCGCAACCCCGAGGGCATGTTCGAATATGCCAAAACACTGGAAGAGCGCGATATAGCCGTTGTAATAGCTGGTGCAGGTGGCGCAGCGCACCTGCCGGGCATGGTGGCCGCACTTAGCTGCGTACCAGTCATAGGCGTACCTGTCAAGTCATCCAATTCTATTGATGGTTGGGATTCATTGCTCTCCATAGTACAGATGCCCAACGACATACCAGTAGCTACCGTTGCCGTAAACGGCGCACACAATGCGGGTGTACTGGCCGCTACCATATTGGCCGTAAGCGACCCTGCACTAATGGCCAAAATGCAGGCCCGCAAACAGAAAAACCGTGAAAAAACAGAAGAACAAAACAGGTCACTCAATAAAAACTAAACAACAATGAGCACAGCAACAGTTGCAGCAAATCCAACGCTGACCAATGCATCAACTACTCCTGCCGTAAAAGTGACTATCGCCCGTGGCGATGGCATCGGTCCCGAAATCATGGATGCTACCCTGCGCGTATTGTGTGCGGCCGGTGCCGCTCTGGATATGGAAGAGATACAGATAGGCGAGCAGGTGTACCTCAAGGGCAACAGTGCCGGTATAGGTACCGAAGCTTGGGAATCACTCCGACGCACCAAACTTTTGCTCAAGGCCCCTATTACCACACCACAGGGCGGTGGTGTCAAGAGCATCAACGTTACCATGCGCAAGGTGTTGGGCCTGTATGCCAATGTACGCCCCTGTGTATCGTACCACCCATTCGTACACACCAAACACCCCATAATGGATGTGGTAATTGTGCGCGAAAACGAAGAAGACTTGTACGCTGGTATAGAACACCAGCAAACCGACGAGGTAATCCAGTGTCTGAAGCTCATTTCAAGACCCGGTACCGAAAAAATTATCCGTTATGCATTCGAATATGCACGTACATACGGACGTAAAAAAGTGACCTGCTTCACCAAGGATAACATCATGAAAATGACCGATGGCCTTTTTCATAAAGTGTTCGATGAAGTGGGTGCCGAATATCCCGAGATCAAAAAGGAACATTACATCGTAGACATCGGCGCAGCCCGCTTGGCCAACACGCCCGAAAAGTTTGATGTAATAGTAATGCCCAACCTATACGGAGACATTTTGAGCGATGTAGCTGCCGAAATAACCGGCTCGGTAGGTTTGGCAGGCAGTGCCAACATCGGTGGCGACTTCGCTATGTTCGAGGCCATTCACGGCTCGGCACCCGACATTGCCGGCAAGGATATCGCCAACCCATCGGGCCTGTTGCTGGCTGCTGTGCAAATGTTGGTACACATAGGCCAGACCCACACTGCCGAAAAAATACACAATGCATGGCTACGCACCATAGAAGATGGTGTACATACCACAGATGTGTATGCTACAGGTACCTCTAAGGAAAAAGTAGGCACTTCTGCCTTCGCCGATGCAGTTATTGCACGCCTTGGCCTCATGCCCGCTACCCTGCCTGCCGTACGCTACGAGAGCGGAAAAGGCAACCTCAAAATACAGATTGCCCCCACCGTACAGGCTAAAAAAGAACTGGTAGGTATAGATGTATTCCTGCACCATGCCGACCGCAATGCAGACGCACTGGCAGCACAACTTACCGACCTGAATATTGCTGGCCTGCATCTGAATATGATAACCAACCGTGGCACCAGTGTATGGCCCAACGGCTTCCCCGAGACGTTCTGCACAGACCACTGGCGTTGCCGCTTCAAAACCGATGGCCTTACCGGCATCAGCTATCAGGCTGCCGTAGACCTCCTGCAAAAAATACACTTGCGTGGGCTCAATATCATAAAAACAGAAAATCTGTACCTCATCAACGGCAAACCGTCTTTCACTGCCGGTCAGGGTCAGTAACAAATAGTTGGCAGTAATTATTGGCAGCGGCTGGTTAGTGTGAAAATCCCGAAAGGGCACCGCTGTCAATAATTCGCCAATGTGCTTCTCCGGCTTCATTGCCATCATTCCCATGCACAATCATCCACTTTTCGCAGGCCGTACCCTTGTTTTGGCCACCATGCACAGCAAAGAGCAGGTAATGGCACCGCTGCTGCAACAGTATCTTGGAGTACAGGTAGTGGTTCCCGCCCATTTCAATACCGACCTGTTCGGCTTTATACCTTCCAACGATGAGCTGTTACTACTCTACGATGCCGATAATAAACTGGAAATAAGTGCCCGCGAGCTCACAACTGCTAACAATTTTGCCGGCAGGCAAATCAGCTCTGTAAGAGAGGCACAACAATTTGCAGCTGCTGCAGGTTTTCCGCAACATGCACTCATACTCCGCACACACAAGCACGATACCCACCATGTGCAGAAAGGTATCACCGATAGGGACACCCTATTATCGGCCGTGAAAAAAAGACTCGAAGCGCATGACAGTGTCTACATCACTACCGATATGCGGGCTATGCACAACCCTACACGCATGCAAGCCATTGAAAAAGCTACCCGCAAACTGATAGATAAAGTTGCTGAATGTTGCCCGGTTTGCGCTACACCCGGCTATGCGGTTACCAACTACCACACAGGCCTGCCTTGCAGTCTTTGTGGAGCCCCAACGCGTATCGTACTCAGCATAGTATACACCTGCAGCATGTGCAATTACACTAATTCAGTAAAATATCACAAAGGAAAAACCAGCGAAGACCCCATGTATTGCAACTGGTGCAACCCCTGACAACAGTCAACAAAAACAAATGGCAAGAATAGGAAAAGACATCTCCACAGCAGCCCGACTGCTGTTGGAAGGGCAACTGGTAGCCATACCTACCGAAACTGTATATGGTTTGGCCGCCAATGCACTCAATGTAGCGGCCGTCAGTCACATATTTGAGGTAAAGAAAAGACCAGCTACCAATCCGCTCATTGTACACTTGGCTTCAGTGGCTCAGCTATCCGACTATGTTGCCTCCATGCCCGATGCTGCCTGGCAGCTCATAAAAGCCTTCTGCCCCGGCCCGCTTACATTGGTACTGCCACGTACACAAATTGTGCCCGACATTATTACCGCAGGGGGCAATACAGTAGCAATACGTTTTCCCAAACATCCACTCACCCGTGCCCTACTTCGCGAAACCGGTGTAGGTCTGGCGGCACCCAGTGCCAATCCTTATGGCTACATCAGCCCCACCAACGCCCACCATGTAAACCGTATGTTAGGCAATCACATTCCCTACATATTGGATGGCGGCCCCTGCACATACGGCATAGAATCTACCATCATTGGCTTCCCCAACGACAAACCCACCATTTACCGTGCAGGCAGCATCACTCGCAGGCAAATAGAAGAAGTAATAGGTACCGTATATCAGTACCAAGGCCACGAAATACACAGCCCCGGCATGTCGGCAGGCCACTACAGCCCCACTACGCCGCTATACATCACCACCAATATTCAGGCGGCCACTGCCGATGCCACAGATGGCGACACTGGTATCATCTGTCACTCGGCCTATGCGCCCAACATACCACAGCACCATCAAATCATTCTCAGCCACAATGCCGATTTGCCCACTGCGGCCAGAAACCTGTATGCAGCTCTTCACGAAATGGACCATCGCGGCTACAAACGCATACTGATTGAGCAACTACCCACAACCGGCGTTGGCGAAGCCCTGAACGACCGTCTGAAACGCGCCGCTACCCCCCATATCACAACCAGTTCGCACAATCTTCCTCTCTAACATCCCGTACGCCACCACTCAAACAACAACAAAACAATGGATTTTACACTGCTTGCCAACAACATCACCAACCCTACCCTGCTATTCTTCCTACTGGGTATCGTTGCCACAATCGTCCGTAGCGACCTCGAAATCCCGGCTGCCTCATCCAAATTTATTTCTCTATACCTCTTGTTTGCCATTGGCTTCAAAGGAGGGCAAGAGTTGCGTCATGGCGAGTTCACCACCAGCCTTATGGCAACACTGGGTATATGCATGTTGTTGTCGGTACTCATCCCTGTGTACACATTCTTCTTGCTGCGCCGCAGGCACACAGCCGAAAATGCTGCCGCTATTGCCGCCACATACGGCTCGGTAAGCGCGGTCACATTCGTTTCCGCCACCCTCTTTCTCGATACCATGGGCGTAACTTACGGGGGGCATATGGTGGCTGCCATGGCACTTATGGAGGCTCCAGCCATCATGGTGGGGGTAATGCTCATGCGTTGGTTTGGCGATGCCACACATCCTGGCGGTCTACGTAAAATCGTACACGAATCTCTCACTAACGGTTCTGTACTCATGATAACCGGTAGTTTGCTTACCGGCCTTATAGCCAATGACAAAGGAGCCGAAGGTATACGCCCCTTCACTACCGATATATTCAAGGGCTTTCTTTCTATATTCCTCTTAGACATGGGCATGACCGCTGCGCGTCGTGTAGCTTCTTTCCGCAAACATGGGCTGTCTATGACGCTGTTTGCCGTATTGGTACCATTGGCCAATGGCATACTCAGCATCCTGCTTACCCATAGCCTGCATATAGGAGCCGGTAATAGGCTATTGGTAGCTATACTGGCAGCAGGGGCATCCTACATTGCCGTTCCTGCTGCCATGAAGCAGGCTGCCCCCAATGCCGACCCCGGTCTGTACATCCCAATGGCACTTGGCATCACTTTCCCGCTCAATATCACCATTGGCCTACCACTCTACTGGACGCTGATACAACATTTCTAAAAAAATAAATAGCAATATGATACCGACATCCTTTAAGAAGAACCTCATACCGTTACTGGTAACGTTCGTAGTTTGCGCCCTCGCTTCACCTGTATTTCCGGGCATACCTTCCGGCCCCATTACCGACGTGCTGGCCATTGGCGGTGCATTATGGGCATTGTCTCTCATGGCACCTGCGCCCCCAGCCAACCTATAGCCAACAGGCTCACTCCGCAAAACATGACACAATTATTTGTTTTTCAACCATTTGCAAACAAACATATAAAACATACCCCAAACCGGCAGTAAGGATACTGCCTGTTTCTTTTTATGTAAGCGGGTGCAATCCCTACTCTTTTGCAACTTTTTGGTTAAATTCACGAAATAATAGCCACCTGAACCCAACCTTTCTTTACAAGAAACGGTCTTTTATCCTGCGTAAGTATTAATAACCTTTATAGTTGTCAGTCGCTTTGGCATATACAATTACTGGCCACGCCAGTGAGTTAGAAGAGCTCATAAATGGGTGCATCCGCAACGAGCGGAGCGCGCAGGAGAAGCTCTACAGGTTATTTTACCCCAAAATGATGGCCCTCGTCCGCCGTTATATAGACCATGAAGAACAAGCCGAAGAAGTACTCAATAATGGCTACCTCAGAGCTTTTCAGAAGATAAAACAATACAACTTTCAGGGTTCATTCGAAGGATGGATTCGGAAAATTATATTTCACGCAGTTGCCGATTATGTAAAACAACATGCAAAATATTCTAACCAGATATTGCTTGTTGAAAAAGACGAGTTGGTACACAAAGACCATGCCGACAGAATGTACTACGACCAGTTGCTGAAGCTGGTACAAGCACTGCCTGAGGCTACGCGCACCGTGTTTAACATGTATGTAATGGAGGGAATGACGCACAAAGAGATTGGTGTACTACTGGGTATCAGTGAAGGTACCTCAAAGTGGCACCTCTCCGAAGGGCGGCGTGTGCTGAAAGAAAAAATAGAAAAACTGGAGCTGCACGTAAAGTAGCACCACTGTGAAAACAAAAAAATTACTGAAACAAAACATTTATCCTCATGGATAATAATTTCATCAAAATCGACGACCTGGTGAGACAACACCTGGAAGGGGCCGAGGAAAAAGAGCGGGCTGGTGCATGGCTTAAAATGCGCGACCTGCTGGACGAGGAAATGCCCCGTAAAAAACGTGTCGGTATTATTTACTGGAAGCGCATCTTTGGCCTTGTAGCCGCAGCGTCACTCATCGGCACTATGGCCGTAGGTAGCTACGAGCTGTCATCAGTCTATCGCCGCTCTGCCAGCCACGACCCTATGTCTGCTACTTCTGGCAAAGACTTCTCTCGCGAGTCTGGCCCCGGCACAATGGATGTGCAACCCGCGTGGATGGGAGATGAACCCGCCACATCTGGCAAAATCAGCATCCGTGGTACTGCGCACAACCCTTCTGCCAACGATGCTGCTATTACCACCGCACCCGAGAAACCCTACAACGGTGGTGGCAACAGCAACTATATGGCTGCCATATCATCGGCCGCCAGTGCCGATGCCAGCAAGCGTAATACAGGAAGTAATTCCATTACCACGGCAAGCACAAGCAATGGCAGTGCAACTACCAGCACCAATAGTCTTGCAACTACCAATGCACGCCCGCTGCCTGCAAACACTACAGCCGTGGCTACCGCACCAGCGCATAGCATACCGGTAACCAAAAACAATACATACAGCAACACGCAAGAAACAGGCACCATACACGCCAAACGCAACCAATATACAAGCAATAGCAACAACTGGCAGGGTACGGCCACTAACAGCAATGGCGAAAGCCGTATAGTTCCCAACAATCCGGTAAATGACGATGCTGCGCGTAGAAAAAACAATAAAACCAACAAGAGCCAAAACTCAATAATACCCACCAGCATTGTTTGCGACAACACCAATAGCAACAGCAATACCACGGGTGCTGCCACAACAAACAATGGAGGCAACAACAGCGGTGCTGCACGCCGCACTACCCGCAACAACAACAAGAATCTATCTTGTAGCGTAAAGACACGCCACAACCGCCACAATGGCAACAACATACCACGCATAGCAACCACTACAGGCACTACTATGCCCACATATGGCACACCAATTGCCGATGCTGGCATGCATACATTGCCTACAGGCAACATTGGTGGCAATTCGGTAACCGGCACACCCGCTACCGACAAAATTGGAGCACTTAATGCCACCACTGCGGGTATGTCCTCCAGCACTACCAGCCACCTACCAGCCAATGCGCATACTGTACCCGGCACTGCAACAGCGCAGGGCACAGAGGCCACTAAAGGCAATCGAACTACCTCCTCGCACCATCCATCAGCTTCAGGAACCGGCGAGTCAGGCAGTATTAAAGGGCATAGAAATGCCAAAAACAACACTATGCCCGGCACTGCTACAACAGCACAAGGCACACTGGCAACTGCAAGCAATGCTGGTCATCGCAACCATACCGGCAGCGGTGACGCAAACACAGGGCCCGATAGCCACACAGCAGGCTATCAGGCTACCGCATCGCACAACACATCAACATCTGGTGAGTCCGGAACTATCAAAGGACACAGAAATGCCAAAAACACTACGGCTCCCAATCAGCATACCAATACTGGTCATGGTGTAGCCAACACAACAGTGGCTGATAAAACAGACAATGTTGCTACAAAAACAACAGGAGCCAAAACGCATGTGGCTACAACACCATTGGCTTCTTCGACCACAGTAGGCAAACACAATGCGCACACCTCCGGCAAAACGCCAGAGGTAGCAGATGATGAAAATATCATCAATCAGGAAACTGAAGAAACAGCACAAAAGCAGGAAGGCGATAAAAAGGTGATCACCAAAATCGTACTTCGTCAGCGCGAGATAAAAAATGGCAACGAAACCCATACACAGGTCGATACCGTGTCTATGGAAAAGTTCAGCAAACAGTCTGGCATACCTGCCGAAGACAACGACCCACTCTCTGGTAATGTAACCGCCAAGCGTGGCACCAATGCGCCCGTACCTGCTGCTGCCGAACCCGATACCGATAACAAACCCGGTACTGCCGAGAAAGCAACCGGTTCTAAAAAACATCGCAAACGCCACAACACAGGCGAAGAACTGGCTGCAGCACCAGCAGCCACTACCGATGCCGAAGATGCACCACGTACTACCATGGCAGATGCTCCTGCCGACAATACAGCAGCGGCATCTGCAAATCCGTCGGAAGTGGCCACCAAAAAGAAAACTTCAGATCGCAAAACTGGCGCATCATTGCTGCAAAAACTCAGCTCCGCCTTCAACGATGTGAAGCAGAATGCTACTGGTGCCAAGTTCACGCCCGGTATCACGGCTGGTATCAACAGTAACTTCTTTGGGCCAAGCAAAATGATGGGTTTCCAATTTGGTGCAACCGGTAGTTTCGACTTCAACGAAACATGGAGTCTGATGGCAGAGCTGAAATACTTCAACCGTATCAACAACAACAACATAGAAGATAACTATTACAGTTATACAGACATGGGCAACGGCCAATACCGCCGCGAGCTGGTGCGCAATACCTACGACTTTGCCGCCATGCACACCTTGGAAATGCCGCTTACCATACGCTATGCCAAGGGCAACTTCAACTTCTACGCTGGTGGCAACTTGCAGTATGCTTTCTCTATCAATACCGCACCTGCCACCACACCAGACCCTACTGCACAGGCTACATTTGTAAGTGCCCCTGGCACCGACAACAAACCAACCTACACCGAGGCCGACTTCCGCAGTCGCTTTGCATTGGGTTACATATTTGGCTTCTCTTACCAGATAGCCCCCAATACAAGTCTGGACATTCGCAACGTACAGTCTGTGTGGGACAATGCAGCCACCACTGGTGCCCGCTCTATATCCAACATGCTCTATCGCACCCCATCCGTACAGCTATCAGTTATGTACCGCTTGGGTGGCAACAAGAACAAGGAATAGCACCTTTTGTCAGCATAAAAATATAACCGCCGGCCAATCACCGGCGGTTATATTTTTATGCGAAAACGCACACCATTCGTATCTTAGCAGTAAATCCCACACCTTACATGGCCATTTCGCAGACACAGTTAGCACATCGCTACTCGCTGCACAATGCGGTGCAACTGGTGAGGGGTGGTGCCCCCTACTTCGATGCCATAGTACAAATAGCCACAAACGCTCGCTACTCACTACATTTTCAAACCTATATTTTCGACGAAGATGAAACCGGACAATGGGTAGCAGATGCCCTGTGCGCTGCCGCACGCCGGGGCGTACAAGTATACCTGATGGTAGATGGATACGCATCGCAGCACTTATCGGCTAACTTCAGGGAAAAACTACAATCTGCAGGGGTACATTTCCGTTTTTTCGAACCCGTTTTCTACACCTACAAATACTACCTGGGCCGCCGCATGCACCACAAGGTATTGGTAGCCGATGCACATGTTGGTTTGGTAGGTGGGGTAAACGTAAGCAACCGCTACAACGATTTGCCGGGACAACCCGCATGGCTCGATTGGGCAATTATGGTCTCGGGCGATGCCGCCACAGCCCTTCACAAAGTATGTACCCGTATGTGGCGGCGTACTGTATTCCGCAAACCCAATTGCCTACCATCAGAAATACCTCAATTGCATACCCCCACAAATACTTGTAAAGTACGGGTTAGCCGCAACGATTGGGTCTTTCGCCGTACCGACATCTCGGCCTCCTACCGCGATATGTTTACAAAGGCAAAACGCCATGCCACCATCATGAGCAGCTATTTCTGGCCACCATCACGCCTGCTACGGCGCATAGAGGTGGCTGCCCGTAACGGTGTTGCGGTCACCGTAATTCTGGCTGGCCATGCCGATGTACCCCTCGCCAAATATGCTGAAAGGTACCTATATCGCAGGCTTCTCCGTGCCGGTATTGCTATATACGAGTACCAACCCGGCGTACTACATGCCAAAATTGCCTTCCGCGACGACGAATGGGCTACCATTGGCTCCTACAATGTCAATAACATCAGCGCATTTGCCAGCATAGAGCTCAATCTGGATGTGGAAGATGCGCACACAGCCACACAACTGCGGGGTGCCATAGAACAAATAATAACTCGCGATTGCCGTCGCATAGTGCCAGCAGAATACCAGCTATCCTCCAACCCCGTGCGCATGTTTCAGTACTATTGCGCCTATCTGTTGGTGCATTTCCTGTTTTATATGTTCACCTTTTATTTTACACAAACCAAAAGAACACGCAGCCCGCATCAGGCATAGAACTGTTTTACCAGTACCTCTACTCCGGCCACAAACACCAGCACAGCCGTTAGCCGGCGCACCAGCAAACCACTCAGCCACACTATACCCATACGCGCGCCCAGTTGCCCACCCAGCAGCACAACAGCCCCCAGCATAGCTATACGATGCCACGATGCATCATGCACCTGTACCGATAGTTGACCAGCCAAACCGGCAATGGAATTGATAAGAATGAAAAAACTTGCGGTTGCCGCTATATGCCTTGCAGTATCCCACCGCAACAGGTGCAATACCGGTGCCAGAAAAATTCCGCCACCTATACTCACCATACCCGACAGAAAGCCTATACCCCCACCTATAGCCGCTTCCTTTATAGTATTGTTGTTGGCGGGCAATTCATCTTCCGCACGGCGCGGTTGCAACCACAGCAGTAACCCTGCGGCCATCAGCGTTACCCCAAGCAGCACAAAAAATGTAGCATCACTTACCTTCATCCTTGCCCCCACAAAGGCGGCAGGCACACTCACCGCCACCAATGGCAGTACTTTTCGGTAGGGAAGCTCCTTCCGTCTCACAAACAGAATAGTGCCGCCCAGCACCACCACTATGTTACAAATCAAAGCAGTCAACCGCATCTCCGCACGGCCCACACCATACAGTGCCAGTATGGCCAGATAGCCCGAACCACCGCCAAACCCCACTGCCGAATAGATGAATGCCACTATAAAAAAGAAAAATAACAACTCAGGATGTGGCATCTGCATGTATCATTTATCATGGTATCAGCCTGCAACATTCGTCCAGCAAGCGGGTTTTGTCAATGGCCACCACCCCGGCATCTTCGCACACTATCCCACCGGCTATGTTCGAGACTTCTGCCATCAATGCCACATCTTTTGTCAGCGTATATATCAGTGCTGCTGTCGCTACTACAGTATCACCAGCTCCACTCACATCGGCTATATTGCGCCTGTGTGATGGTATGATGGCTGCCTTACTTCCACTATTGTAATACACCCCCTTCTCAGACAGTGTAATGAATGTAATACCATGCCCCAGCTCTCTGTGCAGCACATCATGCGCTACATTCAGCTCTTCAGTATCTACCTTGTCTATATCCAGATTCAATCCTTCGCGCACCTCCTTCAGGTTCGGCTTGAAGATAGTCACATCTTTGAAGGCAAGAAAATTGCGCTTCTTTGGGTCTACAACAGTCACAATACCTATTTCCTTGCAGTGCGCTGCTATATGGCGTATCACATTGTCTTTCAATACGCCCTTGTTGTAGTCTTCAAAAATCAACACATCAGGCTTCACACGTTGCAGATAGCGAAGCACCATATCTATAAACGGATGCTCCTCCTCAGTATACAGGTCGTCGGTTATTTCGTCATCCAGCCGCATCATTTGCTGATTGCGGCTCAGTATGCGCACCTTGGTAGTAGTAGGCCGTTTAGCACTCTTCATTACCAGTGTTGTATCTATACCGGCTTCAGCTGCCAGCGTAGTCAGTAGGTCGCCGTTGCTATCGTCACCCACCACACTGGCCAGTGTCACCTTTGCCCCCATAGACCGGCAGTTCAGTGCCACATTGGCAGCACCACCCAGTCTGCTTTCGCGGCGGGTAATGGCCACCACCGGCACTGGTGCCTCTGGCGATATCCTGTCTACATTACCCCACCAGTAGTTATCCAGCATCACGTCGCCGGCCACTACCACATGCAGGCCATCCATCTTCCCAAAAACATCTGTCAGTATTTCTCTGTTCATTATGCGCTTCTACTTTTCAGTATTCGGTATATAGGCAATCCCATTATCACTATTATCAGCCCCGGCCATGTATACTCTGGTTTGTAACGCAAAAGTACAATGCAAATAAACGATGCCAACGCAATGTACAACGCCGGTACTACCGGATAACCTATAGCCTTGTATGGCCTTGGGTGATTGGGCGCAGTCTTCCGCAACCGGAAGATACCCCCTATCGTAAGTATGTAAAACAACAGTACTGTAAAAATGATAAAATCCAGCAGGTTGCCATACTGCCCGCTCAGGCATAACAGCGATGCCCATATACATTGCATCCACAGTGCCTTCTCCGGCACATCGTTCTTATTCAGCTTTCCCGCCGCTGGCAAAAACAGGCCATCCTTTGCCATAGTGTAGTACACCCGTGCGCCAGACAGTATCAACCCGTTATTGCACCCAAAGGTCGAAATCATGATCAACAGTGCTATCACTTTTGCACCATCAGCCCCCAATATTTTTAGTGCCGCCGCCACTGCTACCCTGTCATCTGGCGCACCTGCTATCTCGGGTACAGTCATCACGTTCAGGTACATCAGGTTCATCAGCACATACACCACAGTTACCACCAGTGTACCAATAAACAGGCTCAAACCAATATTGCGCTCGGGGCGTTTCATCTCGCCAGCAATAAACGTTACACTATTCCACGCATCGCTCGAGAACAAAGAGCCCACCATGGCCGTACAGATGGCTATTACCAACGCAGGCACACTCAGCCCGGTATGTATTATGCCCGTATCTGTCTTGGTAATGCTACGTGCCCGCCACGCATCTTCCCAGTTCAGATGCCATGTTGTAGCATCCTTTACCAGCAAAAAGCCAAATACTACCAGCGCAGCCATAGCCGCCAACTTGGCAAACGTAAATATGAATTGTATTATTTTACCGCTCTTTACACCACGGGTGTTTATCCAAGTCAGCAGTATTACGGTTACTATGCCGGTTATCTGTGCACCACTTATATGAAAACCGGTCTCTGTACCCAGCAACAGATTCTTATCGCCCAGTGCCGGCATCAGATAGCCGGCAAACTTACCAAAAGCTACCCCCACAGCAGCAATGGTGCCTGTCTGTATCACCGCAAAAAAAGACCAACCATACAAAAAGGCGTAGAGTCTCCCGAATGCTTCGCGCAGGTACACATACTGCCCACCCGCATGCGGATACATACCACTCAACTCGCCATAACTCAGTGCAGCCGTAAGCGTTATAAAGCCCGATAACAACCATACCACCACCAGCCACCCGGCACTACCCACATCGCGGGCTATACCCGCACTCACTATAAATATACCCGACCCTATCATAGACCCTATCACCAACAGGGCACCATCAAGCAGGGTCAGAGACCGTTTTGCACTACTATCCTTTGTCGATTCGGTCGATTTCAAATGGCTATTTTTCCGAAATATACTACATTATCCCATATCAGCAGCGGGTCAAGCAATGGGTTACTTCTTTTCGGTTTCTGTTTTAGAAGCCGCATTCAGGCCCTTCACCACATCATCTGTTATATTGTGCGCCTTGCCGGCATACAATATGGCCGATCCGCTACCCGAGTATGAGAGAATAAAATCGTACTTATGCGTCTTGTTATATTCGGCCAGATAGGCATTTAGACGTTTCTTCAAATCACCGTTAAACTCCTCCTGCTCCTTCACCAGCTGTTCCGTCAGCGACTGCTTCCTCGACTCCAATGTCTGTTGCATCTGCATCAGCTTCTTGTTAGCAGCCTCATATTCAGCCTGCGTCAGCGAGTTCGATTGTGCTTTTTTCTGCATTTCATATGCATCATTCTGCATTTGGGCATATGACCGCTGCAATTCAGCCTCCATCTGGGCCTGCTTTTTCTTAAAGTCCTCTCCGCGCTTTTTCAGCAATTCATAGTTGGCTTCCAGCGTATCTATATCCACATAGGCTATCATAGCCCCGCCCGATACCGCTACAGGTGCTTCTTTAACTGTAGTTTTGTTTTTCTGCATCACCATAATGCCACCCAGCGACAGTACACCAGCTATAGCCAGTAAACTGAGTATTGTAGAAACGTTCTTCATAAACCTAACTATATCAGTGTTGTTGCATCAAAAATAGCTGAGCAGACAAACTCCACCCAGCTATTTATCTTAATATTATCCTAATTAATGAGAATTAAGGTACCCTATTGCCCTCTACTAATAGATAGTGCAGTTCCACACCTCTCCGGTAACAGTACTATCAAAACTGCTGCAAATCTCCGTTGCCTTCGTTTGGCTCTGTATTCCCAAATCTTGTACGTACATGATTTTATTGTTGAAAGAACAAGAACAACGATAAGACTTTTTGCAGGAAGTTGTTGTCAGCAATATACCCGCAACAAGCGCAACTGTAACATAAACAGCTTTTTTCATCGGCAATACAAGTTGATTGAAAAGCGAATTTAGTTTATTTATCTTTGAAGAAGAAAAGAAATGTACGGTATTCAGCAAAAAACCGACCAAAACTGCACCGATCCATCTTCCAATTCTTGCCGATACATATCAACCACTCTCCAAAATGATTCATATCCGAAAAGCCACCAGTAGCGACTTCCCGGCCATTATCAATATTACCGAACAGGTATGGCCACCCACCTACCTGCACATTATAGGGCCTACACAGTTGCGGTACATGATAGATCTGTTCTACAACACCACCGCCCTGCAACAGCAAATGGACAATGGTCATCATTTCATAGTTGCTACAGATGGTGCCAATACGGTTGGTTTCGCATCATGGTCGCTTATTGCCCCCAGCACCTGGAAATTACACAAGTTATACGTGCGCTCATCTCAGCAAGGGCGTGGCACCGGCAAGGCACTCATTCACCACATCATTGCGGCCATACAAGTTCAAGGGCAGCCCATGCAGCTACAGCTCAATGTCAACAGAAATAATACTCCGGCTATTCATTTCTACCACAAGTATGGCTTCCACCATCTGGCCGACGAAGATATAGACATTGGCAATGGCTACTTCATGAACGATCACATATTGTACCTCACAATTCCATAAACGAAAAGAGCAGCCTTAGCTGCTCTTTTCGTTTATCCCTATCCTAAAAAAAAATTACTGAAGTGTGAAACTGATGGGCAAGTTATAATAAACCTTTACCGGCTTGCCATTTTGCTTACCCGCCTTCCATGCAGGCATAGAACTTACTACACGTTTTGCTTCCTCATCGCAGCCGCCGCCTATACCACGTACTACCGTTACATCACTCACTTTACCATTCTCGTCTACCACAAAGCGCACCACTACGCGGCCTTGTATGTTATTATCCTTAGCAGCTTCGGGGTAAGAGATGTTGTCACCCAAATACTTCTGAATATCCCCCACAAAAGAAGGCATTTGCTCTACATAAGTAAAGATTTGTGGTGGTGGTGGCGTTTCTACCACACCAGTACCAGTTGAAGGCTCTACTATTCCGGGGTCCAGTGCATCAGGGTCACCTTCCTGTGTAGTTTTTCCCACCTTGGCCGTAATCTCCTCCTGAGGTGGTGGCACCTCATCTTCCTTCACCTGCTCATCAGGCTTTATCACCGGCGGCGTAAACTTCACCGTAGGTGCTACCGGTGG
>JAGKWS010000071.1 GCA_021151685.1 Chitinophagaceae bacterium
GCTTTATGAAATGGACTTCCTTTTTGCTTTTACTCCACAATTGTTTTATTACCCCAAATTCAGCAGCGACGCAGAATTGCGCTGTCTTGAACCCGAACCTCTCGCATCGGGAGTACTTATAAATATTCAAGGCCGACCATTTTTGATTACCGCAAAACATATTTTCGACAACATGAATGCGACAATCAGGGATATTGCAATTTTTTTACCTCATGGCTTTATTTCTCTTGACGGAATTGTTGCCTTCCATCAATGCACAACTGAACATGACATACTGGATATAGCTGTTATCGAGCTCCCGGTGGACAGAGCGCAGGCTTTAGAAAGAGAGTACAAATTCTTGCCTTGGCAAAATATGAACATCAACCACACGCTAAATAATGAAGGTAATTACTTCTTCTGTGGCTTTATTAATTATCAAACAGAACGTAAAGGTAAGACTTACAAAATCACACCTTTCAGTTTCAAAACAAAATTGAAAGAGGACATTAGAATAGATAACTTGGGCTTCGACCCTACTTATAACATTCCATTACGCTACAACAAAAGGAAGCAAAGAAGGGGAACCGAAAACTATAAAAGTAAAGGCCCAAAGGAAATGCAAGGACTTAGCGGTTGCGGCATCTGGAACATTCATCGTAATCATGCAACTCGTCATAATATTTTTTCCTTGGTGGGAATTATGATTGAAGGAATACTTGAAAGAGGTGTTTTGTTTGGCACTCATATCCGTCTTGTAGCGCCACTTTTGAAAGATAATTTTGGCATATCGCTGCCAGAATAGCCAATGAGAGAACACCCCCATTCAGCTCAATAAAAAAAGTGAAGGAGGTATGCAATTACTATTAAACAACGATTTCTTTATATGCATGCATTTATGTAAGCAATTCAGACAACAAAGGTTTGAGGTGACCGTCACTGATTTCTAAAGCCATTAGATAGTAAGTTTAAAACAATAAAAAGTCAAGAGTCGGATTAAGGAAGTTAGTTAAATTTGACTAACATCGTGGTACGTTGAAATGAAAACAATTTTCTCTTGGCTTATTGATAAATGGTTAGCAGGATTTATCACTGCATCAATATTTTTTACTGCTAAAATATTTTATGATTTACCGCCGGGAGTAAGAGGTAACTTTTTTAAGTTCAATTGGTTTAACTCAATTATTAATTACCCAATCAAGTTTTGGATTGTGGCAATAATAGTTCTGGCTTTCTTTTTGATGTATAGATTATCAAGATGGAATGATAAGCAAAAATTGACCACGCCGAGACCCCAAAAGGTATTCAAACCAACTATTCACCCAGAGATAGGTGCTTACACCAATGATACATTCGGCCCTAGAAAAAGTAGATGGACTTGGGGATACAAATTTGACAAGAATAATAACGCTTGGAATATTGATAAGCTTGTTCCAATCTGCCCTACTTGTGGAACGAAAATGGAATTAAATGTATTTATGGAGCATTTTGATTTTGCTACTTGTACTAAATGTAGGTTAGAAGGAAAATTCCATCAGCACGAGTTAAGAGAAGATCCATATGACATTAGTCAGGAAATCATAAGACGAATTGCCGAAAAAGAAAAAGGGATATTTAACATATATTCCATCTGGTGGAAGTTATGCCGTACAAATTCAAGCTACCCGACTGGCGCGGGAGTTAGCGCAGTGCTCCCGTGTCTGATGTAAGTGGACCGGTTTATAACCGGACGAAAGCATCATCAAGCCAATCATGTCATTCTTAATAATCGAGGTTGGCCGGGCTCGCTGCAGCATGCCCATGTTGCTGCAAATTATTTAGCTATTGGTCTAAGGCCGTTTTGAGGCAGGTTACGTTACACAGTCTTTCGCGAAAGTTGCTGCCGCAACGTGGCCACATGGGCCAGCAGTGTCCGTCTTTTGCTGGACGATGGTTACATTTGTAATGTAATCAGATGCCCATTGGAAAGTAATTTTAGAATACACAACATTATAGAAGTAGAGATTGAAGGTAGGGTTCTGGACCTTCATAACAACTTTGAATTTATTGGTTATGAGAATGACAAGAATTCTGATAACATTCATATCTACTTCGAAAAATCGGCTGGCGATTGGGTGCCTGCCACTGAGGTTAACAAGCTGATTTTTACTTTACGAAACGTCAACTATATGCATACAATTGCGCCTGACGAGGCGTTGATGTGTGACGATTACTGTCTTTCGGGTATAACCTATTTCTATCATGACGATAGAGAAGAGAACTTTTCATATCTCGACAAAGAATTGCCGGGCCCGCAAGACGATATCATTTTTACTTTTGAGAGTGATAGAGTTATCAGAGCAAATTGCGAAAGTGTGACGCTTACGTTGATATAGCTCCCCGATTGCCCAACTGGCGCGGGAGTTAGCGCACTGCTCCCATGTCTGACGTAAGTGGACCGGTTTATAACCGGTCGAAACCATCATCAAGCCAATCATGTCATTCCTTATCATCAAGGTTCCAAATTCCCCCTTTTGGCGAAGTATCCACACTTCGTCATAGCGTCGTCCTACTGGCGCAGAAGTCAATACCGTACTACTGTTGGTATATACGTCAATCATTCCTTGGCAATTATTTGCTTTCTCCATCAGCATTAAATCATCGAACCGCGTTACATTCTTTTCTTTTCGTACCTCCATCTTAGAAAATCGGGTATCTTTTGCCATATATGGGGTGGTATGCCAAATTGTAGTTTGCCGTTACCAAGTCGTGGGGCTGCAAATTCTAAATGATCCCAATAGACAAGGAAAAAATTTGGTTCATGTATGAATTCCAACCAGCCCTCAGCAACAAAATTGTCATTTACATCAAACAGCCATATTCCTGAAAAATTATCCAGAATTCCATCTAAGTATTCAGTGCCATGACCTTCTATACAACTGTCCGACCAGTCAAACTTTATCTGAAAAAGTTCATTGCTATAAAAGTGCAGGTCGTCAACTAATTGCTTTTCTACAAGAAATCGTAGTTGCGGGCCCATCTTGGTTGAAAGACCTAAATTGATATAATCGGGTTTTGTCATGTTTTATGAAATGCTTGTTTACCTAAAGCCATTGTAGTATCGCTTGTCGATTTGTTATGCGTTTCTGCATGGGATAGTTGCTTTCTCTCTTGCATATTAGCGGGAGATCTTGCGCCGCATTATTGCTCTTATCTGTTGGGGTAGCCAGACGAAAATCCTCTTTAATAGGCTTTTCTCAGCCCCTTGGTTGATGTCCTCAGAATACGATAATTGAGACATTTTGAACTCAGGGGTCTCAGTTATATCCTCATTTGGGTAAATCAGCGGCAGTTCTTCCGTTCGGGCCTTCTTAAGGTCTGCTTCCCAGCCGTAGTAATAGAGTGCATCCTGTCCTGTCAATCCAACTGCAGGATTGATCATGTACATTACCTTACCTTCTCCGAGAATCTCCGGAATCTTTTCTATTTGTTCAAAACAGTAGTCTGGCAGCCAATCGCTCGTCGCATCGGCCGTAAATGTTAGTTCGCGAGAACCATTCCGCATTGTTGCCACATAATGTGCGCCATCTTCCGACATTTTTTCTGTAACAATTACAGAGTTCCCGGGCACCAGCGTGTCTGCAATCATCTTCACCAGATTAGACAAGTCACTGGCGCAATAGATGCACTCACTATCAAAGTGTACTGCTATGAGGTAATTTCTTACAGCAATTTCATTGGCTTTTTCAAAGGTATATTCCATTTGGTGCGCGTATTTATAGCAAATTACTTTGTTTACTGAAAAACGCCGTTTATTAAATTCAATTTGAAGACCGCCGAAAATATTTGTTCACTACGGATTCATGCTTTCCAACTGGTGCGGGAGTTAGCACAGCGCTCCCGTGTCTGATATAGGTAGACCGGTTTATAACCGGTCGAAACCATCATCAAGCCATTCCTGTAATTCCTTATCATCAGGGTCCCAGATTGGCGTAGCGTCCACGCCATCTCACATCGGCGGCATTCCCCAATGCAAACTATTGCCGATGCCGTAACTTTATCCTGAGAGAAAATGATATGAGAACACTTTCTACTTACCACCATCAACAGTAGAAAACAAAACCTTTTATCAGCCTAAGTATTGACTGTTACACATCATTCATTGCCTTATGCCATTTACCCTTGCACACCCAGCAATAGTTTTGCCGCTGACCTACCTGGCTAAACGGTGGTATTCGCTAACGGGCCTTGTCATTGGTAGCATTACCCCCGATTTCGAATATTTTATTCGAATGAAAGTTCGGAGCAACTACAGTCATACACTAAAAGGTCTTTTTTACTTCGATCTGCCTGTTGGTTTGTTGTTGTGTTTTGTATTCCATTGCATTGTAAGAAATCCTTTATACAAGAATTTGCCCCCGGTTTTGAGCAGACGTGTAGTGTCGTTTGAATCCGTCAATTGGATTGAACGTTTTAAAAGTAGATGGTTTGTGATTCTTATTTCCTTAATTGTCGGTGCTGTTTCTCATTTATTGTGGGATGGATTTACCCATTCGAGTGGATATTTTGTTCAGATTATTCCCACATTAGAGAATCATATTGCTGTTGCTTCTTTCAACGTACCTATTTACAAGATGTTACAACATGGCAGTTCGCTAATCGGTTTATGCCTCGTAATGTTTTCTATCGCCAAATTGCCCATTAAAAATGAATACAGGGCTATAGATTATCAGTACTGGCTATGCGTTTGTGTCATCACAATTATAACAATAGGAATAAGACTGCTTATCAGACCAAATCATATCGTATATAGCGATGTTTTCGTTACCATCATTTCAGGCAGTATATTGTCAATCATTTTAACTCCTTGTGTTTTGAAAAACTACAGGAAGACTTTTCTTTTGTTCTTAACAAGTCACTCGAAGATTACCCCCGGCAAACAGGGATGATGCCTAACTGTCTTGAAAAGCAAAAAACCATTCAAGCCAATCTACGAATCCTTAGCTTCAAGGTTCCCCTGCTGTAAAAGTATCACAGACCCAATTCAACCAACAAAAGAAAGCCCGATAGCCATTCGGCCGCCTATGGCCTGATGGTGCCTTTTTTTGCCGTCCATGCAAGCAAGGTAGCCCCCGAAAAGCCCCAAGTCTCACCCTTGCAACCAAGCCCAATCATATTACCACACAGGCAAAAAGCCAGCACCATGCCGCTCAATAGTACCTTGCAAACAACAAACCAGCGTATAACCATCCCATGGCCATGCGGAGTATTTGGGCCATGGGCGGTGCTTTCTTTGTTACTTTCTTTTCGCTGCTGAAAAGAAAGTAAGAGCAGCCGGGCAGAAAACACAGGAATAGACACAAAGCAAACAGACAGGAAGACAATGCCCAAAATTGTCAATAGTCTGATACCTACCTGTCTTGAAAAGAAAAACCAATCTTTCAAGGCTCAACACTTTTTACCACGCAAAACGGGCACCCCATTCCAAGGTGCCCGTTTGTGTCGTTTCTATTTTACTCAATTATTCTGCGTCTTTCAGTTTGTCGCTCATTCTGGCCTTGGTACGTGCTATCCACGCCTTCAGCCTAAAGGCAAGCAAACACATGGCAGGTACTACAATCAGCGTCAGTACGGTGGCAAAGCTCAGGCCATATATCATGGTCCATGCCATAGGAGCCCAGAAGGCAGGGCTATCGCCACCCAGGAAGAAGTTGGGGCTAAAGCTGGTGAACAAACCTGCAAAGTCCAGATTCACACCTATCGCCAGCGGTATCAGACCCAGTATGGCGGCAGTTGCAGTCAGCAATACCGGTGTCATACGGGTACGGCCAGCTTCCACAATGGCATCATAGGGTTCCATTCCCTCTTTCAGCATCATGTCCATAAACTCTACCAGCAATATACCATTACGCACCACAATACCACACAGTGCCACAATACCTATACCACTCATTACCAGCGAGAACTTGTTGCCAAATATGCTATAACCCAAGAACACACCCGTGAGACTGAACACCACCTCACTCATAATGATGACCATGCGGCTGATAGAGTTGAACTGCAATACCAGCAGCAGCACTATAAGGCCCAGCGATATCATCATGGCTGTACCAAGGAAGCCCATGGTTTCAGCTTGCTCTTCCTGCTGGCCACTCATCACTATGCTGATGCCCGCCGGCGCATGAAAGTTGGCCATCTCGGCCTTCACTGCTTCCACTACCGCATTCTCTTCAAAACCTCCCAATACGTTCGATGACAAAGAAATGATACGTTTCTGGTCTTTACGCTTGATGCTACCATAGGTGCTGGAGTAGCGTATGTCGGCAAACGAGCTTACAGGCACCGTACGTATCATACCACCCATACCCATATCGCGGTATATCACCGGCATGTTGCGTATAGCTTCTACATCCCTTCTCTGCTCCGATGTGTAGCGCAGGTAAATGGGGTAGTCGTCATTCGCGTCACGGAAGCGCGATATTTCTTTACCAAACACAGCAGTACGCAAGGCCATAGCCACCGCATAGGTGCTGATGCTTTCGTTGTTCATGCGCTCGCGGTTCAGGTCGAACAGGATCTCGGGTTTGTTGGCCTGAAAATCGCTGCGCAACTCTTCTACACCGGGTATTTGTTTATTGTTCAGGTAGCGTTTCAGCCTGTCCGATGTTGCTATCAGCGAGTCCAGATTGTCGCCGGTCAATTCCACCACCACTGGCTTGGGCAGTGGTGGTCCACCCTGCTCCTTATCCACAGTTATCTCGGCTCCGGGGTACTCGCGCACTGCAGCACGCAGCGCATCCAGATACTTGGCGGTAGATACTCCGTGCCTGTCGGCAAACTCTACGAAGGCCACGGTTATCTTGCCCTTGTTCGGGAAGTCGCCCACCTCGTTGGTAGTCATATCCACGGCATTCACCGTCACGTTCGATATGACTGAACGTACCACAGGGTTTTTCTTCCCATGTTCGGGGTCCATATCCAGCACACGGTACACCTTCTTCTCCAGTTGTTGCAGTACCTCATCGGTATGTTTCTGGTCGGTACCAATAGGCATACTCAGGTACACATACACAAAGTTGGGGTCGGCCGATGGGAAGAACACAAACGGAGGCTGCCTCATGTTGTACGTCATGATAGACAGTGGGAACAGCAATATGGTTACCAACAGTACCAGCCCCGGACGCTTCAGCGCACGTATCAGCCAGCGGGTATACCAGTCGCGGAAGGCGGGCCAGTGTTTGGTCTGGAAGGCATTAATCCATCCGGCCAACACATATTTCTCCAGCAATATAAACAGGTAAAGGAACAGCGTAAAGTTACCCATGCCTATGCCACCACCCAGATAGAACAGTGCAGCTACCGCAAGGAATATAACCAGCATTACCTTGTCTTTTTTGGTAAACTTCCTTCCCTTTATATGGTCGTCATGATGCTCGGGCTTCATGAAGCTCACTGCAAACACTGGGTTAATGATGTAAGCTACCAACAACGATGCCAGCAGGGTAATAATCAACGTTACCGGCAGGAAGAACATGAAGCTACCAATAACCCCCTTCCAAAATGCCAGCGGAATGAATGGCATAAGGGTAGTAATGGTACCTGTAAGTACAGGTAGGAATACCTCGCCTGTGGCCATCTTGGCAGCAGTCTTTATGTCGCGCTTACCATTGTCAAATATTCGGTGCGTGTTTTCTATCACTACAATGGCATCATCTACCACAATACCCAGTGCCAGCAGGAACGAGAACAGCACAATCATGTTGAGCGTGAAGCCTATAGAAGGCAGTACAAGGAACGCAATAGCGCACGACAGTGGTACCGACATCGCCACAAACAGCGCATTCGTCACCCCCATGAAGAACATCAGAATCACCGTTACCAGTATAAAGCCAATAATGATGGTGTTTATCAAATCGGTAAGTGTACTGCGTGTTGCTTCCGATTGGTCGCCCGTCAATACGATGTTCAGGTCTTTGGGTAGGTCATTTTTCTGCATCTCTTTTACCAGATGCTCTATCTTTTCCGATGCTTCAATAAGGTTGGCACCGCTGGCTTTAATTACGTTCAGGGTAATTACGTTCTTACCATCCAAACGGGCAAAGCTCTTCTGCTCTACAAACGTATCTATTACAGTAGCTATGTCTTTCAGGTAAAGGCTCTTGCCCTGTGGGTTCTTCACCACAATGTTACCCAGATCAGTTGCATTTTTGAACTCCTGCTTTACGCTAAGGATACGCTTCTGGTTGTTCATAGACACCTCACCTGCCGACATAGAGATGTTCTCCATAGCCACTGCACGGTCTATATCGTCGAATGTAAGCGATGCGGCCTGCATCTTGAACAGGTCTACATTTATCTGTATCTCACGCTCTGGCGCACCTACAAGGTCTACACGCTTTATCTCTTTCTCGGCCTCTATCGCGTCTTTTACCTTATCGGCATAGCGTTTCAGCCTGCCAAGGTCGTAGTTGCCCGATACGTTTACGTTCAGGATAGGAAACTCCGAGAAGTCAATGTCCTTCACCTCGGGCTGAAAAGGCAGGTTTTGTGGCAGGTCTTGTTTGGCCTTATCCACACCGTCTTTTACATCTTGTTTGGCTTTGTCCACCTTTACATCGGTGTTGAACTCTACTATTACTACCGAATAGTCCTGAAACGAGTTGCTGGTTACCTTCTTTACCCCCGTCAGGTTTTTTACCTGCTTTTCTATGGGCTTGGTAACAAGGTTCTCCATATTTTCTGGCGATGTACCGGGGTACACCGTCTGTACAATTATCTGCGGCAGTTTTATCTCGGGAAACTGCTCCTTGGGCAGATTGATATACGCCACCAAACCAATCAACGTAATGAAGATGGTGATGAAGTATATAGCCGTCCGATTATCTATCGACCAGCTCGATGGTTTAAATTGTTTGAATGTGTCTTTCATTTTCGTGTTGTTGTGCCTGTAATTTTTTTGTCTTTAGCCTGCATTATGCCCGTCTGTTTATTGTCAGGCGGGTATACAGTACTTATTGCACTACTACAGTTTTACCACTGTCCAGGTCTTCGTAGCCGGCTACTACCACTTTGTCGCCATCTTTCAGGCCACTCAGTACCTCTACTTTGCCATTGGCGTTGCGGCCTGTCTGTACCATTACGGCACGGGCAGTGTTGCCTTCTATTACATATATCATATCGCCCTCAGCCGTTTTCTGTATGATGGATACAGGCACCACCATTGCATTGGGGTTGGTATAGTTCTGTATACGCAGTATGCAAGACATGTTAGGGTGCAGCTTCTTATTGTCGCCCAGCTTTATTTCTACACCAAACGCCCGCGACATATTGTCTACCGCTTTCGCCACATAAGTTACTTTAGCCGTCAGCGAGTCGTTCAGATCCGGGAAAATCAACAATGCTTTGTCGCCTTCCTTCACCTTGCCCAGGTAGTTTTCGCCAAGGCTGGCCTGTGCTTTCAGCTTAGAGTTGTTCACCACACGTATAGAGGCAAACATGCTGCCATCGCCTACTTTCATGTTCACGGCATCTACCACGCCATTGATGGGAGATACTATGTTATACAGGTCGCGTGCCGATTGGGCCAGTGCTTTTTGCTTTATCAGGTTGTCGTACTGTGCTTTGGCTTGCATTAGTTGCACCTCTGTACCTATGTTTTGCTCCCACAATTTCTGGGTTTTCTCGTACATGGTTTTAGCCAGTTCTATCTGTGGGTCCAGTGTTTTCATCTGCTGCTCGGCTATCGTGCCATCCAGCGTAGCCAGTATCTGGCCCTTGCGCACCTGCTGCCCTACCTGCACCAGTACCGAGTTGATGGTACCCTGCTGGCGGGGGCTGGCACTTACTACCTCATCGCCGGTTATCTGAGATTGCACTTCTATATAGCCATTGAACGCACCTGCGTGCATTTCCATAACCGATACCGGCGTAGCCTTGCCGGCACTATCCGTTTTGTTGCCTTCCAGCTTCTTTATTTCTGCATCTATTTTGGCACGTTCGTTCCTCAATTCGGCCAGTTTGGCACCGGGGTCTTTACCGCCGCAAGCTGCAAGAACCAAGGCCGGTACCAGTAGTAAATATGTACGTTTCATTGTATGTCGTTTTGTGTTTTATGTATGTGTTTTGGTTTGTTACTATGTGTTATTTTTTCAGCATGCCCAATGCTCTTCTCAAATCTGCCTCAGCATTGGCAAGGTCGGTCAGTGCCATAAAGTAGTTGTTCTGAGAGCGTAGTAACTCGGTTTGGGCCGAGTTTACTTCCAAATTGCTGCCCACACCTGCTTTATATTTCTTTTGGGCAAGGTCCAATACACTGTTGGCCAATTCCAGATTGCGCTGTTGGCTTTGCAGCTGCAGAAGTGCATTTTTCAGGCTGGTTTTAGCTGCCGATGCCTGAAAATCAAGACTCAGTTTCAGATTGTCTATGTCGTTGTGGGTCTTTTCTATGTTCAGGCGAGCCTCACGCATCAGGTGTGTACGCTTGAATCCACCAAACATGGGTACACTCAGAGACAGCCCACCATTGTAGTATTCTATGTAGTCCTTTAGCTTAAAGGCATCCTTGAACTCTGCCGAACCATAGTTGGCCCCGCGCGATGTAAAGGCAGCCAATGTGGGTAGTGCCGAAAACTTGTAACGTTTCAGGTTATACTCGTTCAGCTTAAGTGCTGTTTGCAATGCGGCATATTCGGGAACCCGATCATAATTTTCCTGTGCGCCCATCAGTTGCATCGCTTCCGATGTACGCTTAGATACAGCTGTGTCGGTGAGTACAATGGGCGTATTCAGGTTCAAGCCCAGCTGATACTTCAGCATCTGCTCGGCCAAAGAAAGCCCGTTGGCCACCTTCATACTGTCCGATGCCAGATTGTTGATTTGCACCGCCATACGTTCTACATCTATCTTCTCGGCAAAACCGGCCTGCTTTGTTTTTATCAGGTCTTGCTCCATGCTGCGTGCCAGCACCAGCGAACTCTTGATGATGTCGTATTGTTTGTACGCCACTACCAAACTGTTGTATGCCTTAAATACGTTGTACCGTACACCCTCGGCAGTTATGTTTTCGCTGTTACGGGCCATTTCCAATATGGTATTACCCGCTTGCAATGCTACTACGAGGCTACCGTCAAACAGTACCTGAGACAGCGTAATGCTACCCGACACCGTGTACGGAATGGTAAATGGCAAGGCAGTAATGATTCCCGTAGGTTTCCCTTGCGTAAAAGCTCCCGCATCAAAGAACGAATACTGCGGATGGTTTCTGCTAAAGTGTACCAGATCCGATTTTCCGCTTAGTTGCGGGTAGGCTGCTGCAGTTGTCTGCTTCACCTGCGCCTGCTGTATCAGCACATCTAGGTGCGCGTTTTTCATGGTATAGCTGTTCTTCAGGGCATAGTCAATGCACTCCTGCAGGCTCAGCTTTATTGGTTGTTGTGCTCGCGCGCTGGTGCTCATTGTGGCCAGCCACGCAAGTGCTATATAAAGTTTTCTCATATTGTGGATGCTGTTGTGTTTGTCAGATATTGTAGTTTGTATTCTTCGTATAGTGTTATGCCCTTGGGGGTCATGATGCCGTACATAAAATGTTCGCCTATTTCCAGTGCTACATTCATCAGGCTGGCGCGGTCGTTTACCAGCAGCGATGGTTGCATGGCCATCAGGGCGGTTTCTATGCGGTAGCGCGCCATCAGGTCAGCATTAATAGAGTCCCGGTACACACCCTCGGCCTTGCCCTGTAGTATGTTCTCCTTCATCAGTTGCACATCGCGCTCTATCAGCAGGGCCTTAAACTCCTTGAAAGATTCCGGAAAGAACCGCTGTAGCTCGAACAAGGCCATGGGGTTCATCTGTTTATACTCGCCATCAAAGAAGGCCAGTATCTTCACCATCGCCTCTACAGCATTGCCTGCGCCCATCAGCGAGCCCATGCAACTTTCGGTAGTATGGTGTTTATACCAGTTCACAGAATCTCGCACCACCTCGGCCTTGTTGGCAAAATGCTGGTACAGCGTCTTTTTAGACACCCCAGCCCGCCTTGCTATATCGTCCATCGTGATGGTTTTGAACCCATACTGCCCAAACAACTCTATAGCCGCCGCCAATATTTTTTCTAATACTTCCATAATTGCGGACGCAAAACTATGGAAACATTTTTCACCCTTCGCAGTTTCCATAGTGTTTTTTGGTTTTCTTTAAGATTTCTTTCACACAACACCGAAAAACAAAAAAGCTACCCATATTGGTAGCTTTTCGTTTTTGAAATCATGTAGGGCACAGCAAACAAAATTGATAAAAAATAGCTGTGGCAAGTCAGCATTCCGAATTCCATCCGGCGAAACCACAGGCCAAACGAGTACGCAGGTATCATTTGCCCATCTGCCCCATTATTATGTAAACCACCAGTATCACTACCCCTTATAAATGACAACTAATACCCGGCACATACACATCAACCACCTCCCTAAAAATATTAATGTTCTGATTCCGACATAAAAACATCACCCCAATCCCATAACTCCTCAGCATTAGCGTTCCTGTTTTAAGACAACACAGAGAATTTTAGATTTGGAATTGGGAACTTGTAATTTGCCTTGCCTTTACGGCAACAATTCCGTACCCGGTTCCTCTACACCCGGTTCAAAAAGCCCCCATCGTACCCCCAGTTCCTGCACACGGCTTTCCGGCAATTGTGGCGTACCATCATAAAAACCCTTCTCATTGCGTTGCCGCATCGCCTCATACAAGGTTATGGCACAGGCTACCGATATATTCAGCGAGCGCACCATACCCATCTGCGGTATTATAAAGTTACCATCACAGTGTTTCAGGCAATCCTCCGTTACACCCTCCCGCTCATTACCAAACACCAATGCTATTCGTCCTGTCAGGTCCATATCGTACAGCGAGTGCGACTCCACCCCAAGGTGTGTGGCATATATCTTATCGCATAGTTGCCTTACCGCAGCCATACAGGCTTCCGTATCGGTATACTGGCGCACCGTCAGCCATCCCAGCGCACTGGCCGAGCTGCTTCTGGCAAACTTCCGGTGCTTGGGTATCGTATTGTTCAGCACAAACAGGTCTTGTACCCCTACAGCATCGCAGGTGCGCATTACAGCGGCTATGTTGTGCGGGTCTTGCACATTTTCCATTATTACCACCAGCCCATTCTGGCGTCTGTTCAGTACTGTCCGTATACGTTCTTCCCTTTCCGGTGTCATAGTCCGCAAAAATCTGCATTACCCGGCTAACAAACAAATACAGGGCATTATACATCCCTTATACGTGTGCCTGCAAAGTGCCCCTTTGTGCCGGCAAGAGGCACATAGGGCATATCTATTCTCCATATGTACCGGTATACTTTGTGTTGTCCATCACAAAATCACACCAGTCTACCTATCAAAAACTGTTATAAAAGTCTCGCATTCACAAAAAAAATAGATAAATCACGCATTCCATTCAAAAATATAATTTACGCTCCGTTTATTAACTATTGGTAAAATTTAACAGATGCCACTACTCTATTTATACCCCCATCAGTCATATACTTTTTTTTTAACCCGCAAAATCAAATAGTTTCGCCCTTTGGAAAGGATAGGATACATGAGTGAAATTCGTAACAATTGGAGCCGCGAAGAGATACGCGCTATCTATGACAGACCACTGCTGCAACTCGTTTTAGATGCGGCAGATGTACACCGCAGGCACCACAAGTTCGGTGAAGTCCAAATCAGCAGTTTGCTGTCGGTAAAAACCGGTGGCTGCTCCGAAGACTGTGCCTACTGCCCGCAAGCGGCACGGTATCATACAGGTGTCAAAGTTCATGCCCTCATGAAAACCGAAGACGTTGTTGCTGCCGCACAAAACGCCAAACAAGGTGGTGCATCCCGCTTTTGTATGGGGGCCGCATGGCGCGAAGTGCGCGACAACCGCGACTTCGATCGTGTGCTCGATATGGTAAAGGAAGTGAACAAGCTGGATATGGAAGTGTGCTGCACCCTCGGTATGCTCACCCCCCATCAGGCCGAACGCCTTGCCGAGGCTGGTCTGTATGCCTACAATCATAATGTCGACACATCCGAAGAGCATTACAGCGAGGTCATAACTACCCGCACCTACAACGACCGTCTCAATACACTCGCCAATGTACGCCAGGCGGGTATTTCGGTATGTAGTGGTGGTATTATTGGCCTGGGCGAAACCCATGACGATCGTATAGGCATGCTCTTTACACTGGCTACCCTGCCAGCCCACCCCGATTCTGTGCCCATCAACGTACTGGTACCGGTAGCCGGCACCCCACTTGCCGAAAACAAGCGGGTTCCGTTCGATGAGCTGGTACGCATGATAGCCACTGCACGCATCATTATGCCCCATTCGGCCGTGCGTTTGTCGGCTGGCCGTCTCGAGTTGTCCATTGCCGAGCAAGCCATGTGTTTCATGGCCGGAGCCAACTCCATATTTGCCGGCGACAAGCTGCTCACCACCCCCAATCCCGAGTACAATTCCGATATGGATATGTTCCGCATGTTGGGGCTTACGCCAAAGGCAGCCTTTGCCGACGGTACCCCGCAAGACCGCAGGAAAGCCGTACCGCATGAGGCCAACTGATACATACCTCAATAACAGGCTCAATGGTCGCATACAGGCAGGCAATCTGCGGTCGCTATCCGTTCTTCCTGCAGGTATAGACTTTTGCTCCAACGATTACCTTGGTTGGGCCACCAGTCCCCCATGGCCCGCATCGGCACATATGCCCATGGGGTCTACCGGGTCGCGGCTCATATCTGGCAATCACCCCATAGCACAGCAAACCGAAGAAATAATAGCCGCCTTCCACCAATCGGAGGCGGCTCTTTTGTTCAATTCCGGTTACGATGCCAACCTTGGCCTGTTTTCGGCCCTCGGCCACCGCGATGTCGTTTTTGTATACGACGAGCTTTGCCATGCCAGCATCATAGATGGCATCAGGCTGGGCATTTGCCGCAACAAGTATGCATTCCGTCACAACAATGTGCCACACCTGCAAGAGTTGCTGCAAAAGCATTGCGCACAGGGCCTGCAAGTGTTTGTAGCCATAGAAACCATCTATTCTATGGATGGCGACATAGCCCCCATAGCCCCCATAGCCCGCGTTTGCGAACAGTACGGTGCTGCCCTCATTGCCGATGAAGCCCACGCCACCGGCATTTGGGGTACACAGGGCGAGGGGCTCGTTGTTTCGCTGGGGTTGCAGCAGCAGGTGTTTGCCCGTATCCACACATTCGGCAAGGCACTTGGTGGGCATGGCGCAGCCATAGTGGGCAGCAATGTGTTGCGTAGCTTCCTTGTCAATTTTGCCCGGTCGTTGGTATACTCTACCGCATTGCCTCCCCATAGCATAGCATGGGCACAGCAGGCATACCGGCACATGGCATCGCCTCAGTTTTCCAACACAGCCCTGCACCAGGTTATAGACCACTTTTGCCGGCAAATGCAACAGGCAGCTATACCCGGTTGGCAATCTTCACCTACGCCCATACAAATAGTGGTTACACCCGGCAACGACAATACCCGGCGTGCCGCCGCACGGCTACGCGCCGCAGGCTTGCAGGTACACCCCATATTGCACCCTACGGTACCATTGGGTGCCGAACGTTTGCGCATTTGCCTGCATGCACACAACACCCCTGCACAGATAGATTTGCTTATTAATACACTACAAAATGCAATTACTTCCTCGTAACGCTATTGCCATTGCCGGCATACATACAGGCATTGGCAAGACTATTGTATCGGCAGCCATTACCGAGGCTTTGGATGCCCATTATTGGAAACCCGTACAAGCCGGCCTCGAAGAGCGCGACCGCGATACGGTAAGTAACCTCATTACAAACGGCACACAGCGTGTACACGCCGAAGCCGTTGCCTTGTCTATGCCTGCATCGCCGCATACAGCCGCAGCGGCACAGGGTATCACTATAGATTATACCACCTTTCCGTGGCCACAAACCACCCACCCCTTGGTGGTAGAGACCGCCGGGGGCATATTGTCACCCATATCCGATACCCAAACCATGGCCGATATGTTGGCCTGGTGGCAAGTGCCCATCATACTCGTTACCCAACATTATCTGGGCAGCATCAATCATACAGTGGCTGCTATAGAGGTTATGCGTGCCCGTAGGCTACCCATAGCAGCATTGGTACTCAGCGGCAACAACAACCCCTCTTCCGAAAAATTTATTGAGGAATATACCGGGCTGAAGATTGCCGCCCGTGTGCCATGGCTTGCTGTACCTCATAACACAAACATAATAGAGTGCGCCACAGCCCTGCAGCCTTTGGCTAAGTATCTGAAAGACAATTACTTGAACAGATGATGCAAATGCCAGTGCCGGCTACTATTCGTTTCAGTGCCCAAACCCGCATCAGCACTCATTTTTGGCATAATCTTTGCTACGTTTACGTGTTGGGGCTGTGTGTGCTACACATAGCCACTTTTAAATGATTTTAGAGTTAAATTGCGTTGATATTGGAACCCGGTGATATTAAAATGAAATCGACCCTGCGCCTGTTTATCCTGTTTGCCCTGGCCTTTATGCCATTCCTCGTTTCGGCGCAGGCATGGCAGTGGGCTAAGAATGCCAACAGAATGCGGCCCTATCCTGCCACTACATCATCTTCTCATGCATGGCCTATAGCTACAGACAGGGCAGGTAATGTATACATGGCCATGGCCAGCAGTTTCGACACAGTGGTAATGGGTGCCTATACCCACCACTCCGAGCTGTTTGCTACTCAGGTTATCCTTACCAAATACTCGCCCTTGGGCGATGTTATATGGTCTATAGCCAGCTCAGACGGCAATACCCTACCTATAGATATTGCTGTAGACCAAAACGATAATGTAGTTCTGTACGGCTACTTCACCGGAGACTATGTGCGTTTCGGCACCCATTCCATCAACCGTTCGGCAGTAGCTGGTTATAATACCGGTTATCTTATCAAGTTCAATGATGATGGCGAGTTTCAGTGGGGTATCAATTCAGGCACTATCAGCATAGGGCTGGAAAAACAGAAGTATGGCGGCGTTGCTACAGATATGTCGGGCAATATATATACTGCATGCACCTACTATGGCCCCACCAAGGTAGGCGCAACTACACTTACCAATAGTGGTAGCGACGATATATATGTGGCCCGTTATTCGGCATCGGGTAGCTTTGTCTGGGCAAAAAATTTTGGTGGCGATGGCTACGACCGCATATCAGATATTACAGTTACACGCGACAATACAATATACATAACTGGCGATTTCTCTTCCAACACCCTTACACTGGGCACCAATACACTCACCTATTCTGCCAGTACATACGCCATGGGGTTCGATTGCTACAACGTATTCGTGGCACAGATGACCAACAGTGGAGGAGTTACATGGGCCCGCCAGAGCACCGGCAACACCCGCGCCATGTGCGTAGCGGCCGATGGTGCCGACAATGTATATGTTGGTGGCGTAATACGTAACGATACAGTTACTTTTGGCGGTCACAATGTAATGGGCAACAACAACAACCCATACCTGCTGAAGTACAGATCCAATGGCGATTTCGTCCGCGTATGGCCCTTTACCCAAACCGTACAGGCTGCCAACCCCGATCATGCTATATGGGATATGACCGTAGACTTCTGTGGCAATGTATGGGTAGCCGGCGGTATGGATACCGTTACAGGCAATGGCATCTTCCTCGATACCACCATCGTACTACCCCTGCCCCAATCGCCTGTCGATCCGCTTTTTGTGGCGGGCTACACCCCCTCAGGCAATTTGCTGGCATACAAGCGCATCAACTCTGGTGGCCGCAGCAATAGTGGCCTTGTTGCCGACCGTATGGGCAATCTGTATTTGTGTGGTTACTACGATGGGGCAACAACCCTACACGTAGGCTCCGATACGCTGGAAGGTATGTCTGGTGCCTATAAAATTGCCTTTACTGCCAAATATGCTACTGGTATTCTGTGCGCAGCATCGGTAACAGAGGCCGGCAATGGCCAGGCGGGTGTTATGCTGTTCCCCAACCCTGTAGAGGGTGTGCTTACCATTACAGGCCACACTACCGCCACAGACGTACACATAACCGATGTGACCGGCAAAACTGTACTGCGCCAGCACATACCAGCCGGCAACGGCACCATTGCCACAGACAAGTTACTACCGGGTATGTATCTGGTGCGACTGAATGATTCTGTGGTCAGAAAGTTTATTAAAAATTAGTCATAAATACTTCTTATAGCGGATGCTGCTTTATTGTATGCATCCGCTTTTTTGTGTATTTATTTGTACATTTTGTAACATACCTAAGTGGTATCTTCGCACCTATGTTGCAGCAATATTGCGTATCTCTTACCGACTATCGGAGGCTTCCCACCCGAGAAATCAGCATTGGCGACCTGAAATTGGGTAATGGCAATCCTATACGGATACAAACCATGACCACTACCGATACTATGGACACTATGGGCACGGTAGCGCAAACCATCAGGTGTATAGAAGCCGGAGCCGAGCTGGTACGTATTACGGCCCCCAGCAAAAAGGAGGCCGAAAACCTACTGAACATAAAGAAAGAGCTGAGGGCACGAGGCTATACTACGCCCCTCATTGCCGATATTCACTTTACCCCCAATGCAGCCGAAATAGCGGCCCGCATTGTAGAGAAGGTGCGTGTAAACCCCGGCAACTACATAGACAAAAAGAAGTTCGATTTTATAGACTATACCGATGCCGAGTATGCAGCCGAGGTAGACCGAATAAGAGAACGCTTTACCCCGCTGGTGCGTATATGCCGCGAGCATGGTACGGCTATGCGCATAGGCACAAACCATGGCTCGCTGAGCGACCGCATCATGAGCCGCTACGGAGACTCTCCAATAGGCATGGTAGAGAGTGCCATGGAGTTTCTGCGTATAGCCCGCTACGAAAGCTACCACCAGATAGTGCTGAGCATGAAGAGCAGCAACCCACAGGTAATGGTACAGGCCTACCGCCTGCTGGTACACCAGATGCAAACCGAGTTTGGCGAATGCTACCCGCTGCACCTGGGCGTAACCGAGGCAGGTGATGGCGAAGATGGCCGCATCAAAAGTGCTATTGGCATTGGTACGCTACTGGAAGACGGCATTGGCGATACAATACGCGTATCGCTGACGGAAGACCCCGAGTTTGAGATACCTGTTTGCCGCGACATAGTATCGAGGTACCCACCGGCGAATAATAGAGCTATTGCCGACACTGCCATAACACTGCCTTACAGCCCGTTTGAGTATAAAAGGCGTAGCAGCCATGCGGTAGGCAACATTGGTGGTGGGCACGTACCTGTAGTGGTAGCAGCCCATATGCAGGCACCGGTTACCGTAGCCCATATGCCAGCCATAGGCTATACCTATGATGCAGCATCGGACAAATGGAACATAAGCGACGGTGCTGCCGACTACTTTTATACCGGTAGCCACCTGCCCGACTTTGCCCTACCCGGCACCCTGAAGGTAGTAACAGATTGGGCTACTTGGCTAGCAGCAGATGGTAGGGACCAGTATGTACCCATGCTATCGACCAGCGACTACCTCGCTACCGAGACGGTAGGTGCCGCTCTGTACTTTGTGCGGTGTGCGGCTGAAGATGACATCAGCCCCGCATTTACCGAACGCCTGCGCACTACACCGCAGGCAGTTGTGGTACTGGCTGCTGCCAACCACAACAACCTGAAACCCCTGCGTAACTGCATGATAACGCTGATGCAGGCAGGCATCACCAATCCGGTGATACTGGCGGCTACATCGGTATACGATACGGTAGACAAACAACTGATAAGCCTTGCTACCGATTGTGGCGGCTTGCTGCTGGATGGTATGGGCGATGGTGTGCTACTACAAAACAACGGGCAACTACAGAATGTGTTGGTAAGCGGCCGCACCTATATGGAGGTAAAGAACAACGAACAGTTTCTGAACAATACTGCCTTCTCTATACTACAGGCTACGCGCACGCGCATTAGCAAAACAGAGTATATAAGCTGCCCCAGTTGTGGCCGTACCCTCTTCGACCTACAGGAGACTACCGCCAAAATACGGGCTGCCACCAACCACCTGAAGGGGGTAAAGATTGCCATAATGGGCTGCATAGTGAACGGCCCCGGCGAAATGGCCGATGCCGATTTTGGCTATGTGGGCAGTGGCCCGGGCAAAATAACCCTGTACAAAGGCAAAGAAGTAGTGAAGCGCAATGTACCCAGCGAAATAGCTGTGGGAGAGCTGATAACACTACTTAAAGAAAACGATGCATGGGTAGAACTACCCGCATAGTTGCCACCAAGACAGCGAACCAATACCTGATTACGCTCAATCAACGACTAAAAAGCACCACCTTTCGGTAGTGCTTTTTTAGTTGGTGGCTGTGTCGTTTCTACTACTGTCCTATCTTCTTCGGCCACTGTTATGTATATACCCTCTCTTCCGTTCGTTTGCCTCTATGCTATTGGTATGTTACTATCTTAGTTATAGTTTACTGTTACTGGTACGCCTGTAGCGTTGGTGTACAAACCACTTGCCTGACCAGCAGCCACATTCAGTGTAGCACCTACGTTCAGGGTTTCGGTACCGCCTGCACTCAGCAGACCTGTTGTAGATGGCATTGATGTGAAGTTGTCAACTGTCATAGTGTGTGAAGCACCATCGCTGATAACACATGATGTAGGCAATGTGATGGCGTAAGTATAACCCGCCTGACCGCTTACTGCAAAGCTAGCTGCAGAAACAGTACCGGTAGTGGCTGGCAATGTAACACCACCTGCACCGCCTGTAGTACGGGTACCAGCGGGGGCCAGTACTGCGGTACCTGCCAGTGTTGCCGAT
>JAGKWS010000072.1 GCA_021151685.1 Chitinophagaceae bacterium
TGCATAGGTAGTAGCACCACCAGCGGGGTTGGCACTCAGCGTAGCCGTACCACCCACACATATAGCACCACTGTTGGTGGGTGCCGCTGTTGGTGTCGTGTTAACCGTTACCGATGTCGTATACACCGTAGCAGGAGCACATGTTCCATTGGCAACAGTTAGTGAATAAACGCCCGTAACCGTTGGACTAAGTGTCGGATTTTCAAGTAACGATGTATAACCATCTGGACCAGTCCACGACCACGAAGTAGTTAATGTAGTATTGGCAGATAACGCAACCTCGCCGCCGGAACAGATAGGCCCATTATTTGAAGGCGCAGCTGTCGGTGCCGGATTAACTGTAACTGATGTGGTGTAGACCACCGAGGAAGAACAACCTGTCAATGTATTACTAAGCGTTACAGAATAGGTGGCTGTAGCAGACGGCGAAACCGAAGGGTTTTCATCAGAAGAAGTAAAGCCCGATGGACCTGACCAACTCCACTGATTTGCGTATGCACTATTAGCCCTGATGGTGGTGTGCTCGCCAGCGCAAATCACACCGTCTGTAGTAGCACCTGTTGATACCGGAATAGGATTTACCGTAACAATCGTTGAGAAAACGGTTGATGAACTACAACCTGTCACGGTATTATTAAGAGTCAAAGAGTAACTACCCGCCGATGCAGATGGCAGAGATGGATTCTGCAAAGTAGACGTGAAACCGCCAGGGCCTGTCCAGCTCCATTGATTGGCATTGGAAGAATTTGCAGTAAAACCAACGCCCGAACCAGCACATATAGGGCTACTATTTGATGGGCCGGATGACGATGGAGTTGCATTCAACGAAACAACTGTGGAATACACCTTTGTACAACCACTTCCGTTATTTACCGTTACTGTATAAGTACCTTGGGCCGCCATAGATACTGACGAAATACTTGGATTTTGTTCTGTCGACGTAAATGAATTGGGGCCCACCCACGAATAGCTGGCCACATTTTCGGGGGAATTGGCAAAAAGGTTCAATGTATTACCAGTACAAACAGGTGCGTTGTTTGATGCACTTGTTAAAGAAGGAGATGGTGATACGGAATAAGTAAATGTAACATCATCCATACGCCATGTTACGGTACCCGAAGATGGAGAGCCAGAACCGCTATGCCCGTAAATGCGCACATTAATTGCAGTATTGGGCGCACCGGTAACTGCAGTAAACGTAGGAGACGCTAAGGTCCATGTACTGGTATTAGGAATAGTTCCCGATGCAAGTACCATACTGCCAAAGCCTGCAACATCCGATGTAATGGTATAGCCCTGCGGACCAGTCCCTGTACTACGTGCACCGAACGATGCTCCGGTTACGGTGAGGCAGTAGCCGGAATTAGGTGTCAATAAATAGTTGATGTATGCTGAAGAAGTGCTGAATGCACCAAGTGCCACAGCATTGCCAATATTGCCTCCACCAGTGGCACCGGTATAACCGCTACTTGCAGAAGTTGAGTTGATAGCGGACGACACGGTACCAAAAGAATTACCTATGGTAGCGATACAACTTGATGCCGTAACCACAGATGGGTTTGACGATGAAGCCGCCTGAGGAGTAAGCGCAGTATAGTTCCAGACCAAATTACCAGAAGCAGGCAGAACATTTATTGTAGCAGTCCCGATACATCCAGCAAGGCTGGTACCGGTAACAGTATAGGTAGTGGCCGAAGATGGTGTAGCAGTAACAGAACTGCCGGTGGTGGCACTCAATCCGCTTGAGGGTGACCACGTATAGGTAGCGGCACCAAACGCGGTAAACGTACTGCCGGCCATACCTGTGGTGGGCGTAACGGAGACCGTAGGCAATGCGTTTACAGTAACAGTAGTGGTATATACGGTACCGGGGCTACAACCGTTACCTGCGCGACTTACGGTAAGCGAATAAGTACCAGTACCGGCAATACTGAAAGAAGGATTCTGCAAAGTGGATGTATAACCCGAGGGGCCACTCCACAACCAACTTGTTGCCCCTGTTGAATTGGCAGACAACGTTACAGATGCACCTGTGCAAACCGGGCCACTGTTGGTAGCTCCGGAAGAAGCAGGCACAGGGAATACGGTAACATTTACAATAAATGGTGTTGCCAATGTACAACCGGAACCACTACCACTACTTAAAACAAGAGAGTACGTACCCGTTGCAGTGGGCGTGGCTACTGCATTGGTCAATGTAGATGTAAAACCATCCGGACCGCTCCAATTCCACGAAGTCGCATCTACAGAATTGGCATTCATGGTAACCGCACCTCCCACACACAACACACCTGAAGTGGTGATACCTGTAGAAGTAGGTGCATTGTTTACCGTTACAGATGTAGTATACGTCTGACTACAGCCATCCCCTACCCCATTACTTACTGTAACTGTGTAAATACCAGCAGCATCTGTTGTTAGGGTGGGTATTGTAGGATTCTGCAACGTAGAAGTGAACGAATTGGGGCCAGACCACGAATAGCTGGCAACATTGGCCGGGCTGTTGGCAAATAGCGACAATGTACCGCCTGTACAAACAGGACTACTACTAAAAGCACCAGACAACGATGGCACTGCGTTAACACTAACTACAGCTACCGCAGAAATGTTACTGGCCACCCCGCAAGTGGTAGTACACCAATAATAAGTGGTAGAGGAAACTGAAGTTGCTATATAATTCTCGGTGGTAGCCCCGGCAATAGCTGTACCGGGAGGCGTGTTGGTTGACGACGAAGACCATTGGTAACTAAGACCCGTACCGGTTGCACCACCAGTCAAACCAAGCGATACAGCACCAGTACCACAGAAAAATGTGCCGGAGGGCGTAACTGTACCAGCAGCAGGGGTACCAGTACAAGGCGATGCGGAAATTGTTTGCAGATTAGAAGCTGGCACCGGATTAGTTCCGGTGAGCGAGGCCGAACAAATAGTAAAACCAGAAAAATCGGTGGCAGCAATGCCAAGAGTGTTGCCTCCTGTGGCACTACCTCCAATTTCGGCAGTGACATGCAAGTAGCCTGTACTGGCCGAAGGAACCAACTGGGCAATAAATGCAGGGAAAACTTTAATACCTGCCGTGCCCGGACTATTCAATGTAGACAATAAAACAGCAGTAGCCGCGTCGAAGGTGGCTGAGGTAGAATACCAGCATTTTATATTATCCACATCAGTTAATGTGTAAGTACCAAGTGTTGTAACAGTTAAACCAGAAATAGTTGCGGCACTACTTGTAACACCAAGACTATATGTTTGCAACAGATGATTGGCAGTACCCTGCGGTGCCGAACCCGCAGCCGGGCTGATGCCTGAAACAGCAACAACAGCCGGCACCACCGGTACTGTAGCGGTATTGACACAACCATTTTCATCGGTACCCGTTACTGTATAGGTAGTAGCAACAATGGGCGAGGCAACAACAGAGGCACCGGTAGAGGCACTCAGTGCTGTTGCAGGACTCCATTCATACGTATCTGCACCGGTTGCCGTTATAGATGAACAAGATGAAGCAGTAGAAGGAGTAACAACTACTGTAGGCAATGCATTTATAGATACAAGGGCATTATCACTCATATTGCTGGTACACCCACCCACAGCATTTGTGGCAAGCACCGTATAAGTACCTGCGGCAGTATAGGTGCCAATTGTAAAAGGCGACGCACCTGTACCTGCTACCGCAGTACCCACCGGCGACGACCCATTATATAGTTGGTAGTTGATACCTGTTTGCGAACCGGATAGACCTATTGAACGACCGCTACCACCGGCACAATAACTGCCCGTGCCTGTAACGGTATATACCGTAGGTACTACGCACGGTGTGGCTGTAGCCTGACTTGCAGAAACTGCTGTGGTAAGATATGTAGCAGTGATGGCAGTGGGTGTCGCATCCGAGTTGTACTCAAATGCTTGTACATAATAAGTGGTAGAAGCCGCAAGGCCGGTAACATTCACAGATGTGCCTGTACCATTATACACACAGTAGTAACCCGAAGTACCCAATTGCGTACCGCTGCCAAATGTTACACTGGCGGTGTACAAGGTACCGTCCGAAGGGTTGGTGATGGTACCAGCCGAAGTAGCCTTCATAAACACAGCCCTGCGGCGGCCATTACCAGCCGTCCAGCTTACGGTCATCGAATTTGTACCCACGGCAGAGAAAGAAATGGCAGAAACCTGAGTAATTGGTCGGGGAATAAAATTCACGTTATCCCAACTCAAGATGTCCGAACTACTACCACCTGTATGAATCCATCGAAGATAAACATAGTCATTATTGGCAATAGAGGCCCCGCTTACACTCTGACCGAATGTTACGCCACTGGATATACTGGTTGTAGCATCGGAAAAACTAAGTGAACTTAGTGACGATGTCAATGCCCCGGAAGTTGGAACTACAGAAGAAGTGCCCGATGACCATGAAACTGAAACAGATGGGCTGCCAGAGGCTGATTTCCACATTTGTCCGGTATACACAACTCGGAATGCAGTTATAGTAGAACCTGTAAGGTTCTGAAGCCGGAGCGTTGCATTTGCATTTGATGCGGTACCAGAGCCAAGAAATGCGATATTCCCATTACCATACCACCCACCAGAAGTACCTCCGGCAAGGTCAGTACCTCTGAAAACACTACCATTAGTCCCAGTACCGCGCATATCCCAACTGGTGACCCCAGTTGCGGGACTTGATGTGCCTGCCCAAGTACCCATATTCTCAATAACATGCGTATTGAAATTGCTGATACTGGCAGTAGTTGTGGGTGCCAATTGCGCCCGAAGACTTGTAGAAAATGTGCTGACTATCAATAAGATAACCAAAGAACTGACAATACTCCGGGACCTCCGGTTTGGTAGAAAATGCAACATTACCCTTGAATTTGGGCGCAAAGTCCAACTTCAATGTTACCCCAAACCGGAGCGAATGTTTCCGATATCTGAAGTTTTCGTTACCAGCTACACTAAATCACATCAGAATATCCTTACAACACATCCTATTTCAACCAACCAGCATCGGCTATCTGAGAACAAATACGGTTTGCCGCACCAGTATGATTAGCAATAAATTCTTTCATTTTTGCAGCAAGAGCGTTTCTATGCTGGTCATCTTGGGTTAGCTCTTTTAGTACTCGAGCAGCTTGTTGCTCATCTATTACAGGAAAAGCACAACCAGCCGCTACCAATGCTACGGCTTCAACAAACTTCTGATAAATGGGCCCCATAACTATGGGCAAACCAAATATTGCCGGTTCTAATGTATTGTGTATACCACTACGGGCAAAGCCACCACCCACCCATGCCACATCGCCCCAAGCATAAAGGCTGGAAAGTAGCCCTATATTATCTACAATGAGAACCCGCGCCTGTTCACCCGTCGTTTCCCCCAACTGGGAATAACAGACAGTATCTGGAAACAATTGTCGTATAGACTGTATATGCGCAGTATCTATTTCGTGTGGTGCTATAATCAATTTCCAATCAGCAGGCAAGATAGGCAATATAGTAGATAGCATTTCTTCGTCGGCTGGCCATGTACTACCTGCTATCAATATCTTGCTTTGTCCTTTGAACGTATTCGCCTCAGGAATTTCTCGCAGTCGCGCGGCAATTGCATTCACACGGTCGTAACGAGTATCCCCCGACACGGTAACGTTGGTAATGCCGATACTGCGAAGCAAGGTGGCAGAAGTACTGTCTTGTACATGCAGGTGACTGTAAAAACCCAGCATACGCCTGAAAAACGAGCCCCATGCAGCAAAAAACGGCTGCTGCATTCTGAATGCTGCCGAAACCAATAGTAATGGAATGCCCTGCCTATGAACCTGATGCAGGTAGTGGTACCAAAATTCATACTTAACAAATATGACCAGTTTCGGTTGCACTATTTTTATAAAATCACGGGCATTCGCGGCACCATCCATCGGCAGGTAAAATACGTAATCGGCCATCCCTTGCCCTTTACATACCTCATAACCCGATGGCGAAAAGAAAGTAAGTACAACCTTGTACGCCGGGTATCGTTGCCGTAGCAAATCAATTAATGGCCGGCCTTGTTCAAATTCTCCCAAAGAGGAGCAGTGTATCCAAATACGCCACTCCGCTTCTGGCAAAGCTGTCGCCATTTTACTACGCCAGCCCTTCCGGCCGTCTACCCACATAGCCGCCTTAGGGTTGCGCGTGGCAGCAATACGTACCCCCAATCCATAAGTGGCAAGAAAAAAATTGTAGAATAGTAACACGAGCTACAGTGAATTTAGACCTGCAAAGTTAGCAGCAATACTTTACTACTATTGTTACGATCGATGCTCCATATATTCCTGTAGCATCATAACGGCCGCTACTATGTCTATGAGCCCCTTTTGCTCTCTTTCCGAACGACGTAGTCCCATTCCTGCAATCTCGCGCGACGCCATTCGGGATGTCATTCGTTCATCAATTTTTTCCACTGGCATTGCGGGAAATACATTGCCGAATTTTACAATAAATTTCTCTACGATAGGCGTAGCATCAGTAGGAGAGTCATCCATATTGAGCGGGTAACCTACAAGCACTTTCTCAACCAGATTGTTGGCTATATATTTCTTTAGATAGCCTATCAGCTCTCCGGTGTCTACGGTCTCCAAACCGGTGGCAATGATTTGCAACTCGTCGGTAACAGCAATACCGGTACGTTTTTTACCAATATCCAATGCAAGAATCCGTGCCATGTTGTATTCTTTCTTTATTCGTCAATGCCTTCCATATATCCCAGATGATGGATGCGATCAAACATTTTGTACAAAACAAAAATGCGTCCCTATAACAGGACGCATTTTTTATAAATTCAAATATCAATTATCCTTCTGAATTTTCAGCTGCATCAGCAGCAGTTTCTGCCTCGGCCGCTTTCGCAAGGTTTTTCTCCTCTACTCTGCGTACAGACTCTTTCATTGTTTCATGACGTTTGTCTGCTTTTTGCTTGCGGTGAGCCTCTTCACGACGTGCAACCAATTCTTCGTGCTCGCCATTCCAGCTTTCAAATTTCTCCAAAGCTGTCTGATTGTCAAACAAACCAAGAGATACACCACGCATCAGGTGTTTCAGATACAACACCCCCTTGAAGGAAAGAATCCTGCGACAAGTGTTGGTTGGCTGTGCGCCCTGGTCCAGCCAGTGCAATGAGCGTTCGCGATTAATACGAATAGTAGCAGGAACCGTCAATGGATTGTAGGTACCAAGCTTTTCAATGAACTTACCGTCGCGGGGAGCAGTAGTGCTAGCGGCAACGATGAAATAAAATGGGCGTTTTTTAGACCCGTGTCTCTGCAGGCGAATTTTTACCGACATAAATAATAGAAATTATCTTGCGTGAAGCAATGATTTTATGGAATGCAAAGATAGAAAGTTTGCGATAAAAACCCAAACAAAACGACTGATTTTAATAGAGTTTTAATCTAAAAATCTTCGGCAATCCCCTATCGGGACAATCTCATGCGGCTACTTCGTACAAAAGCTAAAAAACGCGATTGAACCCATGCAGAAAACGGCATGGCAACCTGTGGCACCGTGGTGGTATTTCTGGCAGGCACATGCAATATTGCATCATGGTACCGCCGCAGGCAAACACTCATGGCAAATTCGGTTTCGGCAATGGTACGGGCAGCAGCCTTTCGCTTTTCTGTAGGTATGGCCGCTACTTCTTGTATTGCAGCAACAGCAGCATCTATATCTCCTGCATCAAACACGCTGAGGCATTGTGCAGCAGCTGGCTGCAGCTCCATATCTTCTATGCCACTCACACGGGTACCCACAAAACCACATCCCATGGCCAATGCCTCCATCATGGCTATAGGCATCCCTTCAAAGTCGGAGGTAAGCACCAAAACATCGCTACCGGCAAGGTGGGTAGCTACCTGTTGCTGGCTTAGCCATCCGGGGAACGATACTTTGCCTTTAAGCACACCATTCTCTACAGCCTGCATCAGCGAAGGCCGTGCATCGCCATCGCCAATAATGGTGAGGTGAAATGCCACACCAAGCTCATGCAGGCGAGTGGCAATAAGAATCAGGTCGGTGGTGCGCTTCTGATAATGAGACACCCGACCAACATACACCAATTGTATCGTGTCCATTTTCACAGAAGTGGTAACCGGCATAGCCGGCAAATTGATGCCACATGGTATAACCGGAATCAATGAAGTGTTGATACCCGGCAATAATTCAATTGCTTTTTGCTGCACCCGGTTCGATACACAGGCAAACACATCAACATCGGCAATGTGTTTTGCTGCCATATCATAATATACCTGTTCGTCGGCATGCAAGACACCTACCAGCGGAAAAGCAGTGTGGCATGCTGCCGCACCTGCCCAAACCGCATAATCGTCGGCCAAAATAATGGGTGTGCCAGCAGGCACTTGTTGCAGAAGGCCACTGTATACATTAGCCCTATAGTCCGGGGTACCAAATTCAAAATCGCGCCCCACGGCTATAGACACCACTTTAATGGCGGCACAGCCAGCAATAAGTTGCAACAGAGTTTCCCGCCCACGGCCCGAATAAAATGTGACAGCGGGCTGAACCGTAATAAAATACACTTCGTGCGTTTGTGTAGCCGCAATAGCGGCATCGGCCATCCACCGTGTAACCCCACCCCGATGGTAGGGGTGGCATAAAAATGCTATTCGTTTCTTGTTGTTCATAAAGACACCGCAGTGCAGAGGGGTGGCGAAAATAAGCTGTTTTTATGGTAAATACTGTTGAACAAATTATGAAGATATACAAACTGACATACCGCCGCCGCTCTGCACAGTGGTATTGTGGCAATGGCATACACCCACAACAAGGTAAAACAAATGGGTATACGGCACATTGCCCCCCTTGCCGCGCCCCATGTAAATGACGTACTCTGTTTTTTACCAATGCAGCCGTTAAAAGCCCACATTGCTGCGTACATTTGCACCACATTTTTGAAACTAATGAGCGAAGAACGGTCACTTAACTTTCTGGAAGAGATTATAGAATCCGATATTGCCGAAGGCATACATAACGGAAGGGTTCACACCCGTTTTCCACCAGAACCCAATGGCTACCTGCACATAGGTCATGCAGCATCTATATGCCTCAACTTTGGACTGGCAAAAAAATACAATGGCCAATGCAATCTGCGTTTTGATGATACCAACCCGGCAACGGAAGAAACTGAATACGTAGAAAACATAAAGAACGACATACAATGGCTCGGTTTTACGTGGGATAATGAGCTGTATGCATCAGATTATTTTGAGCAGTTGTATGACTTTGCGGTTACCCTTATCCAAAAGGGACTTGCCTATGTAGACGACAGTACGGCCGAAGAAATAGCTGCCATGAAGGGGTCTACAGTTGCACCGGGCATCAACAGCCCTTACCGCGACCGTAGCATAGAAGAAAACTTGCAAATGTTTGCCGATATGCGTGCCGGCAAGTACAAGGACGGGGAGAAAACACTACGTGCCAAAATAGACATGGCACACCCCAACCTGCTGCTGCGCGACCCGCTTATGTACCGCATCAAGCACGAACACCACCACCGCACAGGCGATGCTTGGTGCATTTACCCCATGTACGACTTTGCACACGGACAAAGCGACAGCATAGAGCAGATAACACACTCTATATGCACATTAGAGTTTATACACCACCGTCCCTTGTACAATTGGTTCATAGAACAGTTGGGTATATTTCCATCAAAGCAATATGAATTTGCCCGCCGCAACCTAACCTATACCGTTATGAGCAAGCGCAAGCTGCTACAACTGGTAAACGAAGGCCATGTAAGCGGTTGGGACGACCCACGAATGCCTACCATAAGTGGTATGCGCCGCAGGGGTTACCCGGCCGAGGCTATCAGAAACTTCAGCGAAATGGCTGGTATAGCCAAACGCGAAAACATTGTAGACATCAGCATGCTGGAGTTTTGTGTGCGTGAGGTACTGAACAAAAAGGCCAACCGGGTAATGGCCGTGCTGGACCCTGTGAAGCTGGTAATCACCAATTATCCCGAAGGACAGGAAGAGTTGTTTACAACAGACAACAACCCCGAAGACGAAACAGCAGGTAACCGCACCCTACCCTTCAGCCGCGAGGTATGGATAGAACGCGAAGATTTTATGGAAAACGCTCCAAAGAAATTTTTCAGGCTGGCACCGGGTAATATGGTGCGGCTAAAGAGTGCCTACATTGTAAAATGCGAGGGATGCGTAAAGGATGATGCCGGAAACATAACCGAGGTACACTGTACCTACCTGCCCGAAAGCAAGAGTGGCAACGATACCAGTGGCCTCACGGTAAAGGGTACCATACATTGGGTAAGTGTACCCCATGCACGCACAGCTACTGTGCGCCTGTACGAAAGACTGTTCCATGTCGAAAACCCGTCGGCTGAAGAAGGTGACTTTAAAGAATACATCAACCCTGCGTCCATGCAAGTACTGGACTCTGTATTTGTAGAACCAGCTCTGGCCAGCGCAGTGGCTGGAGAAAGCTACCAATTTATGCGCAAGGGCTACTTCTCTGCCGATAAAGACAGCACAACCGATAAACTGATCTTTAACCGCACTGTAACCCTGAAAGATGCTTGGGCCAAAGAGCAGAAAAAGAATTGATTGATACAATCATAATACAAGACGGGCCGCACTGCACAAGAGCGGCCCGTCTTGTATTATAACCCTGCCGCAGCAAGCCTTATGTGGCCTTCTAACTGTTGTTGCACAATATGCAATGGCGAAGCAATGGCATTGACATACTGAAAATTGCCCTCGCGGTCGTTGTTGATAGAGAGTTGCACCCCGCTGGCCTCACTTTGTATGGCATTGGCACAAAAAATGCCTGTAACCGGGTTGTGGGAAAGATATGGAGCCCCCGACGAGCCGAAGCGGAAGTATCCGCTGATGAGGTAACGCAGCCCCTCGAATAGGTAGTTTCCACCAACATCATCTTGAGATATCCCAAAATGATCGAGCGCACCATCTATAGATGCTCTGTTAAGCAGACGACCACCGGGCCCGCCGGGCGAACTTTGTAAGCAGTATAAATTACCTGCCGACTCGTCCAGAAAATCAAAGTTGACCGGTATCGACGGTAGCTGATTCAATATTTCCTTCGGGGTATCGGTTATGCGGTACAATGCAATGTCGGCACCATACCAAGCCTCTACCAACTCTACGGGCAACATAAATGTGTATTTATGCGCCTCGGGGTCGTAGAACTGCATAGTAGGGCTAAAAAGATGGGTGGCATCAGGATTGTTGTAAAACGAATTATTGCGAAACTGCAATATAACGTGCGGGCGACATATGCCCTTCTGCGCCATCGTTACCCAGCGGGTATCGAACCTTTTCTGCCGCAAAATATTGGCTATATTCTGTAAACTAACTGTGTCTGTAGCCGAAAGGTAGCGTTTACGAGTATAGTCGTCGGTAAAATAATACTGCTCCATATGGCGGTTTTGCGCCCCATCCAGTCGGGAGAGTATCTCCGTCTGGTACAAATCAAGATCAATAGAGCGGAAATACCCCGCTTGTATGCGCAGGTTATGCGCCACTGTCAGTAGTAACCCATTGCCAATGTAAAAGCAACAAATATTGTTTTCGAATGTACGCCTTTGAGGCTCGTCCCAATTATACAGCCACATCAGGCGCATCAGTGGCGATGTCAGCTCGTCTATAAGTGCCAGTTTCTTCTTGGTGACATTGTCACCCACTCCTTCATTGATACCAAACTGTAAGAACATATTGCGGCAATGATGATGAAGGAATAAATATACAGCATATAGCATTGCCAAAAGCTGTCCGCCAACACTCGGGCCAACAGAGAGTGTAAATTTTGTGTTAGCGAAGATGGCGAACTAAAACACAACAAACATATCATTGTACACAATACGAACGTACTCCGAATGATAATCATTTAAGGGCCTCCACAATGCCGCACAATTGAAAAATAGAATTGTTGAAATGGCAGACTTTATTTTGCCATCTTCACTTAGCTTTGCCCCTCTCAGAAAAACAGGCAAATCGTGAACTTCAGCAGTGTACCGGGCCAGGCAGCGGCCAAACATGGATTACTGAGTATGTGGGCTAATAACACGTTTCCGCATGCACTGCTGATAACCGGGGCCGAAGGTACCGGTGGGCTGCCAATGGCACTGGCATTGGTACAGTATATATTTTGCGAAAACAAAACCAATGCAGATTCTTGTGGCCATTGCGCCGGATGCAGCAAAATAACCAGGTTAGAGCATGCCGACCTTCATCTGAGCTTTCCAACTATTGCCCCCAAGCCCGGCACCAAACCTATGAGCCGGCACTATATGCAGGAATTTAGGGAATTTGTAAAACAAACACCCTACGGCACTACCTACGACTGGCTGCAATACATAGATGCAGAAAACAAACAAGGCAATATAACCGCAGACGAGTGTAGGGAAATAATAGAAAAACTATACCTCAAATCTTATGAAGGGGGTAAAAAGGTATTGCTGATGTGGCGTGCCGAATACCTGGGCAAAGAGGGCAATATATTGCTAAAACTGATAGAGGAACCTCCTGCCGATACAATAATGATATTTGTAGCCGAAGACAGGGACGAAATACTTACCACTATACGGTCGCGCACACAAGAGGTGAGACTGATGCCGCTGACCGCAACAGAAATAGCCAATGCACTGATGAGCCGCAGCCAAACCGACGAGCGGGTGGCCACGCAAATAAGCCTGATGGCAGGTGGTAGTTATACCCATGCATTGCATTTGCTACGCCATTCCGAAAACGACCTATTCCCGGAAGTGCGACAAATTTTCAATATGTTGTTTACCAATAATGGTGTCACCATTTCGAAGATTGTTGACGAGTGGTCTAAAGCAGGCCGCGAGCAACAAAAAAACTTGCTTCAATACATCATTTACCTGATGGAGTATACTATACGCGCCAAGTTAGCACCGCAGTTAGAATTGCCTCTGCCCGCCAGCGAGGCCGACTTTGTAAAAAAACTGGCATCAAGCAAGCTTACATTTCAGGGGTTGGCAGCTATCACCAAAGTGCTGGGCGAAACCATGTATTACATAGAAAGGAATGGCCACGGCAAGACACAACTACATGCCATGCTTATAAAAATGCACCGCATAGTGCTGGGCAATATGAACTACGATGTGTAGCCATATTACCCTTTTATTAGTGCTACTACTACCCTACCTGTTTTCAAAATACTGTTCAGCACGGGTATTCAAACTAAACCCATCGGTTGCCGCCCTGTTGTTTGTATATAGGTAGTTTCGCCAACCGGGGTTTACTGTTTCACCGGGTACAGTGCAATGCAACAACTGGTAATCGCTCATATTTTGCGACTGCCGGTAGAACAAAAACAAAGAATTGGTGAGTTCTTTCTTATTGCTGAATTGTGTAAGCTGGTTGTATTGCCATATCTCGTAGGGTTTTGTACCTGCTTCGCCACTCACAGTTATAATATCTGTGGGGGGGCCGTACCGTAGCCATATAAATCCACGGTCGGTTTCGTAACCAGCATTGCCGTTAGCAGTATATTTTTTATTTACTGTAGTTACCTTTTCAGAATATGCCTTCCATGCTCCGGCAGCATCGCCGGGCTTCAATGCTTCGAAATAGTTGTAAATAAAATATTTTATATACATTTCCTCCGGCTTCTTCAAAAAACCATTGATGGTATTTGTTTGCATTGGGTCGGCAACCGGCAGCAGCATTTTTAGAATAGCGCGCAGTTGCGAGGGGGTATATTTATTCAGAAATGTTTTGTCCATATTCACAACCGTAACACGTTCCATTCCTGTATCATTCAATATCTGCTTCATGGTTGCGGCTTTCTTCTCTTCTTTGTCGGGGTGCTGATTCAGTCTTTGAAAAAACAACCTCCTTGTAGCAATGATAAAACCATCTTTATCTGCTGCAGAAACATTTATGTAATAGTTACCCGAAGTAAGTCTGCCGATAGGCATACTGCCGTAGGCACGTGCACGCATACCAGCTGCAATCGTATCGGTATGAGTAAAATCGGGCATAAAGGCATCACCCAATTTGCGGCTCAGTTGGGTAGTTATCACCAGCGGAAAACGGGTTGGGGCTACAGTGGCATCATCTACATGGTACAAGTCTGCACTATAATGCAGCACCCTTCTTTCGGTGCCGGCAAAATTGCCGGGTAACACCTCAATAGATCTTACCGAATCGGAACCTCCATTCAGGCGAATACTGCCAAAGAAAGGTTTGTCTGTTTCAGTTTCATAATCGGTACTATCTGTAACAGAATATTTACTGGCAGTGTCATTCATGTCGGTAAGCTGAAACCGCATACGCACACGGCCACCCCTCGCTTTCTCTAATACATACATTTGCTGCCCTCCAACAGCAATGCCAGCCAAACCTGCCACATTCTTTTGTGGCAATGTGTTGATGGTAAACATATCGTAAAGAATAGTCCCCCCTTCGTCTGTAAATGTTATTTGTGCTTGTACAGAGGCTACAATTTCTTTACGGCTGTTGGTTACAAAGTGCAGCGAGGGTGGCTCGGCCCGCCACATTACCTGCATAGTGGGAACAAACTTACCATCGGCCGCCTTGGTGTAATATAAAGACGAGGTGACAGAAGCACTGATCCAGGCGTTGGCCTGAATAGAATGGAAGGCAAGAAATAGCAGGAAGATAAAGCGGGAAGATACAATACGGCACATTGACTGCAAATTACTGAATACGCACGGAGCGCAAGACGATGAAAATGAAAATAAAAAGCGAAAAAATTGTGCCGCAACATGTAGTTTTGAACTGTCATGAGAAAACGACTGACAATCATACTGATAGCTTTCTGTATTTCTTTCGTGTCTATGATTGCTCTTTCGCTGTTTTCAATAGGCAGGTTCACCACATTTACCGACTATCTGAACGATGTATCGCATAGCAACGATGTAATACGGGCATTGTATAAAACAGAAGTCTACTTTAAAGACATAGACCGTTGGGAGCGTGGTTACATGGTGGCTGCCGATACCGGTTATGTGCGGGTAATAAACAACACTACCGACAGCTTATTGCAGATGTTGGACTCCGTCGAACATTTGGTATCAGACAATCCGGTACATGCACGCAACATGCTGGACCTCAGAGACGAAATTCAGCACCGGGTACTATCCTCCAAAGATAATCTGCACTATACCGATACGGTAAAAAACAAACAAGCTTCACCCTACTACTTTGAGGGCCGAAAGCACACCATACAGGTAAACCGTCTGCTGCGTGTGATGCATGCATTAGAAAACGACCTGCTGGTAGAGCGCATGAACAAACAGGTGTTCTATCAGCAACAAACGTCCAGCACCATCAAAACCCTTTTGCTCATATTTTGTCTGGTAACGCTCATACTATTTGCCCTGCTGGTAAAGCTGATGCGCTCGGGCATGTTGTATCAGGAAACGCTACAGGCAAAAATCATAGATTTAAAGCGTTCACATTCCGAATTGCAGGATATAGCCTATCTCATCTCGCACGATTTGCAAGAACCACTGCGAAAAATACAAGTATTCAGCAATATGCTGCTGGTTAAAAAAAGCAATGCCGGCATGGACGAGGACAGCCGGGCAACACTGGAACGTATACATGGGTCGGCCAACAGAATGCAGTCGCTGATAGCCGATTTGGAACGCCTGACAAACCTTACCCGAACTGACGAACAAAAGAAATCGACAGACCTGAATGTGCTGATGGACAAACTGATGACCGAAATGGGCCTGGCACTAAAGGAAAAAGAAGCTGTTGTGCGGGTAGAACAGTTACCGGTAATAAAGGTCTACGAATCTCAGGTAAACGCCCTGTTTCGTGCATTGGTCGACAATGCCCTGAAATTTGCTATGGAAGACAGAAAACCGGAAATATACATCAGCTACAAGCTTACCGGCGCACCAGAGCTTACCGAAGATACAAGATCTATACCCAACCAACAGTTTCACTGCATCAGCATATCAGACAACGGTATTGGCTTCGACAACATATACATATCAAATATATTCAAAATATTCAAACGCCTGCATGCCGGGCAATCGCGGTATGGTGGCAAGGGTATAGGTCTGGCTATATGCCAACGCATAATGGCCAACCATGAGGGCTATATTGTAGGCGAAGGAACACAAGACAAAGGTGCCACATTCAAGCTATATTTCCCTGCCTGACAAGTACCCACCGGGCGGCTGACAGTGTGTTAAAATGACGGCCGTTTTTTGATTATTTGGGGTATAATCGTCACTTTTGATGAGCGTTGCCATAGGGCAGCGAATCAATATAGGCGCGGCTTTCGGCCGTAGCGAGTTAATATAATCGATATGTTGTTTTGCCCAAAGCGTAATGTGATGATTCAATACCTGTTACCACTACTGGTAACAGCAACCAGTGTAACTGCGCAAGAGCGGCTCACCATGCAGGAAGCTATTGCACGAACATTGAAAAAAAACTACGACCTGCAAATAGCACAAGTAGCCGTGCAACAAGCCGAACGTAATAACACACCCGGCAATGCAGGTTTCTCACCCACGGTAAGTGCTGGTATACAGGCAAGCCAAAGTAGGAATAATGTGCAAAGCGACCTGGCGAATGGCACCGAACAAAACAACCCCAATGCAGTAAACAGTAGTTTGAACCCATCTGTAACAATGAGCTGGACACTGTTTGACGGTGGCAGAATGTTTTTGGTAAAAAAGCAACTAAACGAACTGGAAGCACTGGCCACAACACAACTGAAGGCGCAGATACAGGCCACCGTATCGCGCACTATACAAACATATGCACAGGTAACCCTACAACAAAAACGACTGATAGCTATAGATACGGCACTGCATCTGGCACTGGAAAGGGTGAAACTGGCCGAGCTGAAGTATAAAACCGGTGCAGGCGCCAAGGTAGACTATCTACAGGCAATGGTAGATTACAAAGCTCGGCAAGACGATTCGCTTACCTACCTGGCCACATTTGCACAGGCTTGCGACTCCCTGAGCCTGCTGATGGGCAATAATGACGGAAAACTATACCGTGTAGACGACAGCCTGCGCATCAATACAGCCCTAAAACCTACAGATGCAGAACGACTGGCCGATGTAAACTTATCGCTGGCTACCTTCAGGCAGAGTGCTCATTTGTCGCAAACGGCTGCCGATATTGCCCGCACATTTGCGCTGCCAACACTCACCTTCAACGGAGCATATGCCTACAGCCGCAATACCAGTGCCACCGGCTTCGCCCTCTTCTCGCAGATATACGGAGCCAATGGCACCTTCAACCTCAGTGTGCCCGTATTTGCAGGTGGTAATATAAGACGGCAAGCAAAAGTAGCATCGCTGCAAGCCCTACGCGATGAACTATTGTATGATAGACAAAACACAATTATTGGCCGACAATACCGCACCGCATGGCGCAACTATAGTTTGGCAATTGCGGCCTACCGTATTGCCCGCGAAAATCTGGATCTGGCTGCAGAAAATGTTACCATCCAATCGGCAAGATTCAAAGTAGGTGCCGGCACCACTCTCGAGATGCGAGAAGCCGAAAACGGATTGGTTCAGGCAATCATCAGGTTGTATACCGCCGAATTCAATGTAAAAGTGAATGAAACCCAAGTACTGGAGCTGGAAAACAAACTGGTTACTGCTGCTCCGTAATGAAATACCTCACCACACAAAAACACATACAAAAACAAACAACTTAACAATTTCGACAACAAAAGACGGTCATTTGCTGATAGTTTGGGGCATATTTTGTATGTTTACACCAGTAAAATGCATTTGCAATACAATTATTTACTATGAATACAAAGACTTCGATACTGGCAGCCATTGTGATATTGGTAATCATTGTACTATGCAATAGCAGTTGTGCACTCGATCGTCGGCGTTATTCTACCTTCCGCGATGAAAAAGGCTATGTACGCACAGAGCACTACAATCAGTACAAGCGCAAATGGTACCGCAAAAACTGGTACAACCACCGTATCTGGAAATAATAGTTACTGCTTCACAATTTTTACCGAACGCACCCGCTCTCCGTTAGTGTCAAATACATGCAGTATGTAAAATCCCGATGGCAAATTACCCATCGTTATTTTTCTTGCTTCGTCGGCATAACCAACCACACGCCCATCGGCAGTAAATAGTACTGCATTCACCTTACGGCACCATACAATAGATAGCTCTCCACCCGTAGGATTGGGCAGTATTTGCATATCATCGGCACTACAGGCAGTATAGTGTACAGGAGCTGACGCACTGCGACAGCCCGAAGCATTGGTAACCACCACATGGTAGACACCAGTCTCCAGCGCATATAATGTGTCCGTTACTGCCCCCGGAATATCTACGCCATTCAACTGCCACTGGTAGGCCGTTGCCCCTCTCGTAGCATACATAATGCCCAAAACTACCTGCACATCAGGCACTGGCGGATTGGCAAAAACCGTAAGTGGCCATGTAGCCACATCAGTACCACAGGTATTGGTTACGGCATAATTTACAAAGTCGTTACCGGCCACAAGTCCGGTCACCTTGCCGCCACTCACCTCAATGAGGCCATTGGTACTTGCCCACACTCCATTGGCCACGGTATCGCGCAACTGTATGATACCCCCCACACATACTGTGGAAGGCCCCTCTATAGTACCTGCATCGGGAAAGACTTCTACTGTCACCAACCGTATGGCTACGGCACTGCACCACGCATTAGACACCGTATATATTACCACCGAAGGCCCGGGGGCTACCCCCTTTACCTGTCCCGATGAATTGACAGTAGTATTGATATTGCTTGTGCTCCATGTACCGCCCGATACATTGGCGGTAAACAACACAGTAGCCCCCAAACAAAAGGCCTCTGGGCCGGAAACTGAGCCCGGATTGGGCAGAGCATTGACGGTAACAGCATATGCGGCCTCTGCAGTACCACAACCATTCGTTACACTATACTTAACGGTATCTGTGCCCGGCACCAAACCCCGAACAATACCATCACCTCCCGAAGTAGTAACCATAACATACCCCACCACTGCCGACCATACCCCACCTGTAGCCGTATTGGTGAGGCGAACAGTATCGCCCATACAAACCGATGATGGACCAGATATAACACCCGGAGATAATAAGGGGTCTACAGATACATATACACGAATAACATCTGTAGTATATACATTCGTTACCCGCACATCAAAAGAGTCGGGGCCGGCATAGCCGGATGCAGGCACATAATACAAACCCGATGGCGTAATGATACCCCCCGGCGATGTGGCCGAATATCCTACCGATGCAGTACCGTGTGCCGGTGCCACTTCTAAAGTCCACGTATCGGTAAGACCTGCATAGATGTCCGTTACCGCTAAAAGCAAGTTGATATCTACAGGACCAGAATTTTCACAAACCGAAAAATGTGCCGTATCACCCTTGTTGAAATAGAGTATGTTGGCAATTTTACGTACCCGTGTATTTTCAACATCGCAAAAGTAGATGTTATCATTATCGTCGGCCACCAACCCGGCCGGCCCGTTGATGCGGGCCGATGTGGCTGGTATGCCCTCGCCATTATAACCTGCCGTGCCGGTACCGGCAATGGTGCGCACTACCCCATCGGGCGATACCTGCCTGATGCGGTGATTGTTACAATCGGCTATCAGTAAAGAGCCATTGTGCAGCAACGCAACCCCCACTGGTTTGTTGAAGGTAGCCGCAGTAGCCGGGCCACCATCCCCCAAAAAACCGGCAACACCCGTGCCGGCTACCGTTGTTATAGTGCCCGTTGGCGATACCTTGCGCACTTTGTGATAGTCCCCGTCGCATATATACAAGTTACCGGCATTGTCGGTAGCCATACCCCATATATACCCTATCCGGGTAGCTGTGGCAGGTCCGCCATCGGGGCCATTGCCCGCAGTACCAGTACCTGCCCATGTGGTAATAGTACCAAAAGCATCTATACGACGCACGCAATAATTGTCTACATCGCCTACAAAAACATTACCCGAATTATCAACTGCTATTCCCAAAGGTCTGCGAAAAGTAGCCGAAGTGGCAGGCCCACCATCGCCCGTATAAGCTTGCACACCAGTGCCGGCAATGGTAGATATGGTACCTGATGCGCTCACCTTGCGCACTACATAGTTCCACTGATCTGTAATGTACAAATTGCCGGCAGCATCAGTGGCTACCCCCCAATTACCATTTAGGCGGGCCGCAGTTGCCAAGCCACCATCTCCTGTATAGCCAAGGGCACCCGTACCGGCCACAGTGGTAATGATACCTGTGGGCGATACACGCCGCACACAATGATTGAGTTGGTCGCAGAAATAAATGTTACCACCAGCATCGCGTGTTACCGTGGTAGGAATCTTCAATTTTGCCGCAGTAGCACTTCCGCCATCGCCATCATAGCCATATGTACCGTTACCGGCAGTCAGAGCCATTATTTGTGCAGTAGCAACACAAGGTGTGGTAAACAGAAAAACTATACATAAGATGTAGTATAGGATTCTGTTCATATTACGTTTGTTCTCGGTTTCAGTCTACCTGCGGGCAGGCATGTCGTTAGGTAATCAAATTTAGCCCCATTTTACATAACCGTAAAATTTAGCAGCGGTATACTTCCTTAAAAAATGATAAGGTTTACGGGGATCACCTCAAAATCTTGTACCCTACCGA
>JAGKWS010000073.1 GCA_021151685.1 Chitinophagaceae bacterium
TGTATAGACGTGGAGGAGTGGGGTGAAGACAGTTACACGCCCGAAAAGTCACAAGAAAATTATAAGATTATAAGTGCAACTGAGGATTCAGTTGTGAATAAGAGCAAGGATCTATCTGTGTACCTAAACAATATCAAGAAGGAATTTCCCATAAAGGAAAGAGACCTTCTTGAGCAAACTGCAGCCACGTTTGTTCTTAATTACATGGATAATGAGCAAAATACAGTGGCTAAATATATAACTGAACGTGAAATTGTTCATAGTGCTATGGATGACGTAAGAAGCATTGATACTTCAATAAAACTCATCTCTGCAAAGAATTTGTTGCCTAAAGAAATATTAAAGAAAAATTCCAGTATTGACCCTCGCCTTCAGAATGAACTTTACACCTACTTTTCTTCACAATTTTACACAACCTTATTACCCAAACATCCAGCGGCATTAGAATTCTATAATTCGCTTTTATCTGTGTACTTGGTAATTGATGATGTTTTTTTAGCGAATGCAGACAGTAAAATCATAAAACGATATGCTTATATATCCTCGAAATGGATAGAAGAAAATTCAATTGGTTATTTGATACAGAGTCAAATAGATTATGAAGAAGAAAAGAAAATTTTCAAAAGTGTGAATAGCTGTGTTCGCAGAATCGTAGAGGTCATTGATAGAACTATCACATATAAGTATTCAAAGTATTTAAAGTGCTACCATGATATTCTGGAGTACCATTTGATGAAATCGAAAATTGATGTATCATTGGTAAACTTATCTGCATACCTTGAACTTGGTGCATATCACCCAACAACATTGAGCCTGCTTTCGTTTGGATTATCTCGCACTACTGCCATACGTTTAAGAAATGTAATCGGTAATAATAACTTGGGGAGAACCGAAGTTCGGGCGTGGCTTGACGAAAACTTCCAAAAGAACATTGATAAATTACCGTTGATTTGCAGGGAAGATTTTGAGAAGAATTTTGAATAGTAGCTCGGCTTAAAATCTCCTCTGGCACATGAGTGACCAAGGTACTCCCTGTTTCAAAAACAAACTTGCCACATTTCATCTCACCCGATTGCTAATAAACCCATCTCCCCAACCCCATCGCCTCGGCCAGTAACCTAAACGAGCGGTGGCGGGCATCGCGGTCGTAGATGTAGTTGGTTATTATTAGCTCATCCGCACCGGTTTCTTGTAAGAAGATGTCCAGCTCTGTTTTTACTTTTTCTTTGTCGCCCGCAAAGCTGTAGTAGCTCATACTGCGCAGTGCTGCCTGTACATCGGGCTGTTGCAGCAGGGCGGGCAGTTCATGTACGGGTGGTGGCATTTTTCGCCTTTGGCCAGATAGTATGCCATACACCAGTTGCTTAAAGCTGGTTTGCAGGTATTGCGCCTCTTCGGTACTATCGGCCACAAACACATTGGCAGCCACCATTACATGTGGTTGCGCCAGTTGTGCCGATGGCTGAAACCGCTTACGGTATATGTCTACAGCCGTAAGCAACTGTTGTGGCGCAAAGTGCGATGCAAAGGCATAGGGTAGCCCCATCTCTGCCGCCAGATAGGCACTATCGGTACTGGAGCCCAGCACCCATATGGGTATATCCTGCCCTTCACCGGGTATGGCCCGCACTCTTGCTCCGGCATTGGTATTGCTAAAGTAGCGTTGCAGTTCCTCTATATCTTCTTTGAAGTGGTAGTTAACCCCAGCATTGCCCCGGCGCAGTGCTGCGGCTGTATGAGGGTCGGTACCCGGCGCGCGCCCCAAACCAAGGTCTATCCTGCCGGGGTACAATACATCGAGCGTGCCAAACTGCTCTGCTATGGCCAGTGGCGTATGGTTGGGCAACATAATGCCACCCGAGCCAACCCTTATAGCCGAGGTGTGCGCCGCTATATGCCCTATCATCAGTACCGTGGCGGCTGTAGAAATGGTGGGCATATTGTGGTGCTCTGCCACCAATATGCGCTTATAGCCCAGCTGCTCTGCGCATTGTGCATTGCCTACTATGTCGGCCATGGCATCGCCAATGGTCTGTCCTTCTTTTACCGGCCCCAGTTCCAATACCGATATATCCAATCTCCTGCTCATTGTCCATTCTTATGAAAGTGCAAAGTTAGCCCTGCACCACATCGGTATAGGCCGGGTATCCTTTTAGAAAGCGGCTCGTTGGGTGTCGTGTTGTACTACTCCTTCCGCTTCATTATCCATGTGCCGCTTGCATTCCACTCAGGCCGGGGCGGTCTGGTGCCGAGCGCAGCAGGTGGGCCGAAACTTCAATCGCCTTCTACAATGTCACCTACATCGTTCAGTACGCCTTTGTAATATATGTTGGGCCCCTTTTGCGATCGGTCAATGTAAATTTCTTCTTTGTTAAGGTCTGTGCTACCATGCAAGCTCGCATAGTTCTTAATAAAACTTATCTCGCTATTGTTTACCATGCCCGAGAGGGTTGCCATATCTGGGCTGGCACCATATCCTCCAATGTCTTCGGATGTGCCTTCAAGGCGGTTCCCGGTTTGTTGCAGTTCCATCCTGAAGTACAGTTCCTCACCTTCTTTGGGGCCGTAAGCCGCTCCGTATACTATCATTCCGGTCCATTTGCCGGTAAGTGTTGTTTTGGGCATATTGGGTTGTTTATTGTAAATATAACATTTGTTTTCATTGAGTGCCGGGGCATAGGTTGGTTTTTAATGTGATAATATTCCACTGTGCCAATACGTAACGCATTAGGCGCATTCACATTCATTCTATAGCCGTTTTCACAATAACTTCAACCTTTGTGACAAAGGCGGTACACATACCAGACTGGTTGAAACTAAGATGGCCTTTGCTACTGGTGTTGCTGGCACTGGTAGCCTTCAAGTTGCCGCATCTCTATTATCCCTATTACTGGGATGAGTGCTGGCCCTATGCATCTGCGGTGCATGCGGTTTACCAGCATGGGCTCAGCTTGCTGCCCGGTGCCATAGCCGATGAGTTGTCGCGGGGGCATCCATTGTTGTTTCACAACCTTTCTGCCGCATGGATGAAGGTATTGGGCACTTCTCATGTTGCGGTGCATAGTTTTGCACTGGCGGTATCGCTATTGCTGCTTACACTCGTGTACGAGGTTGGTTTGAGGCTGTTTTCGCAATGGGTGGCTATATTGTCGGTAGCATTGCTGGTAGCACAAGAGTTGTTTTTGGCGCAATCTTCTATGCTGCTGCCAGAGGTGTTGGTTGCCTTATTTTGTCTGCTCGGTTTGTATAGTTATGTGTCCGGGCGATACCTGCAGACAATTGTATGGCTTGCCATGCTGTTCTTTACCAAAGAGAGCGGGCTTGTGCTTGGCGTTGTTTTGGGTATAGATGCACTGGCCGCACTATTACGCCGCCAACAGCCCGTAAAACAAGGCTTGCAAAGGGTTTCAGCAGTGGCCGTACCCAGCCTGTTGATTGTGTTATTTTTTGTGCTGCAAAAACGCTCTAAAGGCTGGTTCATCTTTCCGCTGCATTCGCAGATAGTAGAAGAGCACTCGTGGAAGTTGTATTGGTACCAGTTTCGCATGAGTATCATCACGTCTTTATTCTACGCCAACCTGCAGTATGTATATTTTCTTGCACTGGCGGTGCTGAGTATTGCGGTGGCTGTGCGGCAAAAGGCTACCCGCTACCTTGTATATCTTTTGCCGGTGGTGATAGTCTACTACTTTGTAGACGATATGCGGGCGGGCCGTTTGCTACCCCCGGTGCCCTTTTTTATAGTTTTCGCCGGTGTGTGGCTATGGTGCGGGCATGTTGTCAGCAGGTATTTTCCGTTGCCCCAACAGCAGCGTTTTGTATGGCTGGCTTTTTGTTTTGTTGGGGCGTATGCGGCATTCTCTGCTGCCAACTTTTTTGTGCCCCGCTATATGCTGGCTGCAATGGTGCCTGTTTATTTGGTGGCAGCAGCTATGGGCAGTCACCTTGTTCTGTTGTTGCATAGAGGGTTGCATTATGTATGTCTTGTGGGTATAGCGGCAATCATGTGGCTGGCAGTAGACCGCAACGGGCCCGAATTGAAGGCTTACAGTGGCATGGAGGTACAGCAAGCGGTGGTAGACTATCTGGAGCAAAACAACCACTACAACACACACATCGCCTGTCAGTACCTCGATCTTGTTCATCTTACCGACACTGCCACAGGCTTCCTGAGGCATCGCAGCACATTTGGGCATGTACAATGGGCTATAGACGACAGTACCCATATAGTTTTGTTCAATAATTTGGAGAATGACGACCGCTACCCGGCATTCAGAACCCGCACCGACTTCAGACAAGTATACCGATACACCAAAGATGGCATCTGGTGCGAGGTCTATCAACGTTTACCCGCCGATAGTGCCAGTCAATAGGTGAGGTAGGGTACGTAGGGGCAATAGTATACGTTGTTGACAAACCGATATAAAATGGGAACTTTACACAAACAGAACCCATGTCGGCAAAAGACTATAGTACCATCAGCCCTTCGGCACTTTCGCTACTACTCATGAAGGGCTACACCAACATACCCTACGCCCGCGAAACCGCCGCACTGATGCAGGGACCAGAGGTGTTCGATCTGGATTTCAACAACAAAGATTTTTGGTTCTGGATACGGGTAATGCACTTCGAGGCCCGCTATTGGAGTATAGACCAGTTGCTGCAACAATCGGGTTGCACTAATGTTTTGGAGCTGTCTTCGGGTTACTCGCTTCGGGGGCTGCACCTGTGTACTACCAACAAGGACATACACTACATAGATACCGACTTGCCCATAGTTGTTGACGAAAAGCGGAAGTTGATGCAGCAGTTGCAGCTTGCCGGTAGGAAAGAGGGCCATTTGCAGACTGTGGCCCTAAATGCGCTGGATGCAGCCGCATTTGCCAGCTTGGTGGAAGGCTTTGCCAACGGGCCGCTCGCTATCATTAACGAAGGGTTGCTCATGTACCTGAATGAGGAAGAAAAAATACGCCTTTGCAAGATTATACATAGTGCGCTTTTGCAGCGTGGGGGCTATTGGATAACTGCCGACATCTATGTGAAACGTTCTGAAACCATGCGTGCTGCGTTGCCCCAAAGCAACTCGGAGGCGGCATTTATGGAGCAACACCAGATAGAACAGAATAAATTCGAGAGCTATCCTGCGGCTTTGGATTTTTTTAGACAGCAGGGTTTTGAGTTGGTACAAGAAGCCGAAACCAATTACGAGACCCTGAGCGTAATGCCCCATTTGCTACAGGTGCTGCCACCCGAAGTACGTAACAGCAAAGAACCGCCGCCAAGGGTGCAAGCCACCTGGATGCTGCGGGCGGTGTAGTATCATCCTTTGTTTTGTAGATTAAAAGCTCAGTTCAGAGCCTTTTCTATCAGTGCTGTCACTTCCTCTGTTTCGCTGGGCCGGGGTGTAGTTTCGGTAACAAATTTTCCGTTCTTATCTATCAGAAAGTAAGCAGGTATACCTTGTATGCCATACTGCACCGCAACCGGGGCTTTCCAGCCACCGTCTTGCCGTGTGTGCATACCCTGTATCTGCTTCTTTTCTATTGCATTCTTCCATGCCTCTGCTTTTTCGTCCAGAGAAATGTTGAGGAACACCACATCGCGTCCGCTAAAGTGTTCTTCCAGTTTTTGGGCATGGGGTACTTCCTGCATACAGGGGCCGCACCAGCTTGCCCAGAAGTCCAGGTACACTACCTTGCCTTTCAGGTCAGATAGTTTCATTTTTTTGCCCTCTATGGTAGTAAACTCAAAGTCTGGAGCTTGTTGCCCGGTTCCCAGCATTCTCTTCAGTTTTATGGCCTTGTTGATAACCGCCATGTACTGGCTGCGCGGATATAGCTGCCTGAACGCTTCATAATCAATATTGGCTTTGCTTACCGTTGTGTACTTCATGCCACTGTATAGCCTGTGGGCAAAGTAGTATTCCCTGCTTTGCCGTGGCAGTAGCTGCTTGGCCAGTATGGTACTGCTATCGTCCTTTTTGTATTGCAGTGCTTGTACACTATCCAGCATTCCTGTGCGGTTCACAAACAGGCTGCCCACTACGTTTCTGTAGGGGGCCAAATGTAGCAGGCCATCGTCAAATGTCATAGGAATAGCTGCTGGTACGGTATAGCTTTCCATAGGTATTTTTTCTGTAGCTTCCCTCTTGGTTACCATCTTATGATACATGGGGTATATGAGCCAGTCATAGTACATGGTATAGGTGAGCATAGCCACCCATTGCTGCACAAAAGTGTCTGGCAATGCTTGTTTGTTCTGTTGCAGATAGGTCATTTCCTGTTGCAGGCGGTTGCGGCAGGCGGCCAGATAGGCTTGTGGCTCCATGGTCATAAACGGTTGCAAGTCCATCCCAAACTGGTTACTCATGCCACGTTCCACAATGTATTTGGCAGCAAAGTTGGCGGTAATTGCTCCGGTGCCGGTATAGCGTATGCTCTTGTCAAAATCTTTTGCGTCCAGTGTCATCTGTACTGCTTCGCCACTCTTCATATACAGTTCAGAGCTTTGGTCGCCATGCTCCAGTGTTATTTTGGCATAGCCCGTTGCCACCGGTAACACCACCGAGAAACGCCCGTCCTTATCCAGCGTTGCTGTGCGTTCTATTGGGTTGTATTCCAGCCCGCCATCGTCTGTAGAGAAGGTTATATGCTCTGCCAGCCGGTTGGTAATTTGGCCCTTTATTATCACGTTTCCTGCATATAGCACGCCATTGGCGCACAACAGCGATATAAGCATCAACACTCGTACGGAATGCATCATGGCTTTGGTGTCTTATGCTGCAAATGTAGGCAGCCAACAGGGTAATGTTGCTCTTTTAGCAGTGGTTTTATGATGCCTAAGGGCTATCCGCTACCGGTTCATCAATCTATAATACGCCATTGCAAACCGTATCTCGCCCCAGCTATAGCTTTCGCCCAGTATGTCGCGTATGGGCTTTATGGCTAAGGTTTGCCCAGTAGCCTTTATGGTTTCTGTAATGGTAGCCAGTCGGTCGGGTTGCACCAGTTTTAGCACGTCCAGCTCGCCCGATGCCACATACGATTCCAGATGCCCCTCAACAGTCGTGAGCGAAAGGCCGCGTTCTGCTGCTATATCTGCCAGCGGCTTACCTTCTTTGAAGAGTGTATAGGTCATCTCGGCCGTACTGCCTTTTGCAGGCTTTTCGGTCTTGGGGGCGCGCGTGGTGCCGGTTTTGGCAGGGGCCTTGTTGCTCTTCGGGTTAATGCGTTTAGAGAATCGTTGTAGCGTGCGAATGAAGTCGGCACCGTACCGCTCTGTCTTATACTCACCAAAGCCCGATACACTGCTGATCTCGGCCATAGATATGGGCATGCGAGCTACCAGCTCGGCCAGAGTTTTGTCGGTTACAATGGCGTAGGCTGGTACATTCTCTTCCATGGCTATACGGTGGCGCAGGTCTTTCAGTGCGTTCATTACTTCGCTTTCCTCCTCCGCATCCATCATGTTGGGCACTACCGTCTGGCGTTGGGTTACCACTTTTATGCGTGCCTCGCCCTTTAGTACCTTCCAGCCTTTTTCGGTTACGGCCAGCCCGCCATATTCATTGGCCGTTTGCAGGTAGCCACCGTTCACCAGTTGGCGGGTCATCCATAGCCACTCATCCTTTGTCAGGTTTTTACCTACTCCCCAAGTCTTGAGGGCCTTATGTTCATCCGATATTTTTTCGCTGTTGCTACCCCGCAGCAGGTCGACCAGATAGTTGGCTCCATATCGTTCGCCGGTACGCACCGCTGCCGATAGTAGCTTTTGCGCATCATCGGTCATGTCTTTTTCCTCCAACTGCGCCATGCAGTAGTCGCAGTTACCGCAATAGGCTGGTGCCTGCTCGCCAAAGTATTGCAGTAGGTATTGGCGGCGGCAGCCCTCATGTTCGGCATATTCCTGCATCAGTTTCAGCTTGCGCAGTATTACCTCTGTTTGTTTGGGGTTGTCGTCTATAGTGGCAAAGCTGCGTAGCTTTATGATGTCGCCCACGGTATAGTAGAGCACTGCCTCGCTGGGCAAGCCATCGCGCCCGGCACGCCCGGTTTCCTGATAGTAGCCCTCTATATTCTTACTCACATCGTGGTGTATCACATACCGCACGTTCGACTTATCGATACCCATACCAAAGGCTATCGTAGCCACCACCACCTTTATATCATCGCGCTGAAAAGCCTCCTGCACCCTTGCCCGGTCTGTCGCATCCATGCCTGCATGGTAAAAGGTCGCCTTTATACCTGCATCATTCAGCTTGCCTGCTATGCTCTCTGTAGATGCCCGCGAAAGGGCATAGATGATGCCACAATCGTTGCGCCTACGCTGCACATAGTGGGTAATGTGGGCCATAGCATTTTTCTTGGGCAGTATATAGTACCGTATGTTGGGCCGGTTGAAGCTGGACAGATACAGCTTGTATTGCGTCAGTGCAAGCCTGTTTACTATGTCTTGTTGCGTCACCTTGTCGGCACTGGCAGTGAGGGCTATTACGGGTACCTCAGGCAGCTCTTGTTTCAGTACGGCCAGCTTCAGATACTCTGGCCTGAAATCGTGCCCCCATGCCGATATACAGTGTGCCTCATCTATGGCAAACAACGACGGGCTAAGGCTGCGGATAAACGTAAAAAACTGCTCGCTTTGGGCCGGTATGCGTTCCGGTGCTATGTACAGCAGCTTCACATTGCCATTGCGTACCCCCGCTATTACCGACCGTTGCTCATCGGGTGTTTGGGTAGAGTTCAGGTAGGCCGCACCTATACCATTGGCACGCAGTGCATCTACCTGATCCTTCATAAGTGCTATGAGGGGCGATATAACAATAGCGACCCCCGGTTGTACTACTGCCGGCAATTGGTAACAGATAGATTTGCCACCACCCGTAGGCATTATGGCCAGCACATCTTCGCGGTTCAGCACACTTTTGATGATGTCCAGTTGCGAATGGCGAAACTCGTTGTACCCAAAGAAATAATGAAGTGCCTTGTGCAGGTATTCGGTAGTAAAGTTTTGTGGCGGCGGCGCGGCATTCATGGGCGCAAGTTACCCCCATTTTCAGGAAAAATGACCCGGTGTGGGGTACTTAAAAATTGCTGTCGGTAACGGTGGCTATATAGTCGGCCATGCGGGCACTTCCTTCGTTATAGGTCCATTGGCTCACCAGCAGCATATTGGTACGGCTGCTTTTACCCGTACTTTGCCGGTATACATTGATGTACACAAAATCGGTAAGACTGCCACCAGTTTCGCGGTAGGTGCTTATGTGGCTTTTGCCCTTTTCTATGGCACCTATGGTAGCTTCTCGGCTATAGCCTATCCATACGGTATCGGCCACAGTAGCATTGCGTTTCAGGCTCACCACCCTTATGGTATCGCTGGCAAAACTGCGCACCTTATAGCTCATAACCGATGGTTTGGAGCAAGATGCTGCCACCATCATAACCGTTGCGCCCAATAAAAGTTTTTTACTGTGTACCACTACCTACAAAGCTAATAAAAGAAGTGGTTTATTCGGCATCCGCCTTTACCCTCAACGGGCTATCTTATATCATTTCCAAATATCTGACGCGCTCTGCAAATAGAATTTTATTTTTGTTGGCATATACAAACCAAAAAATGAAGAACACACCATTCACACAAAAACACATAGAGCTGGGTGCCAAGATGGCCCCCTTCGCTGGCTACAACATGCCCATCTCGTACACAGGCATCAACGAAGAACACAACTGCGTACGCAACAATGCCGGTGTTTTTGATGTGAGCCACATGGGCGAGTTCATTCTGAAAGGCCCCAACGCGCTCGACCTCATTCAGCGCGTTACCAGCAACGATGCTTCTAAGCTTACCGATGGTAAGGCACAGTACTCTTGCCTGCCCAACCATGATGGCGGTATTGTAGACGACCTGCTGGTATATTGTATAGAAACCAACAAAACTTATATGTTGGTGGTCAACGCATCGAACATAGAAAAAGACTGGAACTGGATAAGCAGCTTCAATACCAATGGGGTAGAGATGCACAACATATCGGACAAAACCGGTTTGCTGGCCGTACAGGGCCCCAATGCTACAGCCCTCATGCAGCAGCTTACCGATATGGACATCACCAGCCTGAAGTACTACACATTTGCCAAGGGTGTTTTTGCCGGCGTAGAGAATGTAGTAGTGAGCTATACCGGCTATACCGGTGCCGGTGGTGTAGAAATATACTTTGAAGACAATGGCGACAATGCCACCAAAATATGGGATGCCATCTTTGGCGTAGGTACACCACAGGGCCTTAAGCCAATAGGTCTTGCCGCGCGTGATACCCTGCGTCTCGAAAAAAGCTTCTGCCTGTATGGCAACGATATTGATGATACCACCAGTCCGCTGGAAGCAGGCTTGGGATGGATCACCAAATTCACCAAAGACTTTACTGCCCGCCCCATACTGGAAAAACAAAAGGCCGAAGGACTCACCCGCCGCCTGGTAGGTATAGAAATGGTAGACAAGGGCATACCTCGCCATGGCTACAAGGTGCAAAACGAGGCAGGCGAAGAAATAGGTGTGGTAACATCGGGTACACAGTCGCCCACACTGGGCAAGGCAATAGGCATGGCCTATGTAACCATGGCACATGCTGCCGAGGGTACTACGGTAAACGTAATGATACGTGACAAGGGTGTGAAAGCGGTAGTGGTAAAAACACCGTTCCTGCCATAGTTTCTTAGATTATATAACAGCCGCATGGTCTACAAGCCATGCGGCTTTTTTTATTTATTTGTGGTGGGTTTTGCAGTGCTATTATACATAAAGCAGCTACAATGCACCCTGTTATTGCTACCTTACACGGCACAAACAAAAAATGTAGCGGACTACTTCAATATTTTCATGATTTTTGCAGCCGCTTAGGTACATACTTCACGCCCATGGTATATGGCTACGGGCATGTGAAAACAGAACGTAGGCAAAAGCACATCATCACTTACACAAAAAGACCAAATATGTCACATCAACTGCTGAAAGGAAAGAAGGGTATTATATCTGGGGCCCTCGATGAACGTTCTATAGCATGGAAAACCGCCCTTGCTGCGGTGGCACAAGGTGCCGAGATAGTACTTACCAATGCCCCCATAGCCATGCGCATGGGCAAGATAAACGAACTGGCCAAAGCATGCAATGCTCAGGTAATTGCTGCCGATGCTACATCAGATGCCGACCTCGATAACCTGATGACAAAGAGTATGGAAATATTGGGCGGAAAGGTAGATTTCATCCTTCACTCTATAGGTATGTCGCCTAATGTGCGCAAGAACATTGGCTATACATCTTCCAATCACGAAAATTTCCTGAAAACACTCGATATATCGGCCCTGTCGCTGCACCGTATGCTGCAAGCCGCCATGAAGGCCGATGCCATTAACGATTGGGGCTCTGTAGTGGCACTCAGCTACATAGCGGCACAGCGCACCTTCCCCGGTTACAACGACATGGCCGATGCCAAAGCCATGCTGGAAAGCATAGCGCGCAGCTTTGGCTACCACTACGGTTTTGCCAAAAAAGTAAGGGTAAATACCGTATCACAGTCGCCCACCATTACTACAGCGGGTTCCGGCGTATCTGGTTTCGATGTGTTTTACGACTATGCCGAAAAAATGTCGCCATTGGGCAATGCAAGTGCCGAAGATTGTGCCAATTTCTGTGTCATGCTCTTCAGCGACTTCACCCGTATGGTCACTATGCAGAACCTGTTTCACGATGGTGGCTTCTCCAATACCGGTGTTAGCGCACGCATCATAGAAGATATGAATAAGGCAAATGGCCAGCAGGCATAGGCCAACACAATAATAAAATTGACAGAACGTTAAAAAATGGCGGTATGCAGCAATGCCAGAGGAATATCTGACGCTGAATGCCGCCATTTTTTCAAAAACCCGGGCAAAAGATACATGAAGCGCAAGGAACTGGCTACAATTCTCATAATGGCTACTGCCACACTACCCACGGGTAGTGCCCATGCACAGGTTACCGGCGGGCAATACGCATTCGAGTTTCTCAGGTTATCCAATTCGCCACACGTTTCGGCCCTCGGTGGCATCAGTGTCGCCAATCCTGATGCCGATATCTCGCTCGCACTGCAAAACCCGGCCATGATGCGTGCCGGCTTGCACAATCAGCTACAGCTCAACTATAATGGGTTGTATGCCGGTGTTAGCTCGTCCAACCTCAACTACGGCTACCATGCCGATAAGATTGCCACCTCTTTCGCCCTTGGGGTGCAGTACCTCAATTACGGGTCTTTTACCCAAACCACATTTACCGGTACCGAAGAGGGTAGTTTCAGAGCGTCCGACTATGCCATCTCTTTGGCTGCCGCCCGCAGCTATGGCCAGCACTGGCGTTATGGGGCTACCGTAAAGGCTGCACACTCATCGCTGGGGGCGCAGCGGGCTACTGCTGCCATGATGGATGTGGGCATCAACTATTTCGATACCGGCTCTCTTTGGGACTTTGGTGCTGTTGCCAAAAACATGGGGGTAATGCTCGACAAGTATACCGAAAACAACAGTGCCGAGCCTATTCCTTTCGATTTGCAATTGGGTGTTTCCAAAAAGCTGAAACATGTGCCACTGCGGCTTTTCAGCACGGTACACCACCTATACCAGTGGGATATCCGGTACAACAACCCTGCCGATGCTACATCGAATACGCTCATCAGCACGGCCGATAGCAATCAGAAAACAAAAAGTTACTTCACCGACAAGTTGTTCCGGCATTTCATTTTCGGAGCCGAGTTTGTGTTGGGCAACAAAGTCACCATCACCGGCTCTTACAATGTGCTGCGCCGTCGCGAGATGGCACTGCAAACCATACAGGGGGTGTCTGGCTTTTCTTTTGGTGCCGCTATCAATCTCAACAAGTTTCTCATACACTACGGCCGCTCTTATTACCACATAGCAGGCCCTTACAACGAGATCGGTATTACCATGCGCATGAACAAGCTGTTTGGTCTTGGCCAAACGGGCGAAAAAATTGGCTGGAATTCCGACTATCCCGATTGGCAATAACTGGCATCATTTTTGCGTGTGTATACATGCATCTGTGCCGAATGCTTTGTATATCAGTAAATAGCATTCGGTATGGCTAAAATATTTTTTTGATTTATTCCAAATTCTTTAACTTAGCATTAATTGTCAATTAAAACGGAAATGAAAAAATTGCTACTTGCGGCTGTGGCGCTTACCACAGTATCTCTTACGGCTTCGGCTCAGACGAGAATGACCATTCATGAGGAGTTTACAGGCGAGAACTGCGGCCCTTGTGCAGCTACCAATCCCGACTTTTGGGATTTATGCAACACGCCTCCCAACCCTACCAAGCTCATACACATTGCCTACATGGCGCCTATACCTTCATCGGGGTGGTACTACATGCGCAATCAGGCTACCAACGATGCACGCCGTTCTTACTATGGTGTTACATCTGCCCCCAGTGGCAAGTACGATGGTACTGCTACCGGTAGTGGCCACCCGGGCGATTTTACGCAGGCGCACATCGATGCCGAGGCTGCTGTGCCTTCTCCATTCAATGTTACTGTTACCAGCGACTGGAACAGTACATACGATGGTGTAGTAACAACTGTTAACGTAACCTGTGTTACGGCATTTGCTACCACTACTCCCGGTGGCTTCAAATTGCGTGCAGCACTTATTCAAACCGATGTTTTCGATGCCCCTCCCGGTTCTAATGGCGAAACACATTTCGAAAACGTAGTGCAGGCTATGTACCCTAATGCAACCGGTACTACATTGCCAGATTCGTGGACTGTGGGTGAAACACACTCTTACACCATTACTGGTACCGTGCCTGCTTATGTAGAAAAAGACGAAGCACCCCAAATGGTAGTTTGGTTGCAGGATGATGTTACTAAAAACATCAAACAAGCTGGTATTGCCGCTCCATTGGGCCCTGTACCAAACGATGCTGCACTTACTACTGTAACCAGCTCTTCTTTAGAGTGTGTGCCTAATGGCCCGTACACAGTAAGCCACAGCGTTACATTGAAGAACTCTGGTTCTACAACGCTCACATCTGCTACCATCTACTATCGTGTAGGTACAGGCGCACTGGCATCTATATCATGGACAGGTTCGCTGGCTACAGGTGCTACAGAAGTAGTAACTATGCCAACAGTTGCTGTAACAGTTGCAGGGCCCGCTTACCAGATTATTTATGACTCTGTTGCCAGCCCTAACGGTTCTTCAGACATGTCTGTAATGAATAACGTTCGCGGTAAAGCACTGTTCCTGCAGAGCACTACTGCATTGGCTATGCCTTACAACACCAGCTACGAAACTGCTGATGTAGGCAAATTCTACCAGTCTGATAACAACAACAATGGCAACAGATGGGGTGTATACACTGGTTCTGCTACATTTGGTAAAACAGGTACCAACGCAGCAGGTTTCGAGTGTTATGCATATGCGGCTGGCGAGTCTGAAGTAATTACTCTGCCAAACGTAAGCTTCAGCACTACAAGCGCACTCAACTTCTGGGAAGCTTATTGCCAATACAATACTACTACCGATGATAAACTGGAAGTAGTATACTCTACCAACTGTGGCTCTACCTGGACTTCTATTTGGGAAGCTGCCGGTGCTGCTTTGTCAACATCTCCTATCAGCACCAGTGCATTTGGTCCTACATCTGCCAAGTATGTTAAGAAAACAGTAAACCTCAGTACAGTGCCAGCCGGAGCTTTGCTTGCCTTCCGTGGTACCAGCGATTTTGGTAACAATATGTGGGTAGACGATGTAAACATTTCTCCTATAGTGTCTGTTAACGATGTGGCTGGTGCCGACCTCGCATTGTCAGTATTCCCCAACCCTGCTACAGATGCTTCTACAGTTTCTTTCAACCTCAGAAACAATGCCGTAGTAAGTGTAACAGTAGTAGACGGTGTTGGTCGTGTAGTAGCTCAGGTAGCTGAGGGCAACCTTACTGCCGGCAATCACAAATTCAATATCAACTCTGCAAACCTTGCAGCAGGTGTATACAACGTAATGATAACTACCGATGCAGGTACCGCTACACAGCGCCTGTCAGTAGTTCGCTAATACAAATGGTTACTACAATGGAAGGGCTGCAGCAATGCGGCCCTTTTTTGCATGTATAAGGCTGCATTATTGCTACGGGCAGCCTTTGTAGTGCATTGTATTGTAAACGGGTATTTTAGCAGCATATTTTGCCAGTAGCGGCCTTGGTATTGGTAGCAAGTACAAAGGCCTGTATTTGTGCTGGGTAAGCAATGTATGGCAGGTTAGTACCATAGCCATCATATTAATGCAAACAACCAAAAGGGCTTTGTGTTGTTAACATAAACCGTAACCCTTTGCGATACTCTTATGCGTCTGCCCGCATTGTTGCTGTAACTTTTGAGAGATCTGATTTATATCAACGTGATATGCGAAATATTTAACTCACTATGCCCGTTTTAATTGCAAAAAGAACAAGCCCAGCCACATTTTTGGCACCAGTCTTTTCTATCAAATTGGTTCTTATACCCTCTATTGTCCTTGAACTAAGGTATATTTTTTCTGCAATTTCTGTAGTAGTCAGTTCCTGGCATATCAATCTTAGCACTTCTATTTCTCGGTTATTCAGTTTTATTTGGACTCGGTATTTATTCTTGGAATTGCTCTTGTAGATAATGTTTTTCAACATTGTATTGCTCATAAGGTCATTGAAGTAATAATCATTTTCATAAACAGTACAAATAGCTTTTTTTATTTCAGTTGGGTCTGCATTTTTTAGTAAGTAGCCATTAATCCCTAACTCCAGTAAATGTAAAATGAACTGTTCGTCATCGTAGGTGGTAAGCATTAGTATTTTAATGCCAGGGTACTGTTCTCGTATTTTCTTTGTTGCTTCAATTCCATCCATTTCTGGCATTTTCAAATCCAACAAAATAACATCGGGCAGGTGTTTTTCAATCAGTTCTAACAACAAAATACCATTTTCTGCTTCACCCACTAATGCTAACTTTTGATCATCTGCAAGGGCGAAACGAAGTCCCTGGCGAAATATTTTGTGATCGTCTGCAACAGCGTATTTAATCTTAGCCATAAAAGTTGTCTCTGTTTTTGTACACTAGGAGAAGATGGCGAAATAAAGTATACCAAGTTTAATGATTATATTTCTTTGTGCAAAGCGCGGTATCCGCGAATGATGAATCGTTTAAGCACTTCTGCATTGCCGCACAAATGGAATAGAATTGTTGGATTGGTGTATTTTAGAGCCTGTTTAAGAATTATTGCTTGTGTTTATTACGAGCGTTGTTTTTGAGCGAAACAAGGCTCATTTTGCAGCCATAGGCCTTCCTATAGCGAAAATGTAACGAAGTAGCAGCCCAAAAACAACCATAAGAAATGCAATGAATAAATCTAACCCGCTCTTAGTTTGCCATCTTCACTAATGGAATCGTGAGTTCAGTTTTATACATTTTGTCATTTGCTTTGTAGAATCTTATCGTAGCATTTATTGCTTTTATCCTGTTCACTATGTTTTTCAATCCGCTTGCACCCTTTTTATATATTAGTTCTTCATACATTTCCTGCGTCATTCCCATTCCGTCATGACAATATACTATCATAATTTCACTTTGTGTGCAGTTTGTTTCTAATGTAATTACCTCTGCATTAGAGTGTTTAATGATATTAGCAAGCAATTCCTGAGATATACGGTACACGGCAAGCTCCACATTATCAATTGTACGCGGTATTGGTTCTTGTGTGGTATGTGTAGCTCTTATTTTGCCAGACTTATTTATAGTTTCTATTAATGACTGCAAAGCCAATTCCAAACCAAGGTGTTGAAGAGTAGCGGGCTGAAGTTTATGCGAAATATTCCTGATTTTGCTTATGCTCTCATCCAGTAGTTCTTTCGACTGGTTTATAATATGTTCTTCATAATGTGTATCCTTTTCCTTGTACAAAAACAACCGGGCCGATGCCAAGGTTGCTCCAACATCATCATGTAGCTCAGATGCTATGCGCATACGCTCGTCTTCTTCGCTTTGTATAGATGCTTGTATCAGTTCTAACTGCTTTTGGTCATTTATCCGCCTTATTTCTTGTTGGTGCTTTATTACGCGACGTTGGTATAATACTACGAAGAATACGATGCCTACTGCCAGCAATAACATGGCAGCAACTGCTGTTATGACTATTGATTCCATTTTCTCTATTCAACAATACCAGCCCATAAGCAATGAGGAGGTTTTTAAGAATGTTTACCGCATTATGAACATATAGCCATAGGTCTATGACCAGCTTCCCCAATGGGTACGATACCACATGCTCTATCAAGAAAATAATAAAACTGCCCGAAGCATACAACAATATTGCCACACTGAAGATAAAAAGCGGGTTCCTTTCCACCATTACAAACTCTATCTCCGATATTACCTTATACAGGCCGCAGAGACAATAGAAGATGTATATACCATAAAACAACGCTGCATCGGCATAGTTTCCTGCGTGAACCCCCTTCATAAATGTACGTATAATAAAAAAAACTGCCACGGCTATAGCCAGTATACTTATTCTTTTTCTGTAGTGTTGTGGGTATACCCATTTTATGAAGTATGTAGAAATAATAACAAATTCTAACAGAAAGAATAAATTGCTGTTCAGCCTCCCCGGCATATTGGCCAGTTTCAGCAATAGGCCATTCATGTCAAAAATAAAACTCACCAATGCACAATACCACATTGTTGGGCGCAGTCTGCGCCCAACAATGATGGCTGGTAAACCAGACAGATTGGTAAAGTATTTCAGAACAGCAGCAAGTATCAAGTGATATATTACATATTGGTTTATCGAACTAAGGGTATATCTAAGGTATATCGCTTGTGTATATTATGAAAATTGTTTTCGGCGAAACAAAAATCATTTACAGACATAACCCCATCTATGGCGAAGGATATAAGAAGTTATAAACCCCCAAAAAACAGTAGAAAGGGTATATTTTTCATACGGTCTGATAATGCTTATGGCTTGTCGTTACTTACATCGTAATAGTGTATTGTTTGCCCACCAATTACGCTTCTGAAAACAACAGTGTCGCTACCATCTCTGTCTTTAGCCCGTGTAAAAACAAACTCGTCAACATTTCCGTCCAGTAATGTAATACCCTCAAACAGGCATACCGAATAGTCAACATCATTAGTTCCAGTAGAAGGTTCACCATCTTTGCCAACCACAGAAATTACGTTTGTATTGTCATCCCACGAAAACTCGAGGTGTGTTGCAGGGGAGCCGGGGTTTACTATCCGGGTCATTTCAGTGGCAATAACCTGCATCGAAAAAGTGGTGTGTACAGGCTGGTTGTTCTTAAAATGATATTTAATCATTTGGGCATGCTTCAAATCGGTTATGGTATGCATTACAGCGGCTTCTATTTTGCCGGAATTCTGTGTACAGTCTGGAATAAAACTTGCCATTTTCAGTTTTTTTTTAGTGAATAAATCAATACTCTATCAACAAAATTAGCAATGTGCGGGTCGTACACCTAAGGTGATAATACTCATTTTTTCACGTATTTCTACGTATTTTACTTTTCGTGTTTTCTCTCTTGTGCTTGTTTTAATGTGGTTTGAATTTTGTCTTGGATATACTTTTTACCCGGTATGCCGAAAAGGGGATATAGAGTAGGCACAAAAACAATATTTATGACCACTGAAATAATTGAACAACTTCTATTGGGCGGATTAATGGGAGCTATTGGGCAAGGTTTACGGACAATCGTAGGATTAAAAAAACTAAACGATACAGCTAATGCTGCCGAAAAAAACTTTTAGCCAACTCTTTGTACCAAGCACCATGTTAGTAAGTTTATTGATAGGGTTCTGTGCTGGTGTTCTGGCCATGATATCTGTATCCACTTTCAAAGCAGATTTCCTCGAATCGGAGGATATTAAGAAAACACTACTTGGGTTAGCTGCATCTGGGTATATGGGCACAGATTTTATTGAGGGTTTTATGAAAAAACAAATGCCAACTAACTAGTACCATGTTTAGCAGTCCTGAATGCGCTGCATGACGAAACATGAAACTATCTACAGCCATATACAATTTCAATACCTACAATAGATAAAGTATACAAGGTCTCTGATTTTTTCACCACAATAATGTAAAACATGAACAAAGATTTAATTATTACAATTGATAGCAATACACGCAACATCGAATTATTGATGATCGAAGGAAGGTGAATTGAGCCACATACAGTTTTTCGTTTTGATAGTGGCAAATGGATAGCCATATTGAACAACTTTCCTATTAGTAGCGATAATGTTCTCAACATCTTCATTTTGGCAGAGGGCGATACTGGCAACAACTCTCAGATGAAGGTTAGGGTAGATGGTACGGATAAGGGTACCTATGCTCTTTTTGAACCTTTTAACAGAGCTCGAATTGGACAATTTAATCAAAATATACACATGTAGCATGAGAAAAATTATTCAATTTTCAGCAATTGTTCTGTCTATTGTCCCGGGTAATATTCAGGCTCAAACTACATCAAATGAAGTTTCCTCTTCTTTGTACTTCATTTCAAGCAACCGAGAAAATAGCTATGATACAAGTGAACATACAAGCATTGATCTTGGTACAGCAACCTTTTCTACTGCCGACAAAAGGATTGCCATGAATTACTATGGCTATTTTATACCTCGAAATGGTAGCACCCATCACCATTTTGTTAGTATATCAGGTTGGGGAGCAGCAAAAAAACACTACCGCAACTATTCTGTCCAACAACCAGATAGTAGGCGAGGCCGATGCAGATATTCGTGCAGGATACCGTATTTGGAACAACAAAAACAAATACGAAGAGATAGAGGAATTGTATCGCCAGAGAGTATCTCAAGCTATAATCCAAGATAAACTGAACAAATTAAAGCGATCAGACATTTGGGTAGTCGGTAATGTAGGAGTTGCCGGGAGTAGCTTCAAATTACACTATCCCACAAATGCCTTCAATGAACAGATAAAAAGGCAAAGCTACACAAGCCGGCAATTGAACATAGGTGTAAACTACTGGACTAGCCGATTGTTGGGCGGCACCTTTTTGGCCGGGGCGACAATCGGAGTTCAATACTCCGACAATTTTGATGATCTGGATGAAAGTATTGTAGAAGATACCCATTTAGTAATTGCCCCCACTTCAGGTACTAACAGAACAATAACTACCAAACAAACAGTATATCAGGGTTTATATAAGAAAGATTTGTTAACTGTGCCGATTAACTTTGATATATTTTATGCACCAGATAGGTTAGGAAACCTCGCATTGTTAGCAACGGGCAGTACAGTATGCACCGACGGAGGAACAACTAAGACTAAGGTTGGAATCGGGTTCTTTATTCTTAAGGATAAGAACCCTACAATACCCAATGGTGGTATAGTACTGTCTTATACCACTATATTTTATGCCGACAAGACCGATGATGCAAATGGTTCGAAAAGCAAATTTGGCATTGCTCTTACAACCAGGATAAACTTATTGAAACGACAACGATAGGTGATCACTTCTGTTTTACTTCATACAGTTGTATTGTTA
>JAGKWS010000074.1 GCA_021151685.1 Chitinophagaceae bacterium
CACTGGCCGAGGGTACAGGCTTCATTTATTCGCTGCGTTTTGCCAATGCTGCTAAAATCGGCAAGGCAAAATCAGATGCCATGCTGGCCAGCCTGATGAATAAAGAAAATGGTTTCTGGTCGTTGACCAATGCAGATATCGATGTGGTACGCGACGAAATTGCAACTACATTCAGCATCAGCAAAGACGCAATTGTAAACCACTAATACATAACATATTTTTGTGGATGAAGACGAGGGCTGCCGGGTAATCCGGCAGCTTTGGTCGTAGAAAAATGAGTGATTATGATGAGAAAATGGTTAGTAACAACATTATTGGCCGCTGCTGCTACAACCACGCTGGTAGTAAGCTGCACCAAAGACAAAGACAAAACCGATACCCCCGGTAGCAATTACGACAGGGGAGCTATGCTCTCCAATTATGCCGACAACTACCTGACACCTGCCTATGCCGACATGGCTACGAAAATGGCGCAGTTGAAGACCGATGCAGAGGCGTTTGTAGCAGCACCAGATACCGCAAAACTCATTGCATTGCGGGCATCGTGGGTACAAGCATATACCACATGGCAGGGGGTAGAGATTTTGGAGTTTGGCCCCGAAGCCAGTATCTCGCTGCGCGATTATTTCAACATCTATCCCGTTTCCGTTACCAAAGTCAACAACAACATTGCTTCCAGCACCTACGATTTGGAACAATTCGTCAACAAAGATGCGCAGGGCTTCCCCGCACTCGATTATTTGTTGAATGGTATTGCCACTACCAATGCGGGTATCACCGCTATGTACACCACCGATGCGGCTGCCACCGCACGCAAGCAGTATTTGTCGGCCATTGTAACCAAAATGAACACCAAAATAGTAGCGGTAAAAGATGCATGGGCTACCTACAAATCGGGTTTTACTGCCAACACTTCTACCAATGCGGGTAGCAGTATGTCGGTAATGACCAATGCTTTTATGCTCTATTACGAGCGTTATGTACGCGCTGGCAAAATTGGTTTGCCGGTGGGTGCCATGAGTGGCGTAGCCGCACCAGAGCTTACCGAAAGTTACTATTATCCCACATTGTCCAAAGAACTGGCCATTGTTGCCCTCAACAGTGTTATAGCATGGTACGAAGGTCGTGGCTACAACAACGGTGCCGACGGTCAGGGCTTCAAAGACTATCTTACAGCCGTAGCAACCAAAGACAACACCGGCAAGCTGATGGCCGATGTCATCAGTACAGAGTTTGCCGAAGCAAAGGCCGAACTGGCCTCAATGCCATCGCCCATACGCAACGCCGTTACTACCAACCGGGCCGATGTGCTGAAGGTATACGAGCAAATGCAACAATTGGTGCCACTCCTCAAGGTCGATATGGTTTCGGCATTCGGTATCTCCATCACCTACACCGATAATGACGGTGACTAATCAATAACAAATTAATGGGTCTATTACCTGCCAAATTCCGGAACTACCTCAACCAGCCGCTACATTCGGCTCCGTTGGCGTTGTTCCGGTTTTTGTTTGGTATCATGCTGGCGGGTGGAGTATTGCGCTTTTGGCTGCATGGTTGGATAGGTGAATTGTATATACGTCCACAATTTTACTTTCACTATTACGGTTTTTCGTGGGCACATCCGTACAGTGCTACCAGTACCTATCTGTTGTTTCTGGTATGTGGTGTCAGTGCTTTGTTTTTTGCACTGGGGCTGTTTTACAGATTTTCGGCAGTGGTTTTGTTCCTGTCTTTTACATGGATAGAGCTGCTCGATAAAACCAACTACCTCAATCACTATTACTTTGTTACCCTCGTCCTATTCCTCATGATCTGGCTCCCGGCGCACGTCACTCTATCAGTAGATTGTATCCGTAAGCCACAGATTGCCCGCCGTTTTGTACCCCGGTTTACAGTGGGTAGCATACGGCTTATGATGGCCATTGTGTATGTGTATGCCGGGCTTGCCAAACTGAATAGCGACTGGCTGGTAAACGCCATGCCGCTGCGTTTGTGGCTACCTGCCAAAAACGATTTGCCACTTATCGGCCCACTGCTCAACGAAGTATGGGTTGCCTTTTTCTTTAGTTGGTTTGGTGCCGTGTACGACCTCACCATCCCATTCTTTTTACTAAAGCGGGCCTCCCGCATCTGGGCCTACGCTGCCGTAGTGGTATTTCATGTGGCCACATCTATATTGTTTCCTATAGGTATGTTTCCCTACATAATGGTACTATCGGCATTGGTGTTCTTCGATAGTGCCGATGTTGATGCCCTGCTGCAAAAATGTAAAAATCATTTTACAAAGATTCCCGTATATCAGGGCAATGATATATATACCTTTGCACCCCGAATGCAGCAGGTATTACTGGCTGGCTTGCAGGTGTTCTTTGCCATACAGTTGCTGTTGCCGTGGCGTTATCTATTGATGCCGGGCGAGTTGTTTTGGACAGAGGAAGGCTACAGATTTTCGTGGCGGGTCATGCTGATGGAGAAAACGGGCTATGCCCAGTTTGTGGTGCAAGATGCTACCGGCAAGCGGGTAGGGGTCAACAATAGCGAATTTCTCACCCCCAATCAGGAGAAAATGATGGCTACCCAGCCCGATTTTCTGGTGCAGTACGCACATCTGCTGCGTACCGAGTATGCCAAAAGGGGAATGGTACAGCCCAAAGTAACGGCCACAGTATATGTGGCACTGAATGGCAGGCGCAGCCGCTTATTTGTAGACCCCGAGGTAGACTTGGCTGCACAAACAGACGGTTGGGCGCACAAACAATGGATAAAGTTATACGACGATAAGATATATGGTTTGTAGGGTCGGTTGGTTGATGGTGTTAATGGTGCCCATGTCCGCAATAGCGCAGGACACGGTAAGGCAATTGAAGTCGGTAGAGATACGCGATAAGCGTAACGACGATTTCCGTAGCATGAATCAGGTAGAGGGCATGAAGCTCACTGCCGGCAAAAAGACCGAACTCATCAATGTAGAGCAACTCACCGTCAATAAATCTACCAACAACGCCCGTCAGGTTTTTGCCAAAGTAGCCGGGCTCAACATTTTTGAAAACGATGGCTCTGGCCTGCAACTGAGCGTAGGCGGCCGGGGATTGGACCCTAACCGTACTGCCAACTTTAATGTACGCCAAAACGGATACGACATCAGTGCCGATGCATTGGGTTATCCCGAAAGTTACTACACACCACCCACCGAGGCACTGAAACGTATTGAAGTCATTAAAGGGGCATCGGGCCTGCAATACGGTACCCAATTCGGAGGCCTGCTCAATTTTGAGATGAAGCAGCCCGACGACTGGAAAGAGCCTGTAAAGGTAGAGTCGCGGCAAACAGGTGGTTCGTGGGGGTATTTTGGTTCTTACAACAGCATAGGAGGCACCAAGGGGAGGTTGTCCTATTTCTCCTACGTTCAGTACAAGCGTGGCAATGGCTGGCGGCCCAACAGTGGTTTTGAAGCCATTAATGCCTATGCCGATGTGCATTACAGACTTACCGCCAAACATACATTGGGGCTGGAGCTAACCCATATGAACTACCTGTCGCAGCAACCGGGCGGCCTTACCGATGCCATGTTCCTACAAGACCCACGGCAAAGCAACCGTACCCGCAACTGGTTTGCGGTAAACTGGAATTTGGCAGATTTGGAATGGGATTTCAAAATATCGGACAGAACACGCTGGCAAACACGCATAAATGGTCTGTATGCCTCGCGCGATGCCATAGGGTATCGCCCCAACCGACCGTCTCAGGTAGATAATGGTGGTGCCCGCGACCTCATGAAGGGGCTTTTCCGCAACGTAACCATGGAAAGCCGGTTCATGCACCGGTACACCTTCCGCCAGCAGCAGAATACCTTACTCGTGGGCACCCGCACCTATTATGGACGCACTATTGCCCGTCAGGGGTTTGTAGACAATGGAAGCGGTCCCGATTTCAACTACCCCAACGAAGAGGCCGATTTGATGTCGGACTACGAAAACCCTAACCTCAACTATGCGGCCTTTGCCGAAAACATTTTCCGTTTCGGACCTCAGTTTAGTATCACCCCCGGCTTCAGGGCCGAGTATATACACACCGGCACCAGCGGGTATTTCCGCGACCGACAAACCGACCTTGCTGGCAATGTCATTGTAGACAATTTGCAATATGACGACAAGCAATTGCCCCGAACTTTTCTACTGGGTGGGGTAGGGCTGGCTTACAAACCTTCTGACAATGTAGAGCTGTATGGCAATATGTCGCAAAACTACCGCTCAGTCACTTTCTCCGACATTCGCACACTCAATCCTTCTTTCGAGATAGACCCCAACATCAAAGACGAGCGTGGTTGGAGTGCCGACCTCGGTAGCAGGGGGGGCAAGGGGGCTTTCCGGTACGATGCCAATCTATTTTTCCTCTTCTATGGCAACCGCATAGGCGAGTATTTCTACAAAACACCCAATTATATGGTCATTCGCCGCCGGGGCAATCTGGGCGAGGCCAATGTGTATGGTCTGGAATCGTATCTGGAACTGAACGCCATGAAGCTGGTAAAGTATACGGGCGATAAATGGAAATTGAACATCTACTCTAACTTTGCGCTAACAGAGGCAACCTACACCAAAAGTGCCATGCCCGATGTAGTGGGCAAACGTGTAGAATATGTACCCCTTGTTAACTGGCGTAGCGGCATTCAGACGCACTACCGCAACGTCCGCCTTACACTACAGTACAGCATGCTTACCGGGCAGTATGCCGATGCTACCAATGCTACCGATGGGGGCTTTAGTGCCGTAAATGGCCTCATCCCTGCTTACAACATTGCCGATGTATCGGCTGGCTACACATGGAAGCGGTATACCATAGAGGCCACTGTCAATAATGTACTGAATGCGGCATACTTCACACGCAGGGCAACAGCCTATCCCGGTCCGGGTATTATACCGGGCGATGGTAGAGCGTTTTTTGTAACATTGGGTGTCAAAATATAGACACACAGGGAACATATAGCCTCATTTACCACAAAAGATGCTATAAATTTGTACTGGTCTATCGGGTAGGCCGCAACCATCACTTATATTTACACCTCAATTACTCCGTCCATATGGCAGCCATCTCCGACAGTAAGTTGCAGGAAGCGTCTTCAGGTAAAAAATCACGCAAAATCATCTGGATTATTGCCGCTTTTCTGGTGGTAATAGCCATCATTGTACTCATAGTTCGTAGTAAAAAGGACGATGGCACCAAAGTAGCCATAGAAGCTGTTGCACGCCATACTATAACAGAGACAGTATCGGCAAGTGGTAAAATTTACCCTGTAACCGAAATCAAAATTGCACCCGAGGTAAGTGGCGAAATCAAGGAGCTGAACATACAAGAGGGCGACAGTGTACACAAAGGCGATGTATTGGTACGCATCAATGCCGCCATATACAATTCTTTGGTAAGTCAGGCATCGGCCACCGTATCGCAATCTAAGGCAGGGGCAGAGAACTCTGCCGAAATGATTGGGCAGGCACAATCTCAATACGAGTTGGCTCTGGCCACGCACAACCGCAACAAGAAGCTATACGAGCAAAAGGTAATCTCTCAGTTAGAGTTCGAGCAAGGCGAAGCCTCTTTCAAATCGGCCAAGGCTACCCTCGATGCCGCTAAAGCATCGGCCAGTGGCGGCAAATACAATGTGCAGGCAGCTATGGCAGGCCTTTCTCAGGCACAGGAAAACTTACAGAGAACTACCATTATTGCTCCGGCATCTGGCATCATTTCTCAGTTGAATGTTAAAAAGGGCGAACGCGTAGTGGGTACAGCCCAAATGGCGGGTACCGAAATGCTCACCATTGCCGATATGAGCCACATAGAAGTGCGGGTAGATGTGAGCGAGACGGACATATCTAAAGTGAAAATTGGCGATACCAGTATCATAGAAGCCGATGCATACCGCAATCGCAAGTTCAAGGGTATTGTATCTAAAATTGGTGTCAGCAGCTCCAAGTCCGTGATGTCGGCTACAGGTTCGGGCTCAGACCAGGTGACCAACTATACCGTACACATCATGATATTGCCTTCCAGCTACGAGGACATTGCGCAGAAGCTGCCCAAGGGCAAATTCCCCTTCAAGCCGGGCATGTCGGCATCGGTAGAAATTCAAACCAACCGTCAGGAAAACATACTGTCGGTGCCCGTAAATGCGGTTACTACCCGCGACTGGCCCGATAGCATGAAGAAAAAAGAAGAACTGGCCGACATTACGTCCGAAATACGTCAGGTAGTTTTTGTGTACGACGAGAGTAAAAAAACGGTAGCGCTACGCGATGTAAAAACCGGATTGCAAGACAATAAGTATCTCGAGATAACCGAAGGGCTAAAGGAAAACGATAAGGTCATTACCGCACCTTACGGTGCCATTGCCCGTACCCTGTCCGACAAGTCGCATGTGCAGGTGGTAGACAAAGAAAAACTCTTTGAAAACAAGGATAAAGACAAAGAGTAAGTAAATATTCCTCTTGCCATTCGCAGCACCACACATGAGCATCAAACCACAACTTTCCCGGTTCGATCTCACCATGATTGTGGTAAGCCTTGTCATAGGTATGGGTATATTCCGTACTCCGGGGCAGGTGGCATTGCAGGCGGGTAGTCCCACCTTGTTTTATGCCGCATGGGTTTTTGGTGGTGTCGTTACCCTTTGTGGCGCATTCACCTTTGCCGAGATTGGTTCCGGCTATCCGCAGGCTGGTGGCTTTTATAAAACATTGTCGCACTGTTTTCACCCCGCAGTGGCGTTTATGGCCGAGTGGGTGCTGGCATTGTCCAATATTGCTTCGGTGGCTGCTGTAGCCATCATAGGTGCCGGTTACATCAATCCCATTTTGCTGCCAGCCCATATGCAGGGCCCATGGGCCATCCGTTGCACCACTATTATATCGGTCTTGTTGCTCTACGGGGTCAATCTCGGTGGTGTGCGCATGAGTGCATGGGTGCAAAATGTACTCACACTATTCAAGATAATGATGGTAATACTGCTCTGCTTTGCCATCTGGCATCAGGGTGGTGTAGTACCCGTCACCACGGTTACACCATCTGTTCATCCTCCTCTACAGGCTTTCGGTGTAGCGTTGATACCTGTTTTCTTTACCTATACCGGTTATGCACTCACCATCAATATGGGGGGCGATGCTACCAATGCTTCCCGAAACCTGCCACGGGCCATATTCACTGGCATCGGCATAGTGGTCGCATTGTATCTGGCTATCAACTATGCATACTGTCAGGTATTGGGTTTTGGAGGGTTGCAGCAAAGCCACATACCCGCAGCCACCATGGCCGGGGCCTTGTTTGGCAAGCCGGGGGTCTATGTCACATCGCTGTTGATGTTCTTTTCGGTATTAGCCTATGTCAATGTGTACATACTCACCAACCCACGTGTCTACTACGCTATGGCTACCGATGGGGTGCTACCGCCTGTCTTTGCCAAAGTACATAGCAAAACCCAGGTGCAGGTGCCCGGTATTACGGTCTTTACAGTGGCTGTTTTGGTCACTCTCTTTTTTGCCAACTCTTTTGGGTCCCTGCTCAACTACACCATGTTCTTCAATACCACAGGGCTCATACTCGGAGCCAGTGCCATTTTTGTTCTGCGCAAGCGTGGGCATGCCGGCAAAGACGCTTACCAAATGCGCTGGTATCCGTTGGCACCGCTGGTGTTTATAGCAGCCTATCTATACCTAACCTTTTGTATTGTAGCCGATGATGTTTCGGCATTGCCTGCCTATCTGGCAGCATTCGCCATTGGTGGCTTTGTCTATTGGGGTAGCACACGCTTGTGGCGTTCTGTCAGGTAATACAGTTATCGTTTCATGCCATTTAAATAAGATGTTTGTGTGGCAACACATGGGCCTTTGTGGCCTTAATGTCTGCTATAAATCTTTGTGTTTCTTTGTGTTACATTTTTGTGCCCTATGTGGTAAAGAAACTTTTCTATACCATATTTTGAAGTCAATTTGGTATTAGTCGCAATGCTTTGTACCAGTATGCGTCTACAGTCGGCATATGGGTAGTTCTGTTCAAATGTGAAATTTAATTAGTTGTTTTCTGGTCAATGCCACTTTGGTAATAGTGGTATAATGCATATAGTATTAATGCACTATCAGCAGCGGTATTTCTACAGTATGGGCCATTGCCCTGGTGTGGCTCTCATGAAAAATTCGCTCCAGAAATGAGTATTTGCCCGGTGTCACTATCAGCCAGTCCATATTTTCAGTAGCACAAAATTCTCTGATGCCATTATCTATATTCGAGTTGTGGCGATAATGAAACTGCCCACCTACAGCACGCAGGGTAGTTTTGGTTTGTTCGCCAAAGTCGCCCGACTCATCGTGTAGCGAAGCATCTTCCTGCACATTCAGTACATGTAGTTTGGCCTTTAGTTGTGTAGTATATGCAGCAATAGCAGCCAATACAGATGCCTGTTCCGGTTGTTCTACGTCGGTGGCAAAGCATATTCTGTTTATTCCATGCCATTTACTTTCTACAGGTACGGCCAAAATAGGAACCGATATGTTTTTATGTGCCGTTCTTAGTGTGCTTAATAACCACGATGCATCATCGTTCGTGTTGCTATTGCCCATTACTACCACAAAAGGTTGTCCTTTGTCGGTGGTTATCTGCGTTATACAGTCTGTAAAGGTGCCGTACAGCACTTCTTCTTCTATGGCAAGCCCCGGGTGCCGTGCTACAAGTTCTTTACTCAAGTCTGCCAGTTTTTGTACCGCATCGGTACGTGTGTCATCTATCAGCGATGCAGGAATGGTTACATCGCTGAACATGGCAGGCATAATGAAACTATGCAACAACGATAGTGGCATTCCCATATGACGGGCCAGTGCTGCCGCATATTGCAAAGAGTTCTCCGAAACGGCAGAAAAGTCGGTAGTGGCCAGAATGTACGACATAGGTGTAGTATTTATTACTACAAAAATAGCAAAACGCCATATCGTACCGTATGATTGGGGTCAACACCGCATCCTGACCTTCGTCAGTACTACTACTACAGGCCGTTTATAAAATCAGATATAGTTTCTTTCAGTTCGTTGGCGGCCACCTCCAGATTGTCGTTTATTATCACCTTCTGAAACTGGTGGGCATAGCCCAGTTCGAAATCGGCTTTTTTTACCCTTTCTTCCAGTGTTTGCTCAGTTTCAGTACCGCGTGTTATCAGCCTTTGCCGTAGCTCTTCTATGCTTGGGGCCTGTATAAACACTGTCAGGCATTGCTCATGGTACTTGTTCATTACCGCCAGTGCCCCCATTACATCTATATCTACCAGTGGGTACCGCCCCGATGCCCATATACGCTCCAGTTCGGTTTTCAAGGTGCCGTAATACTTGCCCGCATATACCATTTCCCACTCTACAAAGGCATCTTCATCTATCTTCTGTCTGAAGTCTGCCTCGTCCAGAAAATAATAATCTACACCATCTGTTTCGCCGGCCCGTGGCTTGCGGGTACATGCCGATATAGAGAATGTTACCTTGTTGGTAGCAGCAAGCAGCCGTTTTACAAGCGTGGTTTTACCAGAGCCCGATGGCGCAGTGATTACTATTATTTTTTTATGGGCAAATGCAGATGACATACTGCGAAGAAAGGAAAAAAATGTCAAAAACGGTTTCCCTTTTTCTTAGGTGATTTTGGGGGCATTTGTCACATTTTTACGGCGGTCTCTTTTTGCTGCAACTGCGTGGTATGCCTGGTCTTGCTACCTTTGCACAGCAAAAATAATAGAACAATGCAATCTTGGACTCAATACCAAAACGACAATAAAGACCGCTTTCTTGAAGAACTGCTAGGTCTGCTGCGCATTCCCTCGGTAAGTGCCGACAGTAAGTATAAGGGCGATGTGGCCCGCTGTGCCGATGCCGTTAAAGACTATCTGTTACAGGCTGGTTGCGATAGTGCCGAGGTGTGCGTTACTGCCGGGCACCCAATAGTATATGGCGAAAAAATTGTAGACCCAAAATTGCCTACGGTATTGGTGTATGGCCACTACGATGTGCAGCCTGCCGATCCGCTGGAACTATGGCACAGTGGCCCTTTTGAGCCAGTGGTAAAAGATGGCCGCATATATGCACGTGGTGCCTGCGACGATAAAGGCCAGATGTTTATGCACATAAAGGCACTGGAAACCATGGTAAAAACGGGAGACCTGCCCTGCAATGTGAAGGTAATGATAGAGGGCGAGGAGGAAGTAGGCTCTGTGAATTTGGGCAGGTTCTTGGAAGAAAACAAGCAACGCCTTGCTGCCGACATCGTTTTGGTGTCCGATACATCTATGATTAGCATGGAGCACCCCAGCATCGAAAGTGGTCTGCGTGGTTTGGCCTATATGGAGGTAGAGGTAACTGGCCCCAACCGCGACTTGCACAGCGGTGTATACGGTGGTGCCGTTGCCAACCCGGCTACTATCTTGTGCAAAATGATTGCTTCATTGCACGACGAGAACAATCACATTACTGTAAAAGGGTTCTACGATAAAGTGGCAGAACTGTCTGCAGCAGAACGTAAAGCCATCAACGATGCACCCTTCAGTCTGGACGAATACAAACAAGACCTGAAGGTAGATGACGTTTGGGGCGAGGCTGGTTACACCACACTGGAGCGTACTGGCATCAGGCCCACGCTGGAGGTAAATGGTATATGGGGTGGCTACACAGGCGAGGGTGCCAAAACTGTATTGCCATCTAAGGCGTACGCCAAAATATCTATGAGGTTGGTGCCCCATCAGGTGTCGTCAGAGATATCAGACTTATTTGCCCGTCACTTCGAGGCGTTGGCTCCCGCATCGGTACAGGTAAAGGTAACCGCACACCATGGTGGCGAACCAGTGGTTACACCTACCGATTCTCCTGCCTATCAGGCCGCTGCAAAAGCCATCCATACCACCTTTGGCAAGGAACCTATACCTACCCGTGGTGGTGGTAGCATTCCCATCATTGCCCTGTTCGAGCGAGTATTAGGCCTCAAGACTGTATTGTTGGGCTTCGGTCTGGACAACGATAACATACATTCACCCAACGAAAAGTACGATGTAGCCAACTACTACAAAGGCATAGAAACCATACCATATTTCCACAAATATTTTGCAGAGAGTTTTGCTGCCCAATAAAACATTGGGATTGAAACTAATAGGGCCGGTGATGTACATATCACCGGCCCTATTCAGTTATTCATCTTCGTCCGTTGGTTGGGGGAGGATAGGGGATTAGTCCAGTTTTCTTACCTCTATAGTGCTCAGACATTTCAGGTGCCGTCTGCCAGACACAATGTCTGATGTGTTGATGACCAGTATATGGTCTTTCACCGCGTTGCCTTCTGTGCCATTCATCGCGGTTACAATGTACACTTTGTCACCTGCCTTGTTGTTGTACAGTTCGTTCCACGAGTACACATTGGTATAGCCATCTGATGCTTTCAGTACGATTGCCAATGCGCCATAATCTTTGTGATTGGTCTGCTCTATTCCTGCGCTATCGAGAACTGTCTTCAGTTTTACACCACGCACACCGTGCATGGTCTCCTTCCATTCGCCCTTTTTATTGGTCACCACTACATCGCCTACAGAGTCTTGTGGCAATGCAGAAAGATTAGCCAATGAAAACGATAGCTGGTGTTGCACCAGTCCCTTTACTTCAAACGAGGACGTAGGCATAACAGTACCATGCTGTGCCAACACACCAGTAATGGTGGTAAGGCACAGCATGGCTGTAATAAAATATCTATTCATGTAATGTTGTTGCAGAAGTCTTTTACTCCACCGTTACCGACTTGGCCAGATTACGGGGTTGGTCTACATTGCAGCCGCGCATTATGGCTATATGGTAGGCCAGCAATTGCAGAGGCACAATCGTAATAAGAGGCGACAGTATCTCTTCTGTTTCCGGCACTTCAATAATGTGGTCGGCCAGTTCGCGTATCTGCGTATCGCCCTTGTGTACCACAGCTATTATTTTGCCCTTACGTGCTTTTACTTCCTGCACGTTCGATACTATCTTCTCGTAGGCACTCTTGTTGGTAGCAAGGAATACCACTGGCATATTCTCGTCTATCAATGCTATCGGGCCATGCTTCATTTCGGCAGCAGGGTAGCCCTCGGCATGTATGTAAGATATTTCCTTCAGCTTCAATGCCCCTTCCAGCGCAACCGGGAAGTTATAACCACGGCCCAGATACAGGAAGTTGGATGCATCTTTATAGATGGCGGCTATTTCTTTTATTTGTGCATCAAGCGTCAGCGTTTCTTCTATTTTGGCGGGTATGTTCTCCAATTCATAGAGTATCTCGCGTAGCTTGGATGTTGGCATGGTGCCCTTTACCTGTGCCAGTTGCAATGCAATAAGTGTAATGAGCGATACCTGTGTAGAGAATGCCTTGGTAGATGCCACGCCTATCTCGGGACCAGCGTGTGTATACGACCCTGCATGCGATGTACGTGCTATAGAAGAACCAATTACATTACAGATGCCATAAATAAGTGCCCTGCGCTCCTTGGCCAGTTCTATAGCTGCCAATGTATCGGCAGTTTCGCCCGATTGTGATATAGCAAGCACTACATCTTTTTCCGTAATAATCGGGTTACGATAACGGAATTCAGAAGCATATTCTACCTCTACCGGTACACGGGCAAGGTCTTCTATCATGTACTCGGCTATAAGGCCGGAATGCCACGATGTGCCACAGGCTGTAACAATGAAACGGTCGGCATTGTCAATCTTATTGATGTATTCATTCAGGCCACCCAGCTTTATCCACCCCTGACTGGCATTCATACGGCCGCGCAGCGAGTCTTCTATTGCCTTGGGTTGCTCGTATATCTCCTTCAGCATAAAGTGCTCGAAACCACCTTTTTCTATGGTCTCCAGCGAAAACTCCAGCTTTTGTATCTCCGGCGATTTTTCTACATTTCCCAACGTCCGTATGGTGTACTGTCCATTACGGTTCACCACCGCATATTCCTTATCGTCAAGGTATATTACGTTTTTGGTGTATTCTATAATGGGCGATGCATCCGATGCTATGAATAGTTCATCTTCACCCACTCCTATCACCATTGGGCTGCCTTTGCGGGCTGCTACCAGTTGGTCGGGGTTATTTTTGTTCAGCACCACTATGGCATAGGCACCCACTACCTCATTCAGTGCTATGCGCACCGCATTGTCAAGCGTGGTGTTCTCGGTTTTCTGTACTTCTTCTATCAGGTTCACCAGCACTTCGGTGTCGGTATCCGAGTGAAATGTATAGCCGCGTCTGGTCAGCTCTGCTTTTATAGATGCATAGTTCTCTATAATGCCGTTGTGGATAATAGCCAACTCGCCCGACTGTGATAAGTGAGGATGTGCATTGCGGTCGTTGGGCTCGCCATGCGTAGCCCAGCGGGTATGACCTATACCAATCGTAGCTGTCGTTTTTTCGGCATCTACCACTTTTTCAAGGTCTACCACCTTGCCCGCTTTTTTGAAGATGTTCATATCTCCATTCAGCAGGGCGATACCTGCACTGTCATATCCCCGGTATTCAAGTCTTTTCAGGCCCTTAATGATAATGGGAAACGCATTTTTGGTACCCACATAGCCTACAATGCCGCACATAGTGTATTGCTTATTTATTGAGCGATGAATATACAACAAATAATTTTGCCCGGTAGTTTACATTTGTATGATTGCCACCACCCAGCACAGCCCGGTAGGCACCTACAAACAATTGGGTACCTTCAAGGCGCAGGTGCAGGGTGTCATTACCCGCCTTCCACGATGCCATAACCTCTCTTGGTATGTTCACGGTATATGCCTTTACATCAGTACCGTTTCTGCGCAGTGTCTGTAGTTCTCCGCTTATCATATTGCCAAACGGGTTACTGCCAGAGAACACATCAAGGGCCGCACGCTTGGTACCTGCTGTTACACCGGCAGGATATGTACCATTGGCAATTGCGAAGGGGAAAAGCCTGTTTACGGCCGCAAACCTACTGTCCTCGTACCATGGCAACATCGCCAGTTGCAGTTCTGCCTTATTAATAACGCCCGATGGCAAACTCTTGATGCCGGTAATCATTACGTCAAGGCATGGGCCAGGTAGGTTTTGTATAGCTATTACACTATCATTGCCAGCCGTAGAATTGATAAGCTTACTTACCGGAGAATGGCTCCAGTCGCGGTTCACATTGTTGAAAAAACCACAGTTCTCGCCCGCAAAGAAGTAGCGTTCCACTTTCACATCATTGGGGGCAGTGTCTTTGTGGTAATACACCAAAATGCCGGCACCACTGTAGTCGCCACCAGATCCATCCAGTTTGAAATAAGGAAGAGATTTAGCCATGTTCCTTGCATCCGCCACTTTCAGACACACACCTTTGAACTGGTCGCGGAAAATGTTTTGATCCCCACCATCACTGGCAGCCTTATGAGCTGGTTTCAGTCGGTTCAACAACGTTTGCAAATTCAGACGAATTCGCAGCCCCGGTTGGTACTTGCTGCTGCCTACCACTGTAGAGTCGCCCAAACGATACAGATTTACCGGGGTAGGTTCGCTGAGCGGACTTACAAGATCTATGTTTTTTGTTTCATAAGACTTGTAAGAGGTTCCAGGTGCCAGATTGTCATTAAGCAAAAACGCCTGATAGGGCACAACTGTATTGTCCACACTGTCGCCATATTTGAAGCCACTGTACGGAACCACCAATACCGCCGAGTCTATGGTTGTGGCATCGTATATGCTGTAGCTCAGGTCTAACGGTAGCAGCTGGAAGTAGGTGGCCGAGGTAAGCGTGCCAAAAAATGGGTCGCTCATTGCTCCCGCCGATTGGTATACCGGAGAGCTTATATAAAGACCAGTGGTTACAGTATCGTCAAAATAGGTATGCGTAATGCAACCCAGAGATGTATCATAGATGCCTATCTGGTTGTCATTGGGCGAAATACCGGCATCCATTACAGAGCCTTCTTTACATCCGCTCAGTGCGAACAAGGAGAAAATCAATGCCAGCAGCAGAGAGGAATTGCTTGGTTTCAATTTGAACTAAATTTCAGGCTAAGGTGAACAATCAATTTCTAAGACTGTGTTAAGCTTTTGGACAATACAGAGACATGCAGCATCAACACCGCACAGCTACTGTAACATATCCGGCTTTTTAAGAATCCATCAGGCTCTTGTACAGGTCCAGCAACGAAGAAACATCTTCTTTCCATGCAGTATCGTACTTCAATATTTTCTTGCCACGGCCTGGTTTCAGCTCCTCTACAATACGGTCGTTTACCGTTTCCGAGCCAAACACCACAACATCAGCACTTTTGCCTGCACCTATGGTCAGTGCATCGTTGGTACCTTCTTTGTAGGCATCAAGGTCTTTTTCTTTGATGTCGCCACTTATGATGGCTTTCTTTACAAAGTTGGGGTGCAACTTTTCTTCAAATTGGGCATCCTGTGCCGTATATATTACTTTCGAGTATCCAAAAACAGGTTCTTTTTTATAAGCAGTTTTCAGGTACAGCGGCACCAGAGATGTCATCCATCCGTGGCAGTGTATTACATGGGGGGGCCAGCCAAATTTTTTCACGGTTTCCAGCGCACTCTTACAGAAGAAAATCATACGCTCTCCGTTGTCATCAAAAAAGTTATCCTGATCGTCGCGGAAAACAGCCTTGCGCTTAAAGTAGTCTTCGTTATCCATAAAGTACACCTGCAAACGCGCGTTGGGCAAAGACGCTACCTTGATGATGAGTGGATAGTCGTCTTTGTCAATAATCACGTTGATGCCGGAGAGCCTTACGACCTCGTGCAACCGGTGGCGGCGTTCGTTAATAACACCGAAACGGGGCATGATAACGCGTATCTCAAGTCCGGAATCGAATGTTTTAATTGCCAGCTTATTGAGTATATGAGCAAAGTCAGTAAACTCGGTATAAGGGGAAAGTTCGTTGGCAATGATTAAAACACGTTTCTTTGTGTCTGCAGACATGCTGGAAGTTGAATTTGAAATCAGAAAAATAAAAACGGTCTGCAAAATTACGAAAATATTGAATTCCAACCGTACTTTGCAGAATACGGTATAATTATAGAGAATGGTTATATTCAAAAATGTACACGACATAGCCCTTTATCTGGACAATCTTCGCAGCGAAGGTGCCAGAATTGGCTTTGTTCCCACCATGGGCGCACTGCACCATGGGCACATTTCTTTGCTGGAACGTTGCAAGGCCGATGGGCTTATTTCGGTTTGCAGCATCTTTGTAAATCCCACACAATTCAACGACCCATCCGATTTTGACAAATACCCCATCTCTACAGATGCCGATATGGCCATGCTCATAGAGGCAGGCTGCGACGTGTTGCTTCTGCCCTCTGTGGCAGAAGTATATCCCCATGGTTCGGGGGCTATGCAGTCGTTCGATTTTGGTTATCTCGATACCGTTTTTGAAGGGGCGCAGCGTCCGGGGCATTTCCGTGGGGTAGGGCAGGTGGTCAACCGGTTATTGCAGGTGGTACAGCCACATATGTTATATATGGGGCAAAAAGATTATCAGCAGTGTATGGTCATTAGCAAATTGTTGCAAATGACTGGTAGTACCATAGAGTTGGTCATTTGCCCCACTATACGCGAGGCCGATGGCTTGGCAATGAGCTCGCGCAACCGCCGCCTTACCGAGCCGCAACGCGCCATTGCTGGTATCATTTATCAGTGTCTGGTATCTATACAAGCCAAAAATGGCGATTGTTCGTTTGCCCGTGTGCATAAAGAGTGCGAAGACTTGATGATGGCCAAGGGCCTTGTGCCCGAGTATGTAAGCCTTGCTACTGCGGCAGACCTTACGCTGTTGCAAGACTACCTGCCCGGTACGCCCATGGTGGCACTTATAGCGGCACGCCTGGGCGATGTGCGGCTGATAGACAATATTTTGCTGTAGCTTGCAACCACTTGCCAGACTATTGCCCGTGTGAGAAACAAACATTGCAGAGCGTGCTTCGGGACAACCATAACAGAATCATCAATTACCTTCGGCTGGCCGTAACAGACCGCTGCAACTTGCGGTGCTTTTACTGTATGCCCGAGCATGGTATAGACTGGCTGAGCCGTGCCGATTTACTGTCCATGGGGGAAATGGTGCGTCTTTGTCGCATATTGGCAGGGCTGGGCATCAGCAAGGTGCGCATTACGGGGGGAGAGCCTTTTGTGCGCAAAGACATTATACCCCTGCTTACAGAAATATCGGCAATAGAGGGCATTACCGAATTTACACTTACTACCAATGGAGTACTTACTGCGCCCTTTGTACCACAGTTGAAAGAACTGGGCATTCGTTCCGTCAACTTGAGTCTCGATACGCTGGACCCGGCTCGTTTTTTTGCAATAACCCGCCGCAATGAATATGATGCCGTAATGCACACATTTCATGAATTGCTGGCACATGGCATAGCCGTTAAGCTGAATGCCGTAGTGATGGATGGCCGCAATACGCAGGATATTCTACCCATGGTGGCACTTACCAGGGACTTGCCGGTGAGTGTGCGGTTCATAGAAGAAATGCCCTTCAATGGCACCGGCCAGATACATCCCCTTACATGGAACCACGTGCGCATTGCCGATACCATCAGAGCAGCATATCCATCGCTTACAAAAATCACAGACCCTGCCGGGGCCACAGCAGCACACTACGCCATACCGGGGCATAGGGGCAATGTAGGTATCATTGCCGCCTATTCGCGCTCGTTTTGTGGTACCTGCAACCGCATACGCATCACCCCCGAGGGGATGCTCAAAACCTGTCTGTACGACAATGGTGTGTTCAGCGTACGCGACCTGCTGCGCACAGGTGCTACCGATGCCCAAATAGCGACAAGCATTCAAGATGCAATTGTACACAGAGCCGCAGATGGTTTTGAGGCCGAACGCAAGAGCGTACATGAATCTATGGCTTCTATAGGTGGGTAAAATACCGTGCTTGCAGCCGTGTACTTCAAATACTTAACAATTATTTACTGTACTATGGCCTTCAGATGGCTTTCGGATAGATATATTCCGTACTTTTGCACGCTGAAAAGTGACCCTTCCTCATTTTCAAGACGAGGAAGGGTTCTTTTTTAAGTATAAAAGGTTTAGTAAAAAAATATATGGAAATTCGCAACATTGCCATCATCGCACACGTTGACCACGGCAAGACAACACTGGTAGACAAGATACTGCATTCTACCAACGTATTCCGCGACAATCAGGAGACCGGAGAGCTCATCATGGATAGCAACGATCTGGAACGCGAGCGTGGAATCACTATTCTTGCAAAGAACGTCTCTGTGACGTACAAAGGCGTAAAAATAAACGTGATAGACACTCCGGGCCACGCCGACTTTGGTGGCGAGGTTGAGCGCGTCTTGAAAATGGCCGATGGTGTATTGCTGCTGGTAGATGCCTTTGAAGGTCCTATGCCCCAAACACGTTTCGTGTTGCAGAAGGCACTGAACCTGAACCTGCACCCTATAGTGATTATCAATAAAGTAGACAAACCCAACTGTCGCCCCGAAGAAGTGCATGATGCCGTGTTCGAACTGTTCTTCCAGCTCGATGCTACCGAAGAGCAGCTCAACTTCCCTACTGTTTACGGTTCTTCCAAGCAGGGCTGGTTCAATACAACGCTTACGCCTACAGAAGATATAACCGTCCTGCTCGATACCATACTGGAAAAAGTACCGGCACCAAAGGTAGTTGAAGGCCCTGTACAGATGCAGGTTACCTCGCTCGACTATTCTTCTTTCCTTGGTCGTATAGCCATAGGCAAGGTTACCCGTGGTTCGCTGAAAGAAGGTCAGGCAGTAATGCTGTGCAAAGCCGATGGCACTATGCAGCGCAGCCGTGTGAAGGAACTGTACGTGTTCGTAGACATGGGCAAGAAGCGCGTGCAGGAAGTAAGCTGTGGCGATATATGTGCCGTAGTAGGTATAGAAGGTTTCCAGATAGGCGAGACAATAGCCGATGCCGAGAACCCCGAAGCAGTGCCCGTAATACCCATAGACGAGCCTACAATGAACATGCAGTTCAGCATCAACAACTCGCCTTTCTTTGGTAAGGAAGGTAAGTTTGTAACCAGCCGCCACATACGCGACAGGTTGATGAAGGAGCTGGAAAAGAACCTGGCACTGCGCGTTTTGGAGACTGATGATGCCGATAAATTCCTCGTATATGGCCGTGGTATCCTTCACCTCAGCGTACTGGTAGAAACCATGCGCCGCGAGGGTTACGAGCTCACAGTAGGTCAGCCACAGGTTATAGTAAAAGAGATAGACGGCAAGAAATGCGAGCCGTACGAAATACTGGTGGTAGACGTTCCTGCCGAGTTCAGCGGCAAGGTCATAGACCTCGTTACACAGCGCAAGGGCGAAATGATGATCATGGAGACCAAGGGCGAAATGCAACACCTCGAGTTCGACATACCATCACGTGGTCTCATAGGTCTGCGTTCGCAGATGCTTACCGCAACTACCGGCGAGGCTGTTATGGCACACCGTTTCAGCGAGTACAAGGCTTGGAAAGGCCAGATACCCGGCCGTAACAACGGTGTACTGCTGGCCAAGCAGGGTGGTACATCTACCGCTTACTCTATAGACAAGCTGCAGGACCGTGGCGCATTCTTTATAGATCCGGGTCAGGAACTGTATGCCGGCCAAATCATTGGCGAGCACATCAAACCAGGAGACTTGGTGGTGAACGTAACCGAAGGTAAAAAGCTCACCAACATGCGCGCCAGCGGTAGCGACGATTCGGTACGTATTGTTCCTAAAATACAGATGACACTGGAAGAATGTATGGAATACATACAGCAGGACGAGTGCATCGAAGTAACGCCTCAAAACATCCGTCTCCGCAAAATAATGCTGGACGAGGAAGATCGTAAGAAATTCCAGAAGATGATAAAATCAGAAGCGTAATAGACTGTATTACTTCATTTTAATAGAACGGGGCCGAATGGCCCCGTTCGTATTTTTGGGTAGTTGCTGTAATAAGGCAATGTGGTCAAAATCGGTTGTTTTTTTGCTCGGCTCTGGTCGAAGGGTCTCCCTTCGTCCAAATAAAAAGGTCTCGCTTCCGTAAAAAGTAAGGAAAGCAAGATGCTCCGACTAGAGGAAACGTTAAGCACCAGATTTGATAAATACACCTCCTAGATGTTCTAAACTGATATCCTGATGTGTTTCACCCAACGAAAAATTAGTAGGAGTCGTTTCAATAATTTCAGTTAGTGTAAGAACTGGATAATCAATTGTCTTTTTTTTACTAAGTATCCCACGTTCTTTTTCCCAGATTTTTATTGCTTCAGCGTATTTTTCCGTGGATACTGCATAATTTTTCTTGTCGCGTCTATCTTGTAACACAACCATTTTTTTTAAATCGAAATGTAATTCACCTTTCATTTAAAATATTTTTTTGCAATTTAATTA
>JAGKWS010000075.1 GCA_021151685.1 Chitinophagaceae bacterium
GAATAGACATAATATAATAAAAATGGCTGCAAAGGTAAAGGATTTTGGGGGCAGCATAGGTGATTTTTAGCAACGGGCTATAGAAAAGAGGTATCGGGCGGGCGAGTGCTGTCGTTGTGACTCGTCATATTTCGCAATAGGCACCAACGTTTTCCGTACCTTTGCACACGCAATTTTTTAATAAACTGATTGATGGCCAAGATAACTGAAAAACGGTGTTCTTTTTGCGACCGCGGAGAGGCTGATGTGAATATTCTCTTTACCGGAATAAAGGGAAACATCTGCGACCAGTGCATAGAGAACGCACATGCCCTGCTTGCGGAAGCTACCGGCGACAAACATGGCGAGGGTAGCAACAGCAAATCGACCGATCTGCATAAAACAAAGCTCTACAAGCCGCGCGAGATAAAGGCATTTCTGGACCAGTATGTAATAGGCCAGAACGATGCCAAAAAAGTACTGTCTGTAGCCATATATAACCACTACAAACGCCTGACGATGAACAATCAGGACGAGGTGGAAATAGAGAAGTCGAACATTATGATGGTGGGCGAAACCGGTACGGGCAAAACCCTGCTGGCCAAAACCATTGCCAAGCTGCTACAGGTGCCATTTGCCATAGTAGATGCTACGGTATTTACCGAAGCGGGCTATGTGGGCGAGGATGTAGAAAGCATACTGAGCCGACTGCTGCAGGCCAGCAACTACGATGTAGCTGCTGCCGAGCGTGGTATTGTGTACATAGACGAGATAGACAAGGTGGGCCGCAAGGGCGACAACCCATCTATAACCCGCGATGTGAGCGGTGAGGGCGTGCAACAAGCCATGCTGAAACTGCTGGAAGGATCGGAGGTGCTGGTACCCCCGCAGGGTGGCCGCAAACATCCCGAGCAGAAGATGATAAAGGTGAACACGCAGAACATACTGTTTATATGCGGTGGTGCCTTTGAGGGTATAGACAAAATGATAGCCCGCCGTATACAAACTAGTGCTATAGGCTACAATGCCATAAAGAGCACCAAGGATATAGACCGTGCCAACTTGCTGCAGTATGTGAACGCACAAGACCTGCGCACCTTTGGGCTGATACCGGAGTTGCTGGGCCGCCTGCCGGTGGTTACCTACCTGAACCCGCTGGACGAAGTGTCGCTGAAGGCGATACTGACCGAGCCCAAGAATGCGCTGGTGAAGCAGTACAAAAAACTGTTTGAATATGAAGGCATACAGCTGACGGTAGAAGACGAGGCACTGGACTATATGGTGCAGAAGGCTATACAGTACAAGCTGGGTGGCCGTGGCCTGCGTACCATATGCGAGATGATACTGACCGATGCCATGTTCGACCTGCCATCTGAAAAACATGATGGCACCTTCCACCTGACGCTGGAGTATGCACAACGCATGATAGACCGCTCTAAGCTGGAGCAGATAAAAAGTGCGGCATAAGCAATTAGAAAACAATCAATAACAACATTCATTACCCTAAATAACAACAGGAATGAACGAGCTGATAAAACAACTGAAAGAGAAAGCGGGCCTAACCGATGAGCAGGCCATAAAAACGGTGCAGGTAATGCGCCAGTTTTTGGATGGCAAGGTGCCAGCCATGTTCCGTGGTGTGGTTGACAAGTTTTTTGCCGATGCACCAAAGAACAATGCTGATGACATACTGGGCTAAGCCCATAAAACAATATCAGACTGAAAGGCTGTCTCTGTAAGGAGGCAGCCTTTGTTTTTGCGTGTGGCAATACATTTCACATCCGCCATTGATGCTGTTCACTATCAAGTGTCGGCACATGGGCAGAAACATGGGTAGACAATCTCATTGGGCAATTCCGTTTTCCGAAATACTATATATCGTTAGTCCCGGGTGCTAAGAGTGAGACAGGTGAGTAGATCTATTTTCGGGTAAGTTTGAATTTGAAGTGCTATACCGTCCTGCCCGGCGCAAGCTATGCAGTGGAAAATACATATTTATCGTTGCTCCGTCAGCAGCAAAACTATGTCCGTTCCAATTGCTGAATACCGGGCCTCTTTTTATCGTTATGCTCCTAACGGAGCATGTATATGCTGTTTTTTATCGCTGCTACAGAGCTTTCACTCCTACGGAGTGGTACAGACATAGCCCCTCAAATTTAGGCATAGCTCATCTTAATACTCTACAAACACCTGCGGGTATTTGTGGGTGATGCCTACCTGAAAGGCAAAATAGGGCGTTTGTATGGGGTATGGCCCCTTGCTAAGGCCCGACATGAAGCCAACTTCCTGAGATAGCAGTATACTGAAGAAACGGCGTGTAGGTATTCTCTCTGCTATACCAAAGCCATAACGGGTAATGATGCCCGGCAGATTGTAGGTGGTGTTTACGGCCACGGTATCGGCACCGTATGGGCCACCCAGAGGGGTTGTCCAGAGGGGTTGGTGCGTATCGGTCCACTGGCGGCCACCCATGCGTATGCCCACCCCGGCAGTAGCAAAGAGATGGAAATAGCTGCGGTAATTGATAGCCCAATCTACCTTGGGCGATACAAATACGTAGCTGGATTTTTGCCGGATGGCAATCACATCGCCATAGGAGGCGGTGCCAGCCGTGCTGATGGGATTTTCTATAGAATACCGCTGATAGAACAACGAGCCGCCCGCATACAGGTGGTAGGCCATTTTGTGCAGGTAGTAGGCCTCCATAGCCACGGTATTGCGCCCTTTATAGGTGGGGGTTGTACCCAAGCCAGCTTGCACACCATATATGCCCTGTGCGGCAACAGGTGCAGCAGCAATGCCAAGAAGCAATGCCACAAGACCAAACGAGGATGCACACCGGCTTTTGGTAACCATAAGCATTATCTGTTGCGGGTACGGCCAATGCCTAAGCGCAGCGATACATAAGTAGGATTGAGTTTGCCGGCACTGTATGGGCTGCGGCCCGCATCGGCATAGTCGCTGGTGGTAGTAAGGCTACCGGGTAGGAAGCCTACATCGCCGGTGAATGTAAAACGCCAGTTGGCACCCATATACAAATATTGGGTGATGCCTGCACCTATACGAAACACCATGCTGTTGATGTTTTGCGATTGGTCTGTAACCCTGTCGGTACGAACCAGGCCATTGGGGGTAGACATGGTGCTCCAACGGCGCACGCTGTCGTAGCCACCCATATTCATACCTATACCGGCATTTACATAGATATGCGTATTTTGGTAGCGGCCGGCACAGTAGCGAAACTTGGGGGCAATGAACATGTATGCGCTACGGTGCGATAACAATTCGCCTTCGTAGCCAGTACCGTTGCGGGCACCATTTACTTCCTTGTCGTACAGGAGCGAGAATTGCTGATAGAATACTTCTGTGCCCATGAAAAAGCGCACATTGAGCCCCTTTGCATAATCTAAACCACCTGACAATGCCACATCATAATTGCTGGCGGTAGCTATGCCACCACCGGCAAATATGCCTATTATCGAATTCCTCTGCGAGTATCCCGTAGTAGCCGAAACAGATAATAAGAACGCCAGGAGAATTGGTTTCATCACCGAAAATTAAACAAATTTTTTATTTCCCATAGCCTGTTTTCTCAATAAAGCACTTGCACGATATCTGTCCTCATGATATTGATGATAAAGACCGTCGAGCAGCGACAGGCATTTACCGCTGCCCCATTCATCACACCATGCCAGTAACCCCTTCGGATAATTGACCCCTTTTGTCATAGCTATCTCCAAATCGGTAGCACTGGCCACACCCAGGTGCAGGGCATCTACCGCCTCATTGATGAGCATTACTATTATCCTTTCGGCTATTGCAGTACACAGTTCGGGGTTTGTATCGGGCTGGGGTGCTACGGCATTGGTACTGTAGTCGTAGAAACCCCGGCCTGTTTTACGGCCCAGCCAACCAGCCTCCAGCAATCGCTTTTGCGAGAATGAGGGCTTGTAGCGGGGGTCGTAAAAGAAAGATTGAAATACAGTTTCTGTTACTACATAGTTCACATCGTGCCCTATATAGTCGGTAAGGGCAAAGGGACCCATACGGAAACCGCCTATGGTAGTCATGGCATAGTCTATGGTAGCCATATCGGCTATGCCTTCTTCGTATATGCGTATGGCCTCGCCGTAGAACGGGCGGGCTACACGGTTCACTATAAAGCCGGGTGTGTCTTTGGCCACAACGGGTGTTTTGCCCCATTGGGTCATCAGCACTACGGCATCTTGTATCAGTGTTGCATTGGTTTGTATGGCAGGTATTACCTCTACCAGTGCCATTAGCGGGGCGGGGTTAAAGAAGTGCAACCCCATTACCCTGCCCGGATTTTGGCAGGCGGCAGCAATAGACGTTACCGACAGCGAAGATGTGTTGGTAGCCAGTACGCAGCTATCGCTTACTACGGCCTCTACGCGGGTAAATACGTCTTTCTTTACATCTAACCGTTCTACTATGGCTTCTATTACCAGGCCACAGGGTGCCAATGCATCCAGTGCGGTAGCCGTGCCAATACGTGCCATAACGGCCGCCGCCGATGCCAGCTTGCCTTTCTCCTCCAGCTTTTGCAGTGTTTGCTGCAGGTTGCGGGTGGCTTTTTCCAGCGCATTGGGGTTATTGTCGCACAGCACCACGCTATGCCCGGCCATGGCAGCTACCTGGGCTATACCAGCCCCCATAGCTCCACTTCCTATAACACCAATGGTTGTGTTTTGCGTCATTCGGTTCAGTTACAATGTTTGTGTTGTGGCTCTGCTACACAGTGTGCTGACTATAAGCTTGCTACACCATGTTATGGGCCTGTGTTACCTGTGTTACCAATAGGTTACGCGGCAATCGGGGCTCCAATATAACATTATTTCTTCTGAGCCAATATACTCCAGTCGGTTTTTTCGGCAACAATTGTGTTGGCAAGGTGGCCCAGACCATCTATTTCCATTGTTACCACATCGCCATCCTGTAGCCACTGCTCTTTGTAGTTGGGGTCTTGCAGCTTGCCGGTGCCATTCAGCTCCAGAAAACAGCCGGTGCCCACAGTGCCACTGCCTATCACATCGCCGGGTAGTATATCGGCTCCATAGGCGCAGCGTTCTACTATTTCGGCAAATGTCCAGTCCATATCGCCCATATTGCCCTCGCTTACCTGTACCCCATTTACCCAGCACCGCATGCGCAGGTTGTAGCTGTTGCCGGTATGGCCCGGTTTGGCGGGTACTTTATAGGGTTCCAGCTCATCGGGGGTTACCAGCATAGGCCCTATAACGGTACTGAAATCTTTGCCCTTGGCCGGGCCCAGATTCAGCAGCATTTCTTCCATTTGCAGCGTACGGGCACTCATGTCATTCATTATCATGTATCCGCCAATGTAGTCATCGGCCTGTGCTGCGGTAATGTTGCGTCCTTTTTTACATACTACTATGGCTGCCTCCAGCTCAAAGTCGAGCTTTTTGAAATGGTCTGGCATGCACAGTATTTCGCCGGGCCCTTGTATGGCATTGTGGTTGGTAAAGTAGAAAATAGGATATTGGTCGAACTCGGCAATCATATCTACCTTACGGTTGCGGCGGGCAGCGGCCACATGTTGCCTGAAGGCATAGCCATCGCGGCAAGACGTTGGTTGTGGTACTGGTGCCAGTACGTTGGTGCCGGTATAGGCGATGCCTGTTACCTGCAGTGTGCCAGCAGCAATGGCCGCTGCTGTTTCTTTCATAAGGTCTATAGAGTTTTCCCAATTGGCCAGCAATTCGGCCATTGTGCCGGGCAGGCTGCTATCGGCAGCGGTAGTGCCATATATATTGTTGTCTATCAGAAAGCCCAGTTGGCCGTGACCATTATCGTTGTAGGTTACCAGTTTCATTGCTGTAAGTTTACCAATGTGGGTGTAAAAATAACCGTTGTGGCCAGTATTTACCCCTATATGCAGCAGTATACACAAAAAATAGCTGTATATACCCACTGTAGCAACGCCATATGCTACGAAAAATGTACACAGGCGGGTGTTGCAAAGGCTACTGTGTCTTGTACAAACTAACAACTATTCAAAACAAGAATGGGTGATGAGCGTAAACAGATACAGGCAAGTAGCTACCGGTGTGTAGCAGATGAATGTAACCCAATGTACCTGTACTGTGGTAAATACTACTATTTAAGTAAAATCGTGTTCTTAACAAAAAGAAAATTTTATTTGGAGAGAAAAATTACCTTATATTTGCACACTTTTCAAATTTAAGCGTAATCTATAATTACAAAACAATAAAAAATGGCAAAAGAAACCTTTAAGAGGGAGAAGCCTCACGTAAACATTGGTACGATAGGCCACGTTGACCACGGTAAAACTACACTGACTGCGGCTATCACTACCATCCTTGCCAACAAGGGTTTGGCAGAGAAAAAAGGTTATGATGAAATTGACGCTGCGCCTGAAGAAAAAGAGCGTGGTATCACTATCAATACCGCACACGTAGAATACCAAACGGGCAACCGTCACTACGCACACGTAGACTGTCCAGGTCACGCCGACTATGTGAAGAACATGATTACCGGTGCTGCCCAGATGGACGGTGCTATATTGGTGGTAGCGGCTACCGATGGTCCAATGCCTCAGACTAAGGAGCACATCCTGCTTGCCCGTCAGGTAGGTGTACCTCGTATCGTGGTATTCATGAACAAGGTTGACCTTGTTGAAGATGCTGAAATTCTTGAGCTGGTTGAGATGGAAATCCGCGACCTGCTGAGCAAGTATGAATATGATGGTGATAACACACCAATCATTCAAGGTTCTGCTACAGGCGCACTGGCTGGCGAAGCTAACTGGGTGAAGGCTGTAGAAGACCTGATGGATGCAGTTGACTCTTACATTCCTCTTCCTCCACGTCCTATCGATCAGGCGTTCCTGATGTCTGTTGAAGACGTATTCACTATCACTGGTCGTGGTACTGTGGCTACAGGCCGTATCGAGCGTGGTGTGATAAAAGTAGGTGACAACGTTGAAATCGTTGGTTTCAACGAAGCAGCATTGACTTCTACATGTACAGGTGTGGAAATGTTCAAAAAATTGTTGGATCGTGGTGAAGCTGGTGACAACGCTGGTTTGCTGCTGCGTGGTATAGAGAAGAAAGATATCCGTCGTGGTATGGTTATCTGCGCTCCTAAGACCATCACTCCGCACACTGAATTCAAAGGCGAAGTTTACGTACTGAGCAAAGAAGAAGGTGGTCGTCACACTCCTTTCTTCAACAAATACCGTCCTCAGTTCTATTTCCGTACTACAGACGTAACTGGTGAGTGCATGCTGCCAGCCGGTGTAGAAATGGTAATGCCTGGCGATAACGTGAACCTGCATGTAACTCTGATTGCGCCAATAGCGATGGAGAAAGGTCTGAAATTCGCGATTCGCGAAGGTGGCCGTACAGTAGGTGCCGGTCAGGTTACTGAAATCATCAAGTAATCAACCGCAGCTTAGCTGCTTATAGTACAAAGACCGCCCCGGTAATACCGGGGCGGTTTCTTTTTGTGTATTATGTAGCCTGCACGCAAAAAATAATGGCATACTGGTGCCGTGTGCAAACTATCCCTGATTAAAAAAAGTATGTGGGATGTAGTTTTTTTTTATTTTTAGCCACAGTACCACACCATATTATTGATTCTCACTAATTTTTGCTACAGTTATGATAGACACTCCACGATATAGGGAACTGCAGGCGAAGATGGCGCAGCAGACGGACGAGAAAGGCCGCATAGAGGTGCTGGCCGACATGGGTGTGGAGGTGCGTAGTATAGATGTGGAACATGCCCTGAAAATAGCGGAGGAGGTAGTGCAACGATCGAGAACGGTGGGCTATGCAAGGGGCATAGGCCGCGGGCTGAACCTGAAAGGGTCTTGCCACTGGTTGCTGGGCGACTACGAAAAAGGGCTGGCCATACTGAAAGAGGCGCTGCACATAGCAGAAAGAATAAAAGATATAGGGCTGGAAGCAAGGGTGCTGCACAACTTTGGCAATATATATAGGGATATGGGCGACCTTGCCAATGCGCTGACCCATTTTGAAAAGGCCCTGATTAATAATGAACAAATTGGAGACGAGTTTGCACAGTCGGTGATACTGACCAGTATATCGAACTTGCTGTATGACCTGAACGACTATGACAGCGCGCTGGAGTATGCACTGAAGTGCCTGCCCATATTTGAGCGGGCGCATAACCGTACCAGCCTGATAAATGTGCATAACACGCTGGGTAACATCTACTTCAAGAAAGAAGAATTTGGAGAAGCCCTGCATTATTTTCAGGAGAACCTGAAACACTCGGAGCCAGAGACGGTAGCCTATGTAATGGCCGAAAGTGGTATGGGTAAGGTGTACTACAAGATGCACGACTTTGGCAATAGTAGCCGCTACCTGACCGATGCCCTGCGCGAGGCACAGTTGTTGGGTAATGTGGAGGTGCAAATCATTTGCCACTTTTATTTGGGCCGTCTGTATATGGACGATGACAACGATAGGCAGGCACTACAATCGTTGCATGCGGCCTATAGTCTTGCCGAAGAATATCAGCGAAGACATGACCTGATGAGTGTACACGAAGCACTGGCTGCCCTCTATGACAAGATGGGCGATATACCGCAGGCATTTTTTCATCTGAAATCTTTTGAGCAACTAAAGGAGGAGATTTTTCAGCAGAAGATACTGAGCGAGCTGCGCAACCTGCAGGTAAGGCAACAAATAGAACTGGCCCGTAAGGAAAAAGAGGTGGCAGAGCGTACTGCAAGACTGAAACACCAGTTTATGGCCAATATGAGCCATGAGATACGCACGCCTATGAATGCCATTATAGGCATGGCAAGGCTGCTACTAACCAAGGAACCACGCGAAGACCAGTTAAAGTACCTGAATGCCATACAGATGTCGGCCGATAACCTGCTGGTAATTATCAACGACATTCTGGACTTTTCTAAGATAGAAGCGGGCAAGGTGGAGCTGGAGCATATAGATTTTTCGCTGAGAGAAGTGATACACAGTGTACGCGATATGCTGATGCTGAAAGCAGAAGAAAAACACATCAGTTTCAGAACTATAGTAAATGATGAAATACCGAGAAGGCTAACGGGTGACCCCACAAGGCTGAACCAGATATTGATAAACCTGGCTGGTAATGCGGTAAAGTTTACCGAGCGGGGATATGTAGAGGTACATGTGTCGTTAAGGCGGCAGGAAGGTAACAAGCTATGGTTGATATTTGATGTAACGGATACGGGTATAGGTATATCGCCCGATTATCTGAATTCTATTTTTGACAGTTTTACACAGGCGGGCAGCGATACAACCCGAAAATTTGGAGGTACCGGACTGGGCCTTGCTATATGCCGCCAGCTAACGTCGCTGATGGGTGGTGAAATATCGGTAATAAGTGAGATGGGGAAGGGAACCACGTTTACTGCCATATTACCATTCGATTTGCCGGAATCTCAGGAGGAGGGTGTGCGGCACAGTATGCTGGATGCGGTGTCTATGAGACGGCTGAATACCATGAAGGTGCTGCTGGTAGAGGATAACGAATTTAACCGGATGGTGGCCGAAGACACCCTGAAGGAGCTGATACCCGGTGTGCGGCTGGATGCGGCCATAAATGGGCAGGAAGCAGTAGACCAACTGAGGAAAGAAATGTATGATGTGGTGCTGATGGACATACAAATGCCGGTGATGGATGGTATAACCGCTACAAAAGTGATACGGAAAGAACTACCCAGCCCACAAAAAAATGTACCCATCATAGCCATGACGGCCAATGTGCTGCAAGAAGATGTGCAACTGTACTTTGATGCGGGCATGAATGGTTTTGTATCGAAACCCTTTAATCCCGAAGAATTGCTGCTGAAGATGGACGAAGTAATGGCCGGTAGCATACCAGCCAGCGAGCAGAAGGTGACACCGGTAGCACAAAAACCAGAAGCACCACCATTGCCTGTATTGCCAGACAAGGTAACAGACATGCAGTTTCTGAAAACACTGACAGGCGGCAATGAAGAAAAGATGAATAAATATATACGCATGTTTTTGGAAAATGCCCCCAAGTTGCTGGACAATATAGACAAGGCAATGGCCATAAAAGACTACCCTACGGTGAAGATAGCGGCGCACTCGCTGAAACCACAATTGTCTTACATGGGGGTGAAGGAAGATGTGAGTAAGATATTTATGATAGAACAATCGGCTGGTGCATCGGCGCATTTTGATGCACTGCCCACTATGATATTTAACCTGAAATACGTGTGCAAGAAGGCGTTTGAAGAACTGAACCAGATACGCTGAGAAGCTTGCGCCCGGTAGGCGGAAATACCAAAGACACAAAGTATTTTGATATTTAGCGAGTTTATACTATTTTTCTGAAATAATAGCACCACTTTTTATGACAAATGAACAAAACAACACCACCATTTTTCTGGTGGACGATGAGCCGATACAAAACGAAATGCTGAAGGACTACCTGGCAGAAAGGTTCTCGTATGAAATAAAAACGTTTGAAAGCGGAGAAAGTGCACTGCGGGAAATAAGCCAGAAACCACAGATTGTGGTGCTGGATTTTCATCTGAACTCGCACTTGCCCAACGCACAGAATGGTGTGGAGGTGCTGAAGAAAATAAAAGAACTGAGTCCGCAATCGCAGGTAATTATGCTATCGGGGCAAGACAAGCTGGAAGTAGCGGTAGAAAGTATGAAATATGGTGCGTATGACTATGTGGTGAAGGGAGAGACGGCTTTTTCTCGCATGGAGAATGTTATCAACAACATTTTGGAACTATCTAACATAAAAGAACTGAACCAAAGTTATAAGCGTGCTATATCCTTCTTGCAGTTGGCAATAGTGGGTGTGATTCTTATTTCGGTGGTGTTGGTATATTTTGTATTCAGGTAACAGAACCATATTTTATGATAAAAGCCCCCTGCATGATGTAGTGCAGGGGGCTTTTATTATGCGCTGTTGCGTGGTTTGAAAATGTTGTCTTCTATGGTCATGCCTTTTTCCAGATAAATGGTGCGGATGCCCAGTGCATCGGCTGCGGCTATGTGCTGCGGGCTATCGTCTATAAAGAGTGTATGCTCTGGTAACAGGCCGTTGTCGTTCAGTACATATTGAAATACCTCGGGCATGGGTTTGCGCAGGCCTATGCGGTGCGACATATATGCCTTGTCGAAAAACACACCAATGTTGGGTATGCCGTGGCTGCTCATGAGTGTGTTATTAAATACTTCTTCGTGTATGGCATTGGTATTGCTGAGCAGGAAGAGGTCGTAATGGTTGCGTAGCTGCTGTAGTATTTGCAGGCGGCGCAGGGGAAAGTCGAGCAACATAGCATTCCATGCAGTAAGTATCTGCTGCTCTGTGAGTGGGGTTTGTGCAATAGCCTGCATAGCGGTTACAAACTCGTTGCGGGTCATGCGGCCAGTCTCCAGCCGGTCGAATATGTCGGTTTGGCGCAACTGCGAATAGCGTTCGGCAAAGTCGGGGATACCAAGATTGATGAATGCCTGTTCGGTAATGTTGTAATCGATATTGAGCAGAACGCCCCCAAGGTCGAAAATGATGTGTCTGATGCCTGTAATCATAATATTTGAAAGACTTCTTATTGTACCCCCTGCTCTTTAAGGGCAGCCAGTTTTTGGCGGGCCATTTGCACATAGGTACTGCCCGGATAGTCTATAATAAGCTGTTCGTAATACTTTTTGGCCTCCTGCGTTTGGTGCAGGTTGTTATAATAAATTTCGGCAGTGGTGTACAGCGCATCGTCGCCCAGCACATCTTTGCCCCATGTATCTATTACCTTTTTGAGGTGTGTGAGTGCCAGTGGATAGTTGCGGTGCTTGATGGCTATATGGGCACGCATCATCACGAGGTCATCGGCAAGTGGGTGTTTGGGCCAAGCCTGAGCTATGCTGTCTACCAGTTTTTCGGCATCGGCATCGCGGTTTTGGAACAGTAGCAAACCTGCATAGGCAAACCGATGCAGGGGCACGGTATTGCTGTCTTCTACATTTTCGGTAATGAGTACAGAGAGGTCTATGGCATCGTTAGAAATAAGATTGGACGTGCCCGATTTGAGAATGCCCAACTGTTTCTGTGCCAAATCGAAATCGCCCATGTAGTAAGCAAGTTTTGCATTGCGGAAACGAGCTTCTTCGCCCAGTGCGTCTTGTTTGAATTCTTTATCTACCTGGCTATAGGTAAGTGATGCATCCCACATGCGGCCAACGAGTACATAGTAGTCGCCCAATTGCAGTTTGAACTGGCCCAACATGTTTCGCCGCGTTTCCGGTACCGATATAGAGCGGTTGAGAATGCTGATGGCGCGCTTTGGGTTGTTGCCATATTCGGCATATAATGCTGCAAATTCTGAGGCGGTACGCTGTGCGTAAAAGGCAGGGTACTTTGTGAGAAACGTATCGTAGAGGGCGGCCAATGCGGTTACCTCTTCGGGTTTGCGGTCTACGTTTTCTATAATACGGTTGTAGCCGGTAGTCAGTTTCTCCATCTGTGCCGAGATGTAGAATGGCTGATCGGGCCCGCGGGCTATCACATCATCGAAGGCACGGAGGGCAAGGTCGTACTGGCGGGCGGCAATGGCCGTACGGGCAAAATCCATTACCCGGCGGCCGCTTTCGTTATTGCGTTCGTCTATTGCCTGTATTTGCAGCAGGGCACCATCCCAGTCGTTTCGCTGGGTGTATACCCACGTCAGTATCTCGGCATAGTAGTTGTTGTCGGGTTGCTGATTGATTTTGCGGATGATGGCCTTTTGTACCAGTTGTAGTTTTTTCTGGTCGGTGCCTATAATCTCCAGCAGCATTTCTTTGGCACTTTCGGCCGTTACAAATACGCTGGGGCCACCACGCAGCAGGGCATCTACAGCCTTATCGAGGTTGCCGGTACGTGCATGCAGGGTAGCCAGTTGGCGGCCATACATGGGCGGATTGCCCAAGCGGTTGAGGGCTGTTTCGTAGGTAAGAATGGCATAGTCGTCGTGACCAATGTCGGAAAATGCTTTAGCGATATTGGTGGTGAGTATATCATCGCCATTAATAACCTTGAGCACACTATCGTACTGGAGCCTTGCCTTATCGGCCTTGCCTGCACGCTCGTACACCTGCCCCAGTTCCATATTTACAGATGGGTTTGGGGGCCATTTGGGCAGTGTGGCAGCGCGTTTTTCGGCCATTTTCTCTGCCACCTTGAACTTGCCTGCTGTAAGCAGCGCATTCAGGTATTCGGTATGAAACGAATCGGGCGACTGCTTGTAGAGTTCTTCGTAAACGGGCAGGGCTTTGTCATAGTTTTTTTCGTCCATATAGCGGCGGGCATCGGTGGCATTTTGTGCCATTACCATGCTACCCGAAACCACCAGACAGGATGTGAGTGCGACCTTGACCCAATGTGCGAAATAGTACATAATAGTATGATGCCAAATGTAGTATTTATTATTGGTAGGTGTTGTGATGAAAAGCCTAAAAACCAGTGTGGTTGATGTATGCAGGATGCTATGAAAATGATATTTGGCGTAGCTATAACCAGTACAAAATGATGGGAAAACAAGTAAAAGTGTATACACAACAATTGGCGGGCAAAAGTGAAGGTATATAAACGTATAAAGTGCTGTATAACATGTGTTTGCAACGATACTGCCACATATGATATGCCGTATATGGTGCATGATATGCATGTGGCTGTGTATGACAAAGTGTGCTTTTGCCCGGTAAAAAAATGCCACACATCTTTGTGCTGCAAACAACCGAAAAAAACTACCTTATCATGAGTGAACAACTAAAAAAAGCAGACCGGCGTTTTGTACTGTCGGACAGTAGTGTGAATGAATACGGATTCAGATTGCTGACCAGCGGGTACGAAATGGACCGATACACAAAGAACCCCATAGGCTACTACATGCACCGCCGCGAGGATGGCGTAGTGCTGCGGTGGGAGGAGCTGAAAACAGAAGGCGACCAGATAACCGGTATACCTGTAATAAACATGGCCAACAGCCGGGGCCTGCAAACGTGGAGCGAGGTAGAGAACGGTTTTTTGAATGCGGCATCGGTAGGGCATATAGTGGTACTGGAGTATAGTATGGACAAAGCCCTGATGCTACCCGGCCAAACCGGCCCCACCATAACCCGGTGGTACAACAAAGAGTGTAGCCTTGTGGATATACCCGGTAACTGCAATGCGCTGACGGCGTTGTATGATGCGGAAGAAAACCCCATCAATCTGTCGTGGATGCAGCGGGATAATACGAAGGGAATATTGCCCGGAGCCGATGCCCGACTGTATAGCCTGCTGCAACTGAGCAGCGATGCCGGAGCCGATGCTGTAGCCAATGCAGTACAAGACCTGATGAGTAAAAACAGTGTGCTGGAAACAGAAAAGACCCTGCTACTGCAAGAAAGGAATGCCCTGAAACAGGAACTGGATACCAACCGCCAACACCGCAATGTGCTGGAAATAGATGCCCTGCTGGACCGTGCGCTGGAAGACAAAAAGATAACCAGGGAGCTGTATACACAACTAAAGGACGACTACCGGGAGAATGCAGCCGGGCTAAAGCAACTGCTTGTGGCTATGCCGGCCTACCGCTCTATAGCCGACCAACTGAAAGCCACCCCTGCCGATAATAGCGAAGCAAACTGGGAATGGGACGACTACGAAAGAAAAGACCCTACCGGTAAAAAACTAACCGCACTTAAGGCTAATGAGCCGGTACGGTATAAGGAACTGTTTGATAAGAAGTTTGCTGCATAGTGCAGCGCATGCAATGTAATACCGACCTGACATCTACACTCGTCTAAGGTTATTACTTATAGGGAATACAAAATCAACTGTTGGCTTGAGGCCATTATGGTCGCGTTTTGACTGCACCAATATCTTATCGGTATCAGGCGGCTAATGTTTGAATTCAAAACAGCAATATTCTGGCAGCTACCTGCCGACAAAAAAATACACAAATCAATTTTTCCTAAACAACCAACCATCAAACCATGGGACTACAGAAAGAAATATGGCAAGACCATATAGCGGGCAACCTATTTAAGAACAATGAATTTTTGCTGGCATCGACTGATGCAGGGCAGTATGTGCTGCAGGGCAAGGTAGTGCATATACCACAAGCCGGGGCCGTGGCTACCGTAGTGAAGAACAGAAGTGCCGTACCAGCTACGGTGGTGCTGAGGGGCGATACGGATGTGACGTACTCGCTGGATGAATTCTCGACCAACCCGATACTGATACCCGATGCCGAAAACTATGAACTGAGTTACAACAAGCGCGAAAGCATACTGGCAGAGCACGAGCTATCGCTGAGGGAAGCTCTGGCCAATAACCTGCTGGTAACGTGGAGCCCGAATGCCGCTACAGGATTGGTACTGCGCACGACTGGTACCGATGTGGCATCGCACCTGGACGGAACCCTTGGCAACAGAAAAAAGCTGACGGTAAACGATTTGAAGCATGCACAACTGCAACTGAATAAGCAGAACATACCTATGGAAGGCCGGTATGCCTTGCTGAGTGCCGATATGTTTCAGCAATTGACAGATGATATGACTGCTACCCAGTACAGAGACTTTAGTGCGGCTTACGATGTGCAGAATGGTATAGTGGGACGTTTGTTTGGCTTCAACATTATGATGCGCGGTACGGTGGTAACCTACAATAACAGCGCGCTGCCAGAAGTGAGGCCCGAAGATGCCGAGGCAGAAGCTACCGATAACGATGCTGTACTGTGCTGGCATGTAACGGCAGTAGAGCGTGCGCTGGGGCAAATAAAATTCTTTGAGCGTGTGGGCGACCCCACCTTCTATGGCGATGTGTACAGTGCCTGTGTGCGCATGGGTGGCCGTAAGCGCAGAGGCGATGCAAAGGGCATTGTGGCCATAGTGCAACAGGCTGCATAACCATAGGAAAGCTGATAGAATATGGTGACAGAGATAAAACTATGGCTGCTGGTGAGCGTGGCCGGCATGATGGCCACGGTGCTGGGGTACATAGCAAAGACCATAACCGGCCAGGTGATAAAACGGCTGGATGATATAGTAACCGAGCTGAAACAACTGACGCAGCAAACCACCGTACAGGGGCAACAAATACAGGGGCTGAAGGATATGGAAGCACTGATATACCGCCACCTGAACGAGCATGCTGCCAGACTGCACGCACTGGAACAGCGTAAATAATAACACCACCCCCCTAAAAAAAGCCCAACTATGATATGTAACAAAATGCGCCACCGTGTGAAACGGTTGCTGCAACGATTTGACGAATATGTAGATGCCCATGCCGAAACTGCGCTGATGATAACGGGTATGCTTCAGAAGGCATTGGAGTCGCCGGTGGCCGACATAATAACCGCCCTGATACCCGGAACGGCCGATGACCTGCTGCGCCAGCAGCTACTAACCGCACTGGGCCATGCTACCCGTGCCCTGATTGCTGCAGAACAATGTGCCGGTACCGGCAGTGCCGAAGAGGTGATACGCTGCTTTGCTGCAAAACTGAAGGATTGCCCGCCCGAAAAAAGAGATGCATTGCTGCAAAAACTGGCCAGCCTGCTGACCAGTGAGCTGGATGGGAAGCGACTGAAACAAAACCTGTATGACCTGTATACGCAGGCAAAATATGCCCTGACAAAAGCATAAAACAACACCATGAACCCTACACAAAAAGGTGTGCCAACACTGGTGCGCAGCAGTGCCCTTGCTGCTGCGGCACTGGTAACGGCACAGAGCCAGATAGGCCAGGAAGAAAGCCCGCGGGGCAGTAACAAGGGACCAATGGTAGATGAATACCTGAAAGCGGTGGGCCTGCGGCCAGGCTATGCATGGTGTCAGGCATTTGTATACTGGTGCTATGGTATGGCTGCCAAAAGAAATGCAGTGCCCAACCCAATGGTAAAGACGGCAGGAGTATATGACTGCTGGAACCGAACGGGTAGCAACCAACAAAAGACCGCTATAAGGATAACAAAAGAAACCCTGCTGAAGGAGCAAATGCCCATACTGCCGGGCGACCAGTTTGTGCTGCTGCTGGGGATGGGTGCCGGGCATACCGGCATAGTAGAGAAGGCCGTATGGACCGGAAGACCCGACAACCCGGTAGTACTGCATACCATAGAAGGCAACAGCAATGCCGCCGGAAGCCGGGAGGGCTATGCCGTGGTGCGGCGCACCAGAAGCCTGAACGAAGTGGCACTGAAGGGCATCATCAGATACCTGTAATGTCAAAGAAACTTCAGGATATGGTAGAGAAAAGTTTCTTCGCCACAAAGGCCAAAAAATGTAACACAAAGAAACACAAAGATTTACGGCCGATATTAAGTGCCGGTTTAAGATTTATTGCTTGCGTTTCTTATGGTTGTTTTTGGCTGCTACCTCGTTACATTTTTCGCTATAAGAAGGACTATGGCTGCAACATGTGCCTCGTTTTGATCAAAACAAACGCTTACAGTAAACACAAGCAATAAATCTTAAACAGGCTTTAAGGCCACAAAAGCTCCTGTGTTGTTGCACAAATATCATGTACAAATGGTATAACAAGCATAAGAATACCTGAACACTATGAACAACCAACCTGAAAACAACGAACCCCGGCTACTGTACATTACCAGCGACCAGCGGGTATTTATGCACGCCAAAACTGCCTGGCAGCATGCGGCGACACTGGATGATAGCAGTGTGACCACCCTGACACCGGAAGAGGCAGAAAGAAAAGCCAGCATGACCGACATAGACGATGATGATGCGCTGGACGATATGCTGGATGAACTGATACATACTCTATAACTACAAAAAAACAAGAAACCATATGGGAAGTGTGAATATAACCCTTGCCAACGGGCAACTGGGCGGTACGCTGCAAACCAGCGATGGCATAGCCGGGCTGATAATGACCGGAGTGACGGAACCGGGGTATGCAGCAGGCACCCCGGTATTGCTGACGAATGCCGCCGATGCCGATGCAGCAGGCATCAGCAATATACATAACCGGTTTGCAAGGAGACAAATAAAAGAATACTACGACCAGGCAGGCCCCGGTGCCCAGCTATATGTGATGCTGGTGCCCCCCACGATGACGGTGGCCGATATGGCCGACAACAGCAATGCAGATGGTGTGCGCAAGCTGCTGGACTTTGCCGGAGACAAAATAAGAATAGTGGGACTGCTGAGTGATGATGAAGCTATAGAAGACGAAGGAACACCTACCATAGTGAGCAACGGGCTGAATGCACAGGTATATGTGGCAGCTACCAAAATGGCGGTAACCGCTGCGGCTTACTTTGAACGGCACAAACCATTCAGAGCCATAATTGGTGGCTCGTCTTGCAGTGCCGAAGTAGCCGAACTGGCAGATATGACGATGGGTACCAGCAATAACCGTACTGCCATACTGGTGGGCGATACACAGGTGAGCCGTGCAGCCTGTGTGGGCCTTGTGCTGGGCATAGCGGCGGCATTGCCGGTGCAACGCAAGATAAGCAGAGTGCGCAATGGGGCACTTACCAATGTAGAAGCCTATGTGGGCGACCAGCAAGTGGGCGCAATGGGCGATGATATGGCTGTGATAGCGCAGAAGGGTTTTATGACATTTACTACCTATGCCAATACCAGCGGTTTTTATATGGCCGGAGACCCCATGTGTGCGGCAACTACCGATGACTACTGTGTGCTGGCCCGTGGGCGTGTGGTAGATAAGGCACATATACAGGCCTACACCACATTTGTGCAGGTGGTAGACGATGAGGTACCTGTAAACACAGACGGCACGCTGGATGCGGGATTCTGTAAATGGCTGAGCCAACAGATAACCAATCTGGTGAACAACACTATGACCGCCAACCGTGAGATAAGCAGCATAAGGTGCTATATAGACCCCAATCAGAATATACTGAGCACCAACAGGCTGCAGGTGGTACTGAGCATTGTGCCGGTGGGCTATGCTACGGATATACGGATAGAATTGGGGTTCAGTAATCCGGCAAATGAGATTTGATAACTTTTTAGACAACGAAAGAGAATATGCCAACAATAGCATTTTTTGACAGCAAGGACTGTGAGTGGGCCGATATGACCGTGATGGTAGCCGGTGCCACCCTTACCAAAATACGCGGACTGAAGTATAAGGCAGCTAAAGAAAAGAAGTTGCTGCATGCTGCCGGCGATGAGCCCGTGAGTATACAAAGTGGTAACCGAACGTATGAGGGCCAGATAAAAATACTGAAAGGTGCGCTGGATGACATGAACCGGGCAGCAATTGCCGCTGGAGGAAGTGACATACTGGATCTGCAATTTGACATTGTGGTAACCTACAAGGCAAAGGGAACACGGGCGTTGCAGACCGATGTACTGGCCGGAGCCGAGATAAAAGAGTTTGAGAAGGGATGGGAACAGGGTGCGACCAGTATGGACATAACCCTACCCATAGTGTTTCTGAAACTGGTAACCGAGTAACCTGAACTAATAACGGAACAACACAAGATGAAAACAGAACAAACAAAGCTGAAGGGCCAGGCCAGTGAAGAACAAATAGCCGCATGGAAGGCAAAATACAAAGAGGGCATATATGCCATAACGTGCGGGGTGCATGTAGCGTACTTCAAAAATCCCGGCAGGGCAGAGCTGAACTGCGCCATGAGCAAGGCCGACAAAGAGCGGATGCTGGATGTGTATGAAGAACTGGCCAGCCTGACGTGGGTAGGCGGTAGTGAGGCTATACTGACCGATGACCAGATGTTTGTGGGTGCTTGCCAGATACTGAAGGAGAAGCTGGACGGAAAGAGGGCGACACTGGTAAACTTGTAACGGGGTTGTGCGGAGGGCCGGCTCATGACCCCGTTGGCTATCTGGAAACGATGATGGAATACTACCTGCCCGGACTACAGCACCGGCACCTGAATGACCGGGAATTTGCACAAAAGGTGGCTCATTTACTATACCTGACAGGCAGGAGCCGCCAATAAGCCCATGAAAACTATACCCCCTATTTTTTTGATGAAAGCCCCTATAAACTCTGAAAACCCATGCTGCATGAATTGATGATGCCCCTGTACAGGGTGCTGCAACTGGTAACACTACCCCTGTTACAGGAACCGGGGCCAGCAATACCCCAACTGATGTCTGGCCCCGGCAAGCAGGGCGGAAGGCGCAACAAAGCGTTGCCCTACTTGCCTGCAATACCCGTAGGGTTGCCAGATATGAGGGTAGCTACTGCCGTAGCTCCATATTCGCATATTGCACCGGAAATAACCGGAGCTGTAGTTGACGGAGGGAAACCGTTTTGGCCAGAGCAACAGTTACTTAGCGGAGCGAATACCAGGGGGCCGCTGCCCGAATGGGTAGGACCAGCTGTACCCGGAC